>CANQNX010000054.1 GCA_947625345.1 Candidatus Gastranaerophilales bacterium
AAATAATGAGTTTAGCGGTTATATCTATTCTATTGATGCTTTAGGAAACGGTTCAAGCCCGAATATTTCCGCATTGGATTTACAAAGAGTCATTTTGGGTACGGACGGTATATCTCAAAATGAAACCTTCTCGTCTTCCTATCTGTCAAATGGCAGGGGGCTTACATATAAAAATATAGGCGTTATATATGAAGCCGATCCTAACAGTTTAATAGGTATTGCAGGTTATGATGCATCAACACACTACAGAGTTAAAGCAGAAGAACTATATAAATATTTATATGATAATGATGCTACCGATATAAGTAATCAGGCGAGAATACATGAACTCAGAACACAACTTTCAGATCAAATTGAAGCCATTAAAAAACAAAATGTTGGTATAACTGAAAAAGAGGCAATAGAGAAAATTATTGAGGGAAGTTATGTTTCCTCATCAATTGCAGACACCAAAACGGGACACATAATGAATGATACAGCGGTAAATGAAGCCTTCTTATACAATCCTAAAGTTACTGCCTTATATTTCCAAGGTGATATTAAGGATATTCCCGATTTTGCTTATAAAATTGCAAAAGAAAGAAATCTTCCGATTGTATTATTAAAGGAAAATTTTAAATAGTGGAGTTAATGTTAAAAAAATGTTACAATAAATATGTAATAAGTAAATTTTTAAAATTCAGGTGTTTTATATATCTATCTTAAAATGAAAGGACTAAGTTATGACAGGTATAGATAGTAATCAAGGTTCATTGTATAAAACTCCTCTTGCACGCAAGTTTGGTCTTTATACAATCACGGAAAACGGTTTTTTAAATAATCATGATATTAAATTAGACACACAAAATATAAACGGAAAACCCGTTGCATTAACTATTCAGGTGGCGCATCCTGGGGCTCTCGCTCTTGATAAAGACACTTTCGAAAAAAGAAAGGAACCTACGGCATATATTAAATGCGATTATGATAACTATCCAAAAAATAGGTTATACGATATGGTTAGAAAGGTAGTTAGATTTTTTGATGATTACAGTAAAGATAAAAATGAACAATATTTCGCAATGCATGGTACTTATGCAGCAAGAATTACAAAAGACCAATTTGATAAAAAAGATTACTACATAGACAGGGAATTAATAAGTGGATAACATATCTAATAATTTTATTATAAGCACACCTCAGTGTTATACAGCTAATAATTCAGATAAAAAATCTTCATCAAACACAGCTGATTTATCACAACAACAAAAAGAAACTGATTTAAATAATAACCCTTTAAGTGCATATAACAGAATTTTATGTAAAAGGGTTGATAAATCATCAACAGATGAGGTTAAAACCGCATACAAAAAGAATTTAAACTGTCTTCTTGGCGGTGCGTTAGGTGATGCCTTAGGAAGACCCGTTGAAAGACTCAGAACGGATCAAATGCTTGAATATTATGGCAAAGAAGGCATAAGAGATTTAGCTACCGTCGGACTTAAAGCAAGAGTTACTGATGATACTCAAATGACGATGTTCACGGCTGACGGTTTAATTCGTTCTGCACTTAAAAACGGCAAAAACAAAAAACCGGATTATGATTTAATATATAAATCATATGAAAATTGGTATAAAACCCAAACAAAAGATTTTGATGAAAATGATGTAAACGGATGGTTAAGCACTGTCGGTGAATTGTATTCACCTGCAGGTCCGGGGAAAACATGCTTGGGCAGCTTAAAAGCAGGAATAAAAGGTTCGGTTGAAGAGCCGATTAATGAAAGTGCAGGCTGCGGCGGTGTAATGAGAGTTTCTCCTGCAGGACTTATGTATGATGATCCGAAGGTTGCTTTTGAAGTCGGAGCAGAGTGTGCAGCATTAACTCACGGCGGCAAAGAGGCTTATTTGCCATCAGGTTTCTTCGCTGCGGTTATATCGGAAATAAGACAGGGCAAAGACCTGGAAACAGCATTCAAGGATTCTTTGGAAATATTGAAAACTTATGAAGGTCACGAACAAACCTCCGAAAAAATTGAAAAAGCTATGGAACTTGCTAAATCGGATGTTCCTTCAAATGTTGCAATTGAATCATTAGGATACGGGTTTAGCGGCGATGAAGCAATGGCAATTTCTACATATTGTATATTTAAAGAACCTGATAATCTGAAGGATGCACTTATATTGGCAGTTAATCACAGCGGTGACAGCGATTCAACAGGCGCAATTACGGGTAATGTCCTCGGATTGTATCTCGGACTTGATTCAATTCCTCAAGAATGGCTTGATTCACTTGAACTTACATCTGAAATATCGCAATTGGCAAAAGATATGGCTGATGTTGATAATATTTCCGATGCTCAGCTTAAGTATCCGCACTAGTTTAAACGGCTAAATTAAATAGCATTTTCGTTCTTGCCCCGTAACACCGGCATAGAGTTCAATATATTGCTTTGCAGGGCTTGAACTTACTTTTGTAAAAAGAACTTCTTCAATTTGGAAAAATCCGACATCTGCCGACATCTCAATATCAATCATTATCGGCTTCTTTTCACCGTGATTTATACTGACTCTCGTTATGGCATTTGCGGAATATTTATGAATATCTCCCACCTTCGGTGAGTTATTTATTGATAAAGGTATTCTCGCTCTGCCCTTGGTCATATCGCATCCGTCTGCAATGAGGATTATTCCTGCTTCAAGCGAATGTATTTTCCTCGTTGACATATGACCGACTATGGCTTCAATTGACAGGGATTTTATTACAACTCTTTTATGTATGTCGTCGGGAAATAATTTTAATAAAACCTTATCTATTAAAGGAATGGCAAGAATAACAGACATATCTTCGTGACCCTGACGACCTATCATCATACCTAAATCATGCATTAGTGCAGCAATAACCACGGCACACATGCTGTCTTCAAATGTTCCTATTTCTTCTTCCTCTAATGAGGTTTTAATGCCTGATTCATGTAATATATTGAGCATCTTTATTGCATTTATTGTTACCTGACGCATATGAACAGGCCCGTGGTCATTATAGCCTAAACGCTTTATTGACACGTTATTGGCATAATCTTGCATTTCCTGAAGCTCAATATCCTGAAACAGGTACTTTACAAGCTCTGTGCACTTGGGAAATTTTTTTAACTTCTCCAATATTTTTGATTCTGTTGCTACTTCTTTAACTGATTTCATAATTTCACCGATTACATTATACAATAATTTTTATTTATTAAACAAAGTATTGATATTTTTATTAGCAACTAAACTATGTAATGTTGAACTACTCACTTGTTTTCTCTGAGATGCTGAACCTTCAATGTCATGCTTAATTTTTATTGTCATGCTGAACTCGTTTCAGCATCTCTTGTTATTAGACCCTGAAACAAGTTCAGGGTGACATCATTGTGTCTGTGTGTCCTTCTGAACTCACAATGTCATTCTGAGTTCAGAAGCGAGCTCAGAATCTCATGCTATTAAAACAAATGCACGAAAATTTTAGATTCTGAAATAAATTCAGAATGACCTGCAGCGGCAGGTTTAAAACTTAACCAAATTATTTATATAATACGTCCTACCTTTATTCTGCAGCGGCAGGTTTAAAACGTACTGTCATGCTGAACTCGTTTCAGCATCTCTTGTTATTAGACCCTGAAACAAGTTCAGGGTGACATCATTGTGTCTGTGTGTCCTTCTGAACTCACAATGTCATTCTGAGGATTGAAGCGAGCTCAGAATCTCATGTCTTAAGCCCCTGAAATAATTAATCATTAAACAGATTTGTTGACAGATACCTTTCACCTGTATCAGGTAAAAGCACTACAATCATTTTACCTTCATTCTCTTCCCTTTTTGAAAGCTCCGTTGCTGCCCACAAAGCCGCACCCGATGAAATTCCCACCAAAAAGCCTTCCTTCTTTGCTAAAATATTTGCACTCTTAAATGCATCTTCATTTTCAACCGTGATAATCTCATCATATATACCCGTATTTAATGTCTTAGGAACAAATCCTGCTCCAATTCCTTGAATTTTATGTGCGCCCGATATACCTTCAGATAATACGGGTGAAGATTTTGGTTCAACAGCTACAATTTTTATATTTTTATTCTTTGATTTTAAATATTCACCCACACCTGAAATAGTGCCTCCCGTGCCAACACCTGCAACAAAAATATCAACTTTTCCTTCAGTATCTTCCCATATTTCGGGGCCTGTTGTCATTAAGTGTGTTTTAGGATTTATTTCGTTTGTAAATTGTCCGGGAATAAAACTGTTCGGATTCTCTTGTGCCAATTCGTTTGCTTTCTCTATGGCACCTTTCATCCCCTTTGCCCCTTCCGTAAGTACAATTTCAGCCCCGTACGCTTTTAATAAGTTTCTTCTTTCAATACTCATTGTATCAGGCATTGTTAAAATGATTTTATATCCTTTTGCAGCAGCAACAGAGGCTAAACCTATTCCCGTATTTCCGCTCGTAGGCTCAATTATTATTGAATCAGGCTTCAATAACCCTTTTCCTTCCGCATCCTCAATCATAGACTTTGCTATTCTGTCTTTTACACTGCCGGCAGGATTGAAATATTCTAATTTTACAACTATTTTTGCTTTTAAATTATTGTATTTTGTATAATTTTCAATTTCCAATAAAGGTGTTTTGCCTATTAAATCAGTAATTTTTTTATGTATTTTCATCATTAAACCTTCGCATTCTTTATTTTACGACTCGAATATATCATTTGTTTCAGAGTTTGTCAATTATTCTATTGACATTAGAGCCACTCTCAGGTATAAAATTTAAAAATAAATTCATATAGGATTGTTTGATATGTATACAATTAAAGAGGTTTCTGAGAAACTTAATGTTTCCGAACATACTTTGAGGTTTTGGGCAAAATCGGGATTCTTCCCCTTTGTTAAAAGAGATAAAAATAATATAAGATTATTTTCCGATAATGACCTTGAATGGGTTAGAATCGTTATATGTTTAAGAAGCGTGGGAATTGATAATAAATCAGTAAAAAAATATATTGAACTCTGTATATTAGGTGATAAGACAATAAAAGAAAGATATTTGATAATTAAAAATACAAAAGATAAAGCCCTTAAACAATTAAAAGAGCTCCAAAAACAAATTGAGCTGCTTTCTTATAAAGAAAATTTTTATGAAAAATTAATAAATGAAAATTTAAAAGATACTTGGAACCCTATGAATTCACTTAAATAAAACTACTTCATGGCTTTTGTATATAAAGTCTTTATTCTGTCTTTTATTTCATTTGTTTTTTCAACATCTTTTTCAACTATTAAATCTTCAAATAATGAACCTAATTCGTAACAAATTGATGTCAAAACTGCATTATTAACTTGCTCATTTGATAATTTCATTTCATACTCATCAAGTTGATATTCTTTTTGTTTTTCTTCAATTACCTTAAGGAGTTTATTTCTGTCCTCCTCCCTTTTAACACTTGATAAGATTCTGTATATATTTGAAAGATTTTCTATCTTTTCCGAAGGTAATTTAGACTCATATCTGCCTAAACGTATATTGTATGAATTTATTTCAATGGTATTTAATACATTTGCATTGTTTAAAGTAACAGCCAATTTAAGCGCTTCAACAGGATTTTGAGCAGATTTGTACTCCTCAATTAATGTATTAATGTCATTCTGCTGAGCTTTATCAATATTTTCTATAACTTTATATAAACTTTTTGATATGGCGTCAGAATCCATATTGTTGTTTCTGTACGTATTTAATAAGTCATAATATAACAATAATCTGGTTTCAGGGTTTTTTGAAGATGCAAACTTTTTATAAATATCTTTTAATTCTTCAATTTCTTCCTGAATCTCTATTTGTTCATTTATGTTTTTATCAATTTCCGGATTTTTTAATATTTCACTCTCGTCATTAGAAACATTTTCTTTCAGAATATTGTTGTTTCTTGCGGAAATAATTTTTTTAAATTCACTTTCACTTAATATTTTATTTCCGGTATTATTTTCAATTAATTCAAGCTGCTCTACAACAAGGGGAATATATGTTTTTAAAAGCTCTCCAATACATATGTCACATTCAAAATTTCCCATATTAACCTCGATAATTTATAAATAAATTTTGATATTATGTTATTATATTATAATATTTTTATCTGATTTGTATACAATTTAACAAAATATAGCCTTTAAAAAAGCAAATAAACAAAAAAGAGACTCTTTAACAAAGTCTCTTTTCTGATAATGTTGTTAAATTCTTCTTATTCTTCGGAATAGTATCCGTATATTTCTTCTAATTCAGCTGCATTGGCATTAACCATATTTGTGAATTCATCTTCTTTATCTAATACGGCATTGAGATTTTTTGCTTGGGATAATTCTACTGCCTGAACAACCATTTCTGCCGGACTGAGAGAATAATTTAAACCACTTTTGTTGCTTTCTTCGGTTTCTCTGATTTCAGAAATTATTTGAGCTCTCTCATTACTTGATTCTGCTTCGGATAATTTACTGTATAAATCTTGTAATTCCGCTGCTACAGATGAAGGTAAATCTGAATTAGCAAAATTATACATCATTTGATATTTGAACATTTCTTTGTTTAAATTTAATGTTTCTTGGTTAAAATTATCATTTAATTCTGCTGCCAATTCAGGATCATCGCAATTTTGCAGAATTGATAATGAGGAAAGAATTTCATAATTTTGTACGGAAAATACACAGTTACCTAACTGCTCATAATTTAATGCTTTTTCTTCTTTTGACATCTCTGTATTGTCGATTATAGACTGTATTTGAGCTGCTATGGTATCTCTTTCTTCTATGGTTGCAGCTGATGATAATTCTGTATAGTGATTATATAATTCATTTTTTATATCATCCGGAAGTTGGCTTTCATATTTAAATAACAGAAGATTATATTGATTTAATTCCATCATATTATCTGCATTTAAATTATTTATTTCATTTTGAATGCTATTTCTTTCTTCTTCGCTTCCGGCTAACTCAAGTTTTTGTTGTAAAGCATCTAATGCTTTTTGCTGCCCTGCTTCTATACTTATCATAAATTTATTTTTAAATTCGTCAGCAATTTCACTGTTAGTCAATTTCCATTCCTGAGTTTCCTTGTGGAATTTTGAATATGCTTCAACTCTTGCCTCTTGTGTAAGTGCATTAGAAGCTAATTCATTTATCTCCGCAAATGAATTTCTTTTAATATTATTTTCTATGGTGTCTGTATTATCATAATTGTCTTTTAAGTATGAATAATCATAAACATTTGTAATACCATATTCTTCACCTGCAGGTACAATTGTTTGAATTATTTGTTGACCTTCTTCAGCTGATGCGGAGTTTAGAACTTTTAAAAATTCAGTGCTTCCGTCTATATTTTGTTTTACAAATACGGCAAATTGTTCATCACCGTTTCCGCTGTTTGTAAATTGAGCTTCGTATCCGTCATTTTCTATATCAATACCTATACGATTTAGTGCACTAACCGAATCATTATAAGATGCCATTTGACCGCCGTATAAGTCTTCATAAGCTTTAGATCCGACTTCATCATTTCTGATTGTTCTCAGGGTATTTAATCCGTAAAAGCTTCCGACTCCTAATGCCGGTTGATTATTTTGATCAGCAGCATCTAACTTTTCATTTATAATATCGTCAAAGTTTTCACTGTATTCTCTTATTTCATCATCACTTGCTGATGATGAAAATTCAATTGTATCATTTATCATTTGAGGCAGAAAAAGCGATAATTCGTTGTTATTTAACGCAGGTGCATTACCGTCTTGCTCCATACCCTTTAAATATTTTACTATAGAAGGTTTATAACTTTGTAAAAGTCCGCTGATAGATAAATTACAATCAAAATTTGACATATTCTTCATCCTTTTTTTTATTAATATATTTTATATCGGCTTTTATTTATAAAATATTTAATTATTTAAGAAGAATATTACAATATTGTTACATTTTTTCAAAAATGTCATAACCGATTTCGTTATATAAAGTTTTTTTTACCTCTTCAGACCATATTATTCCGTATATTTCTTTACCTGATAAGGAATTAACAGTATCTATTATATTTTGTTTAACTTCAGGATGTTCATTAATATATTCATTTAAACTTTTTGAACTTCTTTCTATATTCTTATCTTTTCTTATACATATTAAATTGCCTAAGTCATCACTTCCGCCTCGTGATTTCGGAATTATATGTTCTATTGTTTTTGTGTTATGAACTTCAAAAGGCAGTCCTGAATATGCACATTTATTAAAAAGTCTTTTGAATTTTTTTCTTGTGCCAAAAGTTGGTTGATACAAATAATAAGATATTGAACTTATTTTCATTAATACTTATCCGCTAATATGATTTTGTTGTTTTCCCTTCGGGGATTAATCTGTAGCCCCCGCCGTATATTGTTTCTATATACTTCTTTCCGCTTGATATTTTATCTAATTTTGTTCTTATGTGTCTCATGTGCACACGAATTGTTTCAACTGCATCATCTGATGAATATCCCCATACATCATTAAGTATTTTTGCACTTGATACCATATTACCATAATTTTGCATAAGTAAATTAACAATATCAAATTCAATAGGAGTTACCTTCGCCGTTTTTCCGTTTATTTCAATAGAATATGTTTCAGGTATCAAAGTTATATCCCCTTTTGTTAAAACTTCTTTAACAGCAACGGATTTCGGAATATTATTCGTTCTCTTTAATAAAGCTTTTATTCTGACTAAAAGTTCTTCCATTTCAAACGGTTTTACCAAATAGTCATCTACGCCTATGTTAAAACCTTCAACTTTATTTTGAAGCATGTTCAGTGCCGTTAGCATGATTATCGGTATATCTTTGGTTGTTTGATTTTCTCTTATTCTCTTTGCTACGGTATAGCCGTCAACTTCAGGCATCATGACATCCAAAATTATTAAATCAGGCAGTTCCTGTTTTGCAAGAGCATATCCTTTATTACCGTCTAATGCGGATATTACTTTATAATAGGATAGTTCTAAGTTTACCTTAATAAGTTCGTTTATTGCCGTATCATCATCTATTACAAGTATCTTTGCCATAAATCACCTTTAACATATTCTTTAGTCTATCATAATATGAAAAATTTGAGGCGGCGGATTTTCTTCCTTTTTCCGATATTAAATTCGCTATATTTAAATTTTTTAAATAAAAATTTATTTTATCGATTAAATCATATTCTGAATTATATGTTTCAAATTCAATTCCGTTTTCAAGATATTTAATAATTCTTTTATTATAAGGTGCAATTAAAAATCCACCGGAGGACAATATTTCTAAACATCTGTAATTCATAAATTTTTCATTAATGTTCTTTAAATCAATATTTATCTTGCTTGAAGAATATATCTCTGATAATTCTTCGGTTTTTTCTACATAGCCTTTATATGACTCTTTATATAATTCAATATATTTGTCATTCAAAAAACCGCTTTTTTGTATATCATCTACGCTTTTATAAAAATCATACGAACGACAAAATATATTAATTCTGCCAAAATTGTATACTAATGAAGATAATATTTTTTCCCTCTCTATATATGAAGGGTTGCCTGAAAATGTTATATTGTATTTATAACCGTTAAATTTTTGCCTGTATTGTTTCATATTTACGCAAGGTACATATCTATATGCTTTCTTTTTACTGTCTTGAGTAAATATATAGTTATTTTTAATATTAAGATATCTTGAAGGGATATCAGAAATTAACTCGGCACAGTGTATTATATCCGTGTCATTTATTTTGCAAATATCAAAAAATTCAATTAATGACTCTTTTTGAGTCATATCTGTCCAGAATATAAATATAATATTGGGTTTTATTGATTCTATTTCACTAAGATTTAAATCATAAACTTTTTTCTCATAAACAAAATAAGAAAGTTCTTTAAAGGCTGATGAAAAACCTTTTGAAATAAACTTTCCTTTGTTGTTATCAGATAAAATAATTAGCGCTTTATCCATAAATTAGTCCGATTTAAGCTTGAATCCCATATCTTCTAATTTTGTTAATACACAACTTTCCCTGTCTGTTATATATTCAAGTTCATCGTCAAGTTTGTGCTTTTGGGCAACTTCTTTCATATTTTTAAGCAGATTTAATTCCACATTATATCTCGTGAAAGATTCTCCAACCTCGGAATCTGCCATTTTTTCAACATATCCGTTATAAACTGATTTTAAATTCTCATATTCTTTCACTGAGGAATCATTATTTTGTTGTATTAAGCGGTTATTATTAAACATATTGTTATTTCTTATGTTAAAGCTACTCATGACTTACTCCTTAC
>CANQNX010000055.1 GCA_947625345.1 Candidatus Gastranaerophilales bacterium
GGTCACGACTTCTTGAAGGAATTAGCGGATAAATATAATATGGTTTACGAAACAGATATGATTTAATTTTATAAAATAATGATATGATTATTTTATGAATAAAGTTTTTAAAATCTTGGGATATTTCATTTTAATAATAGGCGCTTTGTCTATGCTGTTGCCGTTTGTTTATATGTTATGCCTTTCTTTTATGACAGATAAGCAAATTTTTACTCAAACAGTTAGTTTTTTACCTGACCCCATAAGTTTTGAAAACTATAAATATGTTGTAAAAAATGCAAATATTTTCAGATATTTTATAAACAGTATGTTTGTTGCAATTGCAACAACAATTGGACAGGTGATAATTTCCGCATTGGCAGGATATGGTTTCAGCCGTTTTGAATTTAAATATAAAGAATTATTGTTTGTATTGATAATAATATCAATGATGATACCGCCTCAGGTAAATATAGTGCCGTTATTTTATATAATGAAAGAATTTCACTTCATAGATACATATTATGCATTGATTATACCGGGGTTATTCGGAGGGTTTGGTGTATTTATGATGCGCCAGTGGTTTAATTCAATGCCTAAAGATATGGAAGCATCCGCAAAAATAGACGGTTGTTCCTCTTTTGAGGTGTTTTATAAAATTGCGCTGCCTTTGTCTGTTCCCGCGCTTATAACTTTAGCTATTTTTACTTTTATAACCACTTGGAACAGTTTTATGTGGCCTTTAATTGTAACTAATTCGGATGCCTTAAATACACTTCCTTTAGCACTTGCTAAATTTAAAGGCAGTTTCAGAGAAATAACCGACTGGGGTGCTTTAACTGCTTTTAGTGCTGTTTGTTCGCTTCCCGTTATTATAGTATTTCTTTTGGGCAGAAAATATTTTATTAATGATATTTTATCCGGTGGTATAAAGGAATGAATATTAATTATTGTAAACATGCTGAATAATAATGTAAATTAAAATTTTTCTTTTATTTTTATAAATATAAGTACAAAGAAAAGGAATGGTATTATGGTATCTCTCCCAAATATAGGAAAAGCAGTTGTTAATAGTGCAGAACATGCAAATAAGCAGCAAATGTATAATGAATTGTTTGGTGTTGTAAAAGAAACAGGCCGTTCGTTACTTAGCGGAAAAGAAATAAATAAATTTACTCAACCCATTGCAAAATTAGGAAAAGACACTTTTCTTATGTCTGAAGTAAAAGATTTAGCCGAATTACAAATGAAAGATCCGAAGGCTTTCAAATTTATAACTGAAAGTTGGGGAGCAAATATTCAAAAAATGATAAATCAATGCGGAGTAAAGCAGGGTTTGAAAAACATTGAAAATATGTTTCCTTCAATGAAAGAATTTTTTACAAAAAGCTTTAAATGGAAATTTTAAAATAAGACTTGATTAATTATAAAAACCGAAATTTATTTCGGTTTTTTTGTACAATAAAATTTTTTTCATGTTTTATTATTAATGTTTATAATACAATGTAAGTACAAATATAAATAAACACATTAAGGAAACATTAATAATGGATAACACGAAAATAAGGAATGTGGCAATAATAGCCCACGTAGACCATGGTAAAACAACGCTCGTTGACAGTATTTTAAAACAAACGGGTGTATTCAGAGAAAATCAACAAGTACAAGAAAGAGTTCTCGATTCTAATGACTTAGAAAGAGAAAGAGGAATAACAATTCTGTCAAAGAATGTATCCGTAAATTATAAAGGATACAAAATTAATATAGTTGATACTCCGGGGCACGCAGACTTTGGCGGAGAAGTTGAACGGGTTTTAGGAATGGTTGACGGTGCACTTTTAATTGTTGATGCGGCGGAAGGACCAATGCCTCAAACAAGATTCGTTTTATCTAAAGCACTCGAACTCGGTATAAAAATTATAGTCGTTATAAATAAAATAGATAAAACAGGTGCAGACCCTGACGGTGCAGTGGATAAAGTTTTTGATTTATTTACGGAATTAACCGATAATGAAGAATTAATTGATTTTCCTTATGTATACGCTAACGGTTTAATGGGTTTTGCGAAAAAGAATCTTGAAGATGATTCAAAAACACTTGAACCGTTATTGGATTGCATCATAGAAAAAATAAAACATCCTTCGGGTGATAAAAATAAGACGCTTCAATTCCAAGCCACAACACTTGATTACAATGACTATGTCGGCAGAATAGCTATAGGAAGAGTACAAAACGGTGTTATAAAATCTCAACAGCAAGTCAATTTGATAAAAGCAGACGGCTCCGTTGAAAGAGGAAAAATAGTAAAATTATACGTATTTGAAGATTTAGGCAAAGTTGAAACTCAAGAAGCCGTAGCAGGTGATATTGTTGCCATAACAGGATTTGATGATATACATATAGGTGAAACAATTACTTCAACAGAATCAACGGAAGCACTTCCGTTAATTAAAGTAGATGAACCCACACTTCAAATGATATTCTCCGTTAATGACAGTCCTTTTGCAGGTCAGGAAGGTAAATATGTTACCTCAAGACAAGTCAGAAAAAGACTGTATGATGAACTTGAAAAAAATGTAAGTCTTCGTGTTGAAGATACCGATACAACGGAAAGCTTTAAAGTATCAGGCAGAGGTGAACTTCACTTAAGTATTTTAATAGAAACAATGAGAAGAGAAGGGTATGAATTCCAAGTTTCCAAGCCTGAAGTTATCTTAAAACGTATTGACAATGAAGTTATGGAGCCATACGAAAATTTAATGGTCGATGTTCCCGAAGCTTGTGCCGGTGCTTGTATTGAAAAACTTTCTAATCGTAAAGGTGAAATGATTCATATGCAAAACGCAAAAGGCAGAACTTTGTTGAATTTCTCAATACCTGCAAGAGGTCTTATAGGTTTTAGAGGAGAATTTATCAGAATGACCCGAGGTGAAGGTATTATGAATCATACTTTTGACTCATATAAACCTTATGCAGGTGATATTTCAAAGCAAAGAAACGGTTCTTTGGTTTCTCATGAACAAGGTGAAGCTATACCTTATGCTTTGGCTCAATTTGAGGACAGAGGCGTATTCTTCTTAACTCCGAAGACTAAAGTATACAGAGGTATGGTTGTCGGCGAACATAACAGACCTCAAGATATAGAAATAAATGTTTGTAAAACCAAAAAACTTACTAATATGAGAAGCGCAACTGCCGATGTTATGGTTACACTTCAAGCGCACAGAAAAATGAGCCTTGAAGATTGTATGGAATATATAGGTGATGATGAACTTTTGGAAATCACTCCACAAAATATCAGAATTAGAAAAGCTGATTTAACCAAAGTAAGATTTAATTAGAAAAAAGAAGACGATTAAATCGTCTTCTTTTTTTTGAGATTTAATTATTAAAATAATCTTTTTAATAATCCTTGGAAACCTTGACCGTGACGAGCTTCATCTTTTGCCATTTCATGAACGGTATCGTGTATTGCATCATAGCCTAATTCTTTTGCTCTTTTTGCAATTTCCATTTTAGCAGCGCAAGCACCTGCTTCAGCTTCAGCTCTCATTTCAAGATTTTTCTTTGTGGAAGGAGTTACAACTTCACCCAATAATTCTGCAAATTTTGCGGCATGTTCAGCTTCTTCAAATGCATATCTTTTATATGCTTCAGCTACTTCGGGATATCCTTCTCTTTCTGCCTGACGGCTCATTGCTAAGTACATACCGACTTCAGTACATTCACCTGCAAAATGATCCTTTAATCCTTGAAGAACAACGCTGTCTACATCTTTTGCTACACCTATAACATGTTCTGTTACATAGCTTAAGCCTTTTGTTTCATCTATTTTGTTAAATTTATCACTGCTTACACCGCACATAGGACATTTATCCGGTGCTTTATCTCCTTCAACGGTATAACCGCATACGCTGCATACATATTTTGCCATTCTCTACCTCTTTCTATCCTTTTTACTTTTTTAACAAATATATTATACAATAATAATTTTTATTTGAAAAGTGATAATTATTATCAGTTTTTAGCTATAATTACTCTATCTATATTATTATCGTCTTTAAATATTTGTATATCATTATATTTATTGTCTTTTAAAATATTAATTATTGATTTTGATTGATTAATTCCGATTTCAAAAGCTAAAAATCCGTTATCCGACAGATATTTATATGCACAAGTAATAATTTTTTCATAAAATTCAATGCCCATATCATCTTTAGTGAAAAGAGCTAAAGGAGGTTCAAAATTTTTAACTTCAATTTGAAGAGATTCTTTATCTTTTAGCGGGATATATGGCGGATTTGAAACTATAATATTATATTTATCTTTAACGTTGTTAAATAAATCTGATTTAAAGAAGTGAATACGGTTATGGATATTATGGAATAAAGCATTTTTCTTAGATGTTTCAAGTGCTTCTAAGGAAATATCAACAGCATCCGATATTATATTTTTATTTTTCAAGGCTAATGTAATAGGTATACAGCCTGTTCCGGTACCTATATCAAGAATTTTGGCATTAACAAAATTGTCTGAAAGTTTCAAAACCTCATTAACTAATAATTCTGTTTCGGGTCTTGGAATTAAAGTATATTCATTAACAAAAAATTTATACCCGTAAAAATATGCCATACCTATAATTTGTTGAATGGGTTTATTTGTTTTACATCTTTGTTCGAAAATATTATTTAATTTATCAATCTGCCAATTTGTAAGAGTTTTACCTAAAATAAAATCTTTATAAGAATAATTAAATAAAATATCAATGGCAAAATCAATTTCAGACTTTGCCATATCAAAATCAAAATTATTTTTTATATAAATATCAAGAAAATTCTTACGATACATTACTAATATAAATCTTTTAAACTGAACTTATCTTTTTTACTTTCCAAATTTACTTTAATCATTTTTTGTACAATAGGATTTGTGTGTAAAGATTCTGAAGGTTTTTTGCCTGATTCTTTAACGATTTCCTGTTGTTTTATGTCTAATTTTATAATTTTTTTATTATCCATACTTATATAAAACCAAGATTTAAAAATTTTTGCCACTTAATTACTGAGGTAATTCCGAAGCGCAATAAGGACATTTTTTAGCATTTTTGTTTATTGTTGAACAGCAGTAAGGACATTCTTTTGTGGTTTCTTCAACAACTTCGCAGTCAGCTTCTTTCTTTTCAAATTTGAGTTTATTTATAAATTTAATAAGTAAGAAGACGGAAAAAGCAACTATAACAAAGCTTATTAAAGTGTTAATAAATAAACCGTAATTAATAGTAACAACACCTGCAGCTTGAGCTTCTTTTAAAGTTGAATAATGTTGAGCACTTCTTGTAATTGGGATATACAGATTTGAAAAGTCAACATTTCCCATTAAATAACCAATCGGAGGCATTATAATATCTGAAACCAAAGAATTAACAATAGGAGAGAATGCTCCGCCAATAATTATACCTACAGCCATGTCAATTACATTACCTTTAACTGCAAAATCTTTAAATTCTTTTAAAAAACCTTTAATCATACTTTCTCCATTCTATTGTTTAATTAAAAATATTCTTTTTATTGCTTCTTGAACCGAGGTATTATTCAAATTAAAATAGTCTTTCATTTTGGATATTATTGCTTCGACATTTCCGTAATCAGTATCATGATTTTTTACTTTACTTATGTCATCACCCGTAATATAAATGTATACACAATTACCTTTTTTTGCTTCATCAGAAAATTTACCTGCTGATGAATTCATATACTTGGAAGTAATATCTTGAATAAGAACATCACCATTAATTTTTTTTGATCGTAATTTGCTGTTAATACCGTTTATTTTTCTTACTTTTCCTGAAACGGCTACTACATTTCCAAAAGAAACATTAGAAATTTTCAATTTATAGTCCTTTTCTTTGTGTTTTATAATTATCTCACGAATATTTTTTAAGGTAATGTTTTGTAAAGTATTGTTTAATAATTAGCCAACTGACTTATGGAAACTTAGTTTTGTCTATATTATTTTTTATTTAAAATTGCCCGAAAAAATTTTGCGATAAGAAATTTCGCAGAGTGAGCGAAGTGAATACGGGAATCGACGGCAAAGTATGACACTATAATAATTCAGAGGTGTTATTAGTGATGAAAAGAAAAATAGATTATGAAGAAGAAATTATAGGTAATAATAAGAATATAATTGCAACGATAACTCACGATTTAAAGACACCTGCTTTAGCTCAAATAAGAGCACTTGAATTTTTGCTAAAGGGAAACTTAGGTGAAATTCCGGATATTCAAAAAAATTTTTTAACAGAAATACTTAATTCAAGTAAAAATATGTTATATATGCTTATAAATATGCTTTGGCTTTATAAGTTTGATAACAAACAAATTGCTATTAATATTTCGGAATTTGATATTAATGAAGTTATTAAAGAAGTTTTTGAAGAGAACAGATTAATTTTGAATTCCAAAAACCAAAAATTTGAACTTTATTTAAATTCAGACTACAAAATTATTTCCGCTGACAGAATGCATATAAAACGAATTATAACGAATCTTATTTTAAACGCATATTATCACAGTAAAGAAAATACAAATATTTCAATAAATACCGAAATTTATAAAGACGACTTTGTATTTAAAGTAACAAACCCCGGACAATATTTACCCGAAGAAAATCTTCAATTTATATTTGATAAAAATAAAGTATTTACTCAAGAATCCAACGGACTTTCAACGGGCTTGGGATTATATCTTTCTAACTCTCTTTTAAAACTGAATAAAGGTAAATTTATATTTAATTCAAAAAAAGACGGTACAAATACATTTGGCTTTATGCTTAAATTGCCGGTTAAAAACGTTATAAAAGATAAAGTATAAAATTTGCGAATATTTTTGAGCAAACAATACGGTGAAAGTTCCGTGTTTGATACATAGATGAAAATAATAATAATTTGAGCCAATAAGTGAAAGTCTTTTTGGTTTCTTTTTCTTTAGAAAAAGAAACTGTCGTAGGCGGAAGTTTACTTAGACCGTAGGCGAGTATATGGAATACGAGCCGTACGGGAAAAGTATGCGTAGCTGAACCCTATTGTTTGCGAATATTTTTGAGCAAACAATACGGTGAAAGTCCCGTGTTTGATACATAGATGAAAATAATAATAATTTGAGCCAATAAGTGAAAGTCTTTTTGGTTTCTTTTTCTTTAGAAAAAGAAACTGTCGTAGGCGGGACTTGAACCCGCAAGGAGTAATCCACACGCCCCTCAAACGTGCGCGTATACCAATTCCGCCACTACGACATAGTTTTAAAGTATTTAATTGTCAATTGTATTATTTATTATCTTATGATAAAAATTTTTCGTCAACTTCATATTTTGATTTTTTTACGCTTATAAAATAAAATAAATTTATGAATTATATTTGGTATTTTTTAATAGTTATTTCAATTATTTTCGGAGCAATTAACGGCACTTTAAATGATGTTGCGAATGCTATTTTTTCAGGTACTCAACTTTCGGTTAAGATAGTTTTAACACTTATCGGTATTATGACGTTTTGGCTCGGCATAATGAAAATTGCTGAAAAATCGGGAATTGTCGAATTTATTGCTAAATTGTTAACTCCGATTGCCAAATTAATTTTTCCTGATGTACCTAAAAATAGTTCTGTTATCGGTGATATTGCCATGAATTTTTCTGCAAATGCTTTAGGGTTAGCCAATGCTGCAACACCAATCGGAATAAAAGCCATGGAGGGGTTACAGGAAATAAATGAAGATAAAGAAAGTGCTTCTGATTCAATGTGCATTCTTTTAGCAATGAATACAGCCGGATTCCAACTTATTCCTGCTACCGTAATTGCCATTTTAGCTTCTAACGGTTTTGAAAATCCAACTTCCGTTATTGTCCCTACTTTAATTGTTACGGCAACTGCTTTTATTTCCGCAATTTTAATTGCTAAACTGTTAGGAAAAATATTTCCTCCCATAATAAAAAAGGAGGATAATAATGTATCTTAGAGAAATTATTGATTTACTTTCTTTATGGGCTTTACCTGCCGTTATATTAATTATTTTAACAACGGCAATTCTTAGAAAAGTTCCGATTTATGAATCATTTATTGAAGGAGCTAAGGATGGAATTAAAGTAAGTATTAATATTATCCCGTATTTAGTGGCTATAATTGTTGCTATATCAATGTTAAGAGCTTCGGGTGCCATTGATTCGCTTTCTCACTTTTTAGCACCGTTACTTTCTAAAATCCACATGCCGGCTGATGTATTACCTTTGGCTTTTGTTCGTTCTTTATCAGGCAGCGCAGCTATCGGAATTTTCTCAGATATTGTTTCGAATAATGACATTAATTCATACACCTCAAAATTGTCTGCAATTATGTTAGGCAGCAGTGAAACAACTTTTTATGTTTTAACGGTTTATTTTGGTGCCGTCGGTATTAAAAAATACAGATATGCCATATTAACCGGTATATCAGCGGATTTAATCGGTATTATTATGTCTGTTATTGTTGCAAATTGGTTTTTTACATAAAAAAATCCTCTCTTACTTAAAAGAGAGGATTTTCAGTATTATTTATAAACTATTTTGCTGCTTTTTTAGCTTCTTTTGCAGCTTTTTTTGCAGCTTTTGCCGCCTCTTTGGCTGCTTTCTTTTCTGCTTTATTTTTTGCTTTTTCTATTTTATTTCCTAAACGATAATCTTTGTATGCGGCACGGAATTGTAAATCACCCAATTTGAATAAAGCTCTGATTCTGTACGGTGTAGGTTCATCAGGTGCCATAGATATTGCTTTTTCAACATCCGCATATGCTGCTGCTTTATCATTTAATTCGTAATTTATCATACCTCTTGATTCATATAACTCATAATTATTTGGATCAATACTGATTGCTTTTTCCATGTCAACTTTTGCTTGTGACCAATTCTGTTTTGCTGCATATGCAGAACTTCTGCCGTAATATCCTTCGGAAATATGCGGATTTAATTTAATTACTTTAGTGAATGTATTTATGGCGTCATCATTTTTTTGAAGCTCCATTTCTGCTTCACCTTTTCCGCAGTATGCTTCAACATATTTTTTATCTTGTTGAATTGCTTTATTATAATAATTTAAAGCAGATTCATAGTTTTTTGCTTCAAATGCGGCTTTTCCAGCTTCATAATCACTTTTTGCGGTAGCCCATACACTTGTTGAGGTTAAAACTAATAATGATAGTATTGTAAAAAATATTTTTTTCATACTTTTACCTTTCTTATCTGACTTTTATTGTTATTTTCCCATCTTCCATTCCGTTTAATGAGTATACTAAATTTCCCAATTTGCTTATTTTCAATAACCCTTTTACATCCGTGGGTTGAACTTTTTTATTAAATGAGTATTTATGGAAATATTTATCAGTATCATTTACCAATAAAACTTCTTTTGTTTTAAATAATTTTTTATCTACTTTTATTTTATTGTTATGAAACTGAGAAATTTTTATTATTTCCGCATTAGGAAATATTTTTTGTAATTCTTCATCAGTTAAAGGAACTTCTTTAAATTTTTTCTTTTCATAAATTACTTTTGAATATTTTAAACCTGCGTTATCAACTGCTATAAGTTGACCGTCTTTAATAAATTCAAAATTAGAATTTAGCGCTACAGCTAATTTACCTTTAGAATTGTAATATTCTGAATAGCTGCCTGAGCCTGAAGATGTTTTCTTTGTTAAGATAATTCTGTCAGGTGCCATTCCGCCATTTGTCCAGGTTTTTGTTGAAGGCATATAAACTGCTTGATATCCGTCATATAACCCTTCTATTTCATAATCGCATTCACAAGTTTTTAGTTTAGAACACTCACAACCGCTTTGGCATTTACATCCGCATTCGCATGCCAATACTGATAAGTTTAATCCCATTGAAACCATCATTACCAATAAAATTGAAAATAATTTTTTCATACTTTCTCCATTCTTTTTTTGACTTACCTTCCAAATAAATTCAAGTATATCATATTTTTTAATACTTGTTAATAAAAGATTGTCCGAGTAAATTTTTACGATAATCAGAAGGTGGTAGTAAAAATTTGCGAGCGGCGTATTGAAAAGGTTAGCAACTTTACGGTTGCGAAGAGCAAGCGTAATGTTGCGACACTAGATTAAATAATTTTATAGCAAATTTATTTTTT
>CANQNX010000056.1 GCA_947625345.1 Candidatus Gastranaerophilales bacterium
GCAAATTTTTACTCAGCTATCGCATACAGGCTCAGTCATCCTCACTTCGTTGCGGTGCTTCGCTTTGTAACACCTTCGGCTTATCGTAAAAATTTACTCGGACAATGTTTAAGATATGTAAATCTGAGTTTTCTTGAAAAATCAAGGAAAAATAAATTTTAATAAAAAAATAATTTAAAAATTATCAATTAAATATAAAAAAAAGTTTTTAATAAATTGAGAGAATATAAACATACAAATACGCGGATTAAAAAAAAAAGAGAGATTAGGAAAAAAGTATAAAGGATTGATTAACTTCAATCCTTTTACGTTGTATATAAATAATATAGTATCCCCTCAACCAATTTAACTTAGGCTAAACAAAGTAATAGAGAAATTTCAAAAAAATTTTCTCTATATAATTCATCAATATGAAGTTATGTAAAGTTGGGTTTTTTCTTAAAAAATAAAGGGAAAAAAATTAATTAGGTCAAAAACATGTCAATTATTGGATTTCGATTGTTTTTATAAGTTTACGAGAGAATAAATTTTTTTATTAAGAGGAGAGAAGAAACATGGCATTTGACATTTCAAGGTTAATGCAACCATCATTTGTAAATAATACAAATGTAAAACAAACAAACCCAATCGGAAAAAATTCTGATTTAAACAACACATCAATATTAAATTTATCACAAGAAGATGATTCTTCAAAAACTATTGAAGAATATGAACAAAGTTATCAAGAAGCAGCAGAAGCCGTACAAGCACAAGATAAAGCTAAAAAAACAGGCGATGAAGAAGCGGTTAAAAAAGCTGATAAAGAAGCTGAAACAAAAGGTGCTGAAGCAACAAAAGCTGAAGAAGAAGTAAAAGCAGCAAACTCTGCTTCAGAAACAAAAGATGTTGAATTAACAGAAGAACAACAAGAAAGAATGGATGAGCTTGAAGAAGAAAAAGCACAAAATGAAGAAAAAATGGACAAATTAGAAGCTCAAATTGAAGATTTAACGGAATCTGCAGAAGCAAATATCTTAAAAGCAGCAGAAGCTCAAGAATCAGCAGTAAAAGATTATGAAAATGAATCAAAAGAAGTTTTGGACAAAAATATAAATGAATACATCAACGCCAACAAAGAAGGCGGTGAAGGTATGTCAAGAGATCAACTTCAAGAAAACATCAGAGGTGCATTGCCTAACAATCCTGAAATAGCAGATGCTTTAGCTGCTATGACAGAAGCTAATGAACAATTAAATGAAGTCGACAGTTTATTAGGTGACTTAAATGACTTAATCCAAGATACAAAAGGTATTGAACAAGAAATGGATTCCATACAAAAAGCAGCAGAAAAAGCAGCAGAAGAGAAAAAATGTTGTGACCCAATAGGCTTTACCGCAGGTGAAGGTGCTGATAAAGCTCAATATGACTTCATCGTTGACGACGGTAACTTCGATTCTACAAGCGATTTCTTAGGAGCAGCTAATCAATGGGCAGCAATGGCAGCATTAGATACAGACGGTGATAAAGTTGTTACAACCGATGAACTCAAAGCAGGAAACATAAAAGCTGTTAAAACAGGAGCTGACGGCTCTCAATCAGTAGTTGACTTAGCTGATGAATTTGGTGATGACTTCTCAATTGATTTAAATTCATATAAAGAAGGCGGTTCTCACAGCGCTATCGATACTCAAAGCGATAAAGATAACGACGGTGTTAAAGACCAATCATTATTAGGAACATTCTCCGTAAATACAGGTGACGGTAAAAAAGTTGAAGGATACAACACATTAGATGATACTGATTTCTTAAAAGAAGCATTCGGATTAAATGCTTCAGATGCTGATGATGAAGATTCTTCAAACTTCTCACTTGAACTTCAACAACACATCAACTTCTTTAATGAATATACTCAAAAATCTCAAGATTTAAGAGATCAATTAAATTCTACATATGAAACTATAGGTTTAACTGATGACCAAATCAACGGAATTGATGAAGTAACAAAATCCGAAGCTAAAGATAAAGCAGATAACTTCTACAACTCATTAAAGGAAGAAGAAGAAATCGAAAAAGCTGATTCAAAAGGTGAAACAACAGAAGAAGCAGCTGCAGCTTCAAGCCAATCAGAAAAATCTGCTCCGGCATTAGAAGAAGAAACTGCATCAACTGAAGCTCCTGAAAATGAAGACTTACTTGAAATGGAATTATTAACAAAGAAAGCAGCATAATAACATGATGTAAGGAAGCAGATATAAACAAACATCTGCTTCCTTTTTTATGTTTTTTTTAAAGAACGGATTAATATAGGTAGAGTAATAGTATTTATTTGACATTTTATTAAGTTTTGTAAACAAATTTAATTCAATAATCCTCAATAAAATCAATTATATACAGGAGTATATAAAAACATTATATACAAAATCGTAAAACCATGACAATTATTGAAGTTTGAACGGTTTTATATATATAAGGATATTAAAAAGAGGATTGAGATATTATGACAAATTCATGGTTAAATACGTATTATGAATTATTGCCAATAACTATGAAAGATGAAATGAACAAGGCAAATAAAAATTCAAATGCCGAAGATATCAGCATTTCATTTTTGTCAGGAAAATCATCTGATTCAAATAATATTGATGAAATTTTAAACAGCTATCAAGAAGAAAAAGAAGCTAAAGATAAAAAAGAAGCAGAAGAAGCAGAAAAAAAGGCAAAAGCAAAAGCTAAAGAAGAAGCACAAGCTATAGCTAAAAAAGATGCTGAAGCAGCAGAAAAAGCAGAAAAAGCTGAAAACACAGCAAAAACACAAGCTACAAACAATGTTTCAAGCACAAATGCTGTCGCTTCAACTAAATCATCCGATGAAATTCAAGAAGAAATAGATGAACTTGAACAAGAAAAAGATGAAAATACAAAAAAAATGGAAGATATAGAAAGTGATATTGAAGATAAAGCAAAATCAGCAGAAGAAAATATCGCTAAAGCAGTAAAATTTCAGAAAAAAGAAATAAAAAATCACGAAGAAGAATCTGAAAAAGTATTAAAAGAAAATATAAATGCATACATTGATGCCAATAAAAAAGGCGGAGAAGGTATGTCAAGACAAGATCTTCAAGAAAACATCAAAGAAGCATTACCAAATAACCCTGAATTAGGTGAAGCATTAGCAGCAATGACAGAAGCAAGTCAAGAAATAGACGATATTGACAGTTTATTAGGCGACTTACACTCTCTTATTGATGACACACAACAAATAGAAGATGAACTTGAAGTTAAACAAGAAGAATATGAAGCAGCTGTTGAAAGAGAATGTTGTGACCCGATAGGATTTACCACAGGCGAAGGCGAAGATGAAGTTAAATATGATTTCATTATCGATGACGGAAACTTTGATTCTCAAAGCGATTTCTTAGGTGCGGATAATCAATGGGCAGCAATGACTGCATTAGATACCGATAAAAATAATATGGTTACAATAGATGAATTTGAAGCAGCTAACATAAAAGCATTAAAAACGAATAAAGACGGTTCACAATCAACTGTAGACCTTAAAGAAGAATTCGGAGAAGATTTCTCCGTAGATTTATCATCATATACAAAAGGCGGTTCTCACAGCGCTATTGATACTCAAAGCGATAAAGATAACGACGGTGTTAAAGACCAAGAATTGTTAGGTACATTCTCAGTTAATACAGGAAACGGTGAAACTGCAAAAGGTTATAATACACTTGATGATGTTGATTTCTTAAGTCAAAACTACGGAACAGAAACCGGAGCAGTTCAAGGTCAAGATGCTCAGGCAGCTCAACAAGCAAGCGACCAATTAAATCCCTTAGAATATTCAACGGATTTACAAGAACACGTTAACTTCTTTAATAAATATACACAAGAATCAGAGTCTTTAAAATCTTCATTATCTGAAGCTTGTGACCAAGTAGGAGTTACAAAAGAAACTTTTGCAAAAATAAATGATTCTTCTAAAACAGATGCTAAGAATGAATCAAATGATATATATTCAGGACTAAAAAAAGAAGAAAGCCAAGAAGAATTAAATAAAAACAGCGCAGAAAAGAAAGCACAACAAGAAAATAAACAATTTGAAAAATTTAATACCGAATCACATGATGAAACTTTAAGCAAACCAAAAGAAGCAAAAATATTTTCAGAAGCCGGTGCCGCAAATGATAATCACACACCATTATCAGCAGAAGAAAACAGAGCTTTCGAATCATACAAACAAGCTGAAATAATAGCTGAAAAAGCATATTAATTTTTATATTTACAAGAATAAACTTTAAAATCGGGGTTATCTTTCAATTGTTTTTTGATTTGATCAAAAGTCAAAAAGCCGGATTGTGCCCCGAAATTTTCTACAACAGATGCGGCATTTACTGAGGCATATAATAAAGCTTTTTCTATATCACCGTCTGTTTTCATTAAAGCAGCAACAAAAGTTGAAGAAAATGCATCTCCTGCCCCTAAAGTACTAACTACTTTAGCCGGAAATTCTCCGCAATGATAAAGCTTTTTACCGTCATAAGCATAAGCGCCATTTTTACCGTCTGTAATTATGGTTATTTTTTCTTTTTCATAATTTAATTCTCTAAGCATTGATATTATATCGGGGTGGATAATTTCCTTTGAATATTTTTCAAATTTTGTATCGGGTCTTACACTAATTCCCGTCAACATTGAAGCTTCATCTTTATTTAAAATTATAACTTCCGCAGTCTTTAATACCTTAAATAATTTTTCTTTTCCCTGTTTTATAGAACTTGTACCGACATTAATTGCAAGATTAACATCGTGTTCTTCGGCATAAAATGCAACATCATCCAAAACTTTTGTGGAATTTCCGTTTAAAGGTGCCAAATATAACCATTTTGAATGTTTTATTGCATCAAAATTAATATCTGAAAGTTCAAGATTGGCATTTGCGCCTCTGTGTGCCAAAACAGTCCTGTCTCCCTGAAAACTCGTTAATATAATTGAAAAACCTGTTTTATGATTTTTACTCTTTATAATATTTGAAGTGTCTACATTAAAGTTTTCCAATGAATTTAATATTTTATTACTTTGAATTTCATCCCCTATTTTAATTATGGTTGAAGCTTTAAATCCCAAATTTGAGAAATTTGCGGCAGTATTAATAGCTCCGCCTCCGGTCTGAAAATCGAAATTATCTATTTCTATTTTTGCGCCGTATGGATATGACATATATTCTTTTTTTGCACCTATAGAACTGACAGATACTATACTTGCCGCATCAGTTTCTATAAAAGCATCCAAAGTTGCACTTCCGATTGTTATAACATCATACATAATATAATCCTTTTTCTTTTAATCATTATACATTAATTTGCTCTTGGGTGTGACAGATTATATGATTCTTTTAATTTTTCAGTTGTTACATGAGTATAAATTTGAGTATTACTTATGCTTGAATGCCCTAAAAGTTCTTGCACAACTCTCAAATCAGCACCGTTTTCCAATAGTTTTGTAGCGAAACTATGTCTGAATACGTGTGGTGTTACATGTTTTGGCAATTCTATTTCTTTTACGACTTCTTTTATTGCCAATCTGACAGATTGAGGTTGAAGTCTGTATCCCGTTTTATTTATAAATACCGGAGAAGAGTTTGATTCGTCAGCCCCACTACATATTAAACCTCTAACTTTTTTTATATATGCGGTTAAAAAATTTTTTGCCCGCTCTGAAACTAAAACAATTCTTTCTTTTGCACCTTTTCCAAAAACCTTAATTTCATTATCTTCCAAATTCAAATTTTCAAAATTTAAATTACTTAACTCTGAAATTCTCATTCCGGTTGCATATAATAGCTCAAGTATCACTCTGTTTCTGTATCCTGCAGGTGATTCCATTTTTATATTATTCAATATTTTTTCTATCTCCGATTCATTTAAAAATTCCGGTAATGATTTATTCTTTTTTGGGGAATGAACACCCAATGCAGGATTAGTTTCTATTACTCTCTCTCTGTATAAATATTTCCAAAACGTTCTTAATGATGAAATCTTCCTTGCAATAGTCGTTTTCGTATAATTAAATTGACGTATATATATTAAATACTCTCCTATGGTATTATAAGTAACACTCTCAATATCTTTATCATTTAACCATATCAAAAAGCTTAAAATATCTGAATTATATGCCCTAACCGTCAG
The DNA here is from genome assembly GCA_947625345.1 of Candidatus Gastranaerophilales bacterium. GTDB lineage: Bacteria > Cyanobacteriota > Vampirovibrionia > Gastranaerophilales > Gastranaerophilaceae > Avigastranaerophilus. The sequence continues at coordinate 6,171 of CANQNX010000056.1, forward strand.
TTTTGAAAAGTTTTTCTCAACTTCTATGTACAGTATAAATTCCTGCAAATATTTCTTAAAACTATCTTTCATACTATTCAAATTGTAAAAAAATTTTAACAAAAAATCAACATCTCAAATAGAATGCTTTATATATTAAGTTTTGTTACAAAGAAAATAATTCCCGAAAGCATGATGAATAAAAAGTTTTAAGAAATTTTCACTAATCACGCATTTGTTGAGTAAACAAATTGTTGTATTCATTAGAAATTTTCTATATAATAATAATTGTGTTTGACGCAAGAGGGCATTTTTTCATTACAAATGAACAAGTTAGAAGAAAATTTCATTAAGATTCAAACACAAATTGCACCTTATAAACCTACAATAATAGCAGTTACAAAATACTTTGACGAAAAACAGATAATAAAATATTACGAAATGGGGTTTCGTGATTTTGGGGAAAACAGAGTAAAAGAGGCACTGAAAAAGATAGAAAAACTGCCTGACCAAATTAAAGCTGACAGCAGATTTCATCTTATCGGTCATCTTCAAAAAAACAAAGTTAAATTAGCAGTAGGTAATTTTGATTTAATTCAATCAGTAGATACTTTAGAATTAGCAGAAGCCATTTCAAAAGAAGCTAAGGGAAAAGGAATAATTCAAAGAATACTGCTGCAGATTAACAATGCTAATGAGGTTCAAAAATCGGGATTTTCGCCGGATGAAATAAAACAACACTTCAAAGATATTATAAGTTTAGAATCAATACAAGTTGACGGTGTAATGAATATGGCACCACTAAATTGTCCTGAGGAAGAACTTCACAAATTATTTAAGAATATCAAACAAATATATGATGCATTAAGATTTGAATTCAATGTAGAATTAAAAATAATATCGATGGGTATGAGTAACGATTACAAAATAGCACTTGAAGAAGGTGCAACAATGATAAGACTTGGAAGAATACTATTTGAATAATACTTAGGAGGAAGAAAATTGGCAGTTGCAGACAAATTTAAATCAATCATTGATTTTTTAACATCAAGTTTTGATGGCAGAGATGACAGTATTTACAGTGAAATGATGGAAGAAGCTGAAGATTATCCGATTCAGGATAATTTAGCATTAAATCCTTCATATTCTCAAACGGAGCAAAAAATGCAAAACACAAAAGTTGTATCACATCCTAACTACAGAGGTTATGAAGTTATGGTTTGTGAACCTCGTTCTTACGAAGATTCTATTTCTTTAGTTAAACATTTAAAAGATAGGAAAACGGTTGTTTTAAATTTACATTTGCTTGATAAGGAACAGGCTTTAAGGATAGTAGACTTCCTCTGCGGCGCAACACACGCATTATCCGGAAGCCAACAAAAAATCGGTGATTCTGTATTTATCTTTACTCCTGTTAATGTTGCACTGTCAGCAGAATCACAAAAAAGCAAATTTTTAAGAGATGCTTTGTGGAATCAACCGCAAGCATAAGTTTTGGGGATTAATTAAAAGCGGAACAAATAGTTCCGCTTTTAATTTTATAATTTCGTAAAAATTTACTCGGACAAATTTATTACATTTTTTAGATGAATATCGGTAAATCTCTCGCTTTTTTTTATATTTATTTTATTTATTATTGTAGAGCGCTTTTTACGGTAGAGCATATCAACAAAAGCTTCAAGTCTTGTAACAAAACCTGCTTCGCCTGTTTGTTCATCTATTGATAAATGTAAAATGGGCTTATTTAATTTTCTTGCATAACGTGAAATCCGCTCAAGCATCAATGAATCAGGCCCGCAGCCAAATGCATTAATTGTTATGATTCCGTCTATTCTTCGGTCGTTAATATAATGAGCTGCCGCACCTGTTATTTCATATTCATTTGCCCAATATAACTTAGATCTCATTATATTCAGCCCTTCCGCCATTTGTTCCGTTGTTAATTGGTCAGCACTAAACACATTTACATCTAATTTTTCCAATTTATCAAATATTTTCATGCTCACTCTTTCATCATACAGATTATATGCATGAGCAATTAATGCAATATTAACGGGATAACTTTTCGCATTATCCAAAATGACCACTTTATTTTCCATTGCATATTTAAGAGCTTTTTTATAATTAAGACCGCTTTTCATCATTACATGAAAATTATTATAGACTTTCCAACCGTTTTTTGAGGCATTTTTAATTACATTCATATCCTCAATACCAAACGGTTTAACCGCCTCTAAGAGAAATTCATAAAGTCCCTGATTTTTTTCAGATTTATCAAGAGTTGCTTCAATTAGAGTAAAATCTCTTTTGACAACATTCCTAATCAAATCAGGCAGACCTCTTATTTTGGAACAGTTATAGATTTTGGGTGCTATAGACTGAATAGAAGGAACAAATATTTTATCAATTCCTTTATCGAGCAAATTTAATATATGACCGACATATACTTTTACGGGCAGACATGTTTCAGGCACAACCAAATTTGATCCGTCTGTCATTGTTTTTTTTGTAGTAGGGTCAGAAAGCACTATTTCTATTCCGAGTTCATTAAAAAACCCATATAAGAATGGGAAATAGCTATAATATGACAAAGCCCTCGGTATTCCTAATTTCATTTTATCCCTTTTATAATTTTTCATACATACACACTATAACATGAACATTTTATTTTTTGCTCAGAGATATTAAATCTTTTACAGATGACATATTTCTTATAAATTTCACATACTTTCTTTTATCATTTATTTGACATATGAAAATGCCTAAAAATACTAATATACAAGCAAAGAACTGTTTTATATTAAATGTTTCACCCAAAAAGAAGCAGCCGAAAAATACTGCCGCAACAGGTAACAGAAATAAAAACGGTGAAAATTTACTTGCACTTAACGTACATATTGCAAAATTATAAAGTGCATATGCCGCAACCGTTAATATTCCCAAATAAAGTACTATAAATAAACTCATATTTATTTCAATTAAAAAAGAACCATGTTCATACAAATTTAATCCTGAAAAAAATATTAAGCCGCCAATAACAGAAATACCGGCAAGAAAAAACGGCGGATATCTGTCCATTAAATACTTTGTCGTAATTACACAAGTATCCGTCAGTATAATCGCAATTAATTCTAAAAAATTACCCAACAGAGGCTTGGGAGCAAGCTGTGTTATATCAGATGCCAAACTCAATAAAATTGAACCCAAAATAGATATAAATAAACCGAAATATACTATTTTAACAAACTTTTCTTTTAAAATTATCCTTGCAGCTATTACTAATATAACCGGTTCTAACGAACTCACTATTCCTGCTTGCCCCGAGGATGTGTATTTTAGTGCATTTGTCTCAAATATAAAGTATAAACACGGCTCACACATTATCATTAACAAAATTAGTTTTATATCTTTTCTCTCTATTTTTATATTTCTGTACAATAAAAATATAAATGGTATAAACAACAGAGTAGAAATCAACATTCTAAATGTCATTAATTGCGCAGTTGAATAATATTGAAGACATATTTTTGTTGCAGTCAAGGTTGTACCGTATAATACTACTGCAATAGCAATTGATATATATGCAAATAATTCATTTTGATTTTTATATTTTGAAAGTAAATCTTTCATTTCATACTTCATCC
>CANQNX010000057.1 GCA_947625345.1 Candidatus Gastranaerophilales bacterium
ATTTCTTTCTCGCTTAACGTCCCGTCAATAGATATAAATCCATACTCTTTTATCATTTTCTGATATTCATCAAGACACTTCCCTTGATATATTTGAAAACTCTTATAAAAGTCGCTGCTTAAGCCTATATCTCTTCCCGATTCCCAATAATCTAACCCCGTTGTACCTATTATCCTTTTTAACAGTATTTCAACAGGTACATCAAGATAAAATACCATATCAGGTTGGGGTGCGTAATCATATAAATTCTTTAGCCAATCAATGTCATGACCTCTTACGACATCACGTGCATACGCAGTATAAATATATCTGTCTAAAATAACTACAAACCCTGCTTTCAAGGCAGGTATTATGACTTGCTCAAGCCTGTCGGCAAAATCGGCAGCATATAACAGTGAAAACGTTGTGGCATTTAATAAGTTTCTTTCTTTTGCATCGTTTATCGCATCAGCAATGAATTTTGACGTCTTCCATTCACTTACCATTACTCCGTATGATTGGTCTTCTATCCAACGCTTTAATCGGCTTATTTGTGTTGACTTGCCCGAACCGTCAGTGCCTTCTATTACTATTAATAACCCTTCATATCCGTGTTTAGATTTATATTTTGCCATTTTACAGCTCTATCCCTTTTTTAGCCAATACTTCTTTAACTTTTTCTCTGAAAAATAATTGCTTATTGTGTATTGAATCGTTGGCATCAATTTCTATCAGAGAATACTCTTTAATCATTTTTTTATACTCTTCGTTTACCCGTTTTTGAAATATCTTATAACTTTCATAAGGGTCATTGCTTATTTTTAAATCCATTCCGGCTTCATAAAACTTTGGTGAGCGGTTTGCACATATTCGCTCGAGCGATACTTCCTCGGTAACATTAAAATATAAAGTTAAATCGGGTCTGACCGCAAACCCGTACACCTTTCTTACCCAATCCGGATCAACACCTCTCGCTACGTCACGTGCAAAAGCTGTATAAACATATCTGTCAGCTAAAACTATAAACCCTGCTTTTAAGGCGGGAATAATTACCTGTTCTAACCTGTCGGCAAAATCTACGGCATGTAAAAGCGAGAATGTTCTCGGACTCAACAAATTCTTCTTCTTTGCTAACTTTGTTGTTTGTGAAATTAAATCTGATGAGTTCCATTCGGTAAATATAACATCTTGCTTTAATGATTTCAGCCAATCTCTAAGTATAATCAATTGTGTGGATTTGCCTGAACCGTCTATTCCTTCCACGCACACAAGTGTACCCGGTAAATTATGAACTTCATTTAACCTTGACTTACTTTTCATATGCTTTCTCTCTAATGTTATAAGTTATGCAAATTCCATAATAACACGTTTTTTCTATATTTTCAAAATTTATATTTTCGCTAACTTATTTAAGAGAAAAAATGACCTCTTTTTGAATTCAGGGTTATATTATCAAATGCATACAATCTGGCAGGTCTTTTGGAACCCATTTTGGTATATTCATTGAGCTCTTTTAATATCGAACCCGTCAAAACTTTTTTCCTGAAATTACGTTTGTCTAATTTCATATCAAGTATTAATTCATAAGACTTTTGTAATTCTGTCAATGTAAACTTTTCGGGTAACAGCTGAAAAGCAATCGGACAAAATTCAAGGCGCTCACGCATCCTTTTTATTGAATATTCGATTATCTCTTTATGGTCGTATGCTAAACTCGGTAAATTATATACTTCATGCCACTGAACTTCGGTAATTCCTTGAGAATTGTCAAACGATAACTTTATATCATCACTTCTGATAAGAGCAAAATAAGCACAAGTTATAACCCTTGACCCCGGATACCTTAGAGGGTCACCGAAGGTATAAAGTTGTTCCAAATAAATATTATCTACATTGGTTTTCTCTTTTAAAATTCTTAATGCCGCTGCATCAAGATTTTCAGATAAACGTATAAATCCTCCGGGGATTGCCCACCTTCCTTTAAAAGGTTCATTTGCACGCTTTACCAACAATACTTGAAGCTTATTTTCTTTAATAGTAAATATTACAACGTCGGTAGTTATTTCGTGTGTCTTAATCTCTTGGAACATCCTGACTTATCCTTAAATCTTAAATCCCCTGACTTGAAACATATAATTGTAAGATGGCTTCTTGCTGCATCCTAAAATCTTCTTCATTATTATTTTCTTGCTTATAGCTTATCTCTTTTATGGCATTTTTATACTGAGCAATAACAGGATCAGGATTTAATTTTAATGTCTTATAATTACTCATAATTGATGAAACAAAATTCCTTGTTTCCTTAAAAGGAGGAATACCATTGTATTTTTTAACATTCCCCGGACCTGCATTATATGCCGCCAATGCCAATTCCATTGAGCCGAACATCTTATACATCATCTTGTAATAAGCAATTCCGCCTTTTATATTTTCGTTTATATGGTAAGGATTGTATCCTAATTTGCGTGCCGTGGCAGGCATAAGTTGAAATACTCCGACTGCTCCGTATGGACTTCTTTTATTATGACAAAAACCGGATTCTTTCTTTGCTATACTTAACGCAATTGCAGGATCAAGCCCCATATCATTGGCATGCTTTACAATTAAAGCTTTTACAGTACCCATAGACATAACTTCTGCCTTGGATTCCACTTTCAAGTTTAAAATTAACAAAACTGCAATTAATATTGATATTATTACTTTTCGAGCCATGTAAATCCTCAATGTTTATTTATCACGCTTTTTAAAGTTCTTTAATTCTATATTATTACATAAAAATAAAAATTCAAGTATATAAGCGTATACTTGCTTTAAATATTAAAATTTTAATGGTTTTTTCAATTAACTTAGTAGTTTATCTAAAAATTTTGCATCATTTTCTACTTTTTTGATGTCAAAAACTACATTTCTTTTTATATAATTTCTTAAAGCTTCCCGAATTAATTCACTTCTTGTTCTCTGTTCGGAATCGGCTAATTCGTCAATTTGGCTTAAAAACTTGTCAGGTATTGATAGTAATACTTTTGCCATTTTTTTCCCTTTACTTCTTTATATTACATACTATTATTATATACTATTTGGCAAAAATAGTCTATAATCAGAAAAAAGGAGTTTTTTATGAATAGCTTAAGAAATGATTATAAACTAATAGACCTGTTTTGTGATTTGGTTTTGATACCTTCACCTTCGTTACATGAAGAAAAAGTCGCAGATAAAATATTGGAAATATTTAAAAAACATAATATTTTTGCAAAAAAAGATTCATATGGAAATATATACGCTGAGGTTAGTCCGACTGATACTTCTAAAAAACCCATCCTTTTAAGCTCGCATATGGATGTTGTCGGAGATGATTCGAAAATTAATATTAAACTTAACGGAGATTTTATTGAAACCGATAAAAATAGAACTTTGGGCGCTGATGATAAGGCAGGTGTCGCTGCTGCAATTATGCTCGCCATTGAGTTGGCAAATAACAATTCCTTCAAACATGGCGGTTTGGAAATAGTTTTTACAAAAGATGAAGAACAAAATATGTCAGGTATTCATAATCTGAAAATGAATGAACTAAAATCCGAATATATATTGGTTTTAGATGCCGATAAATTGGGGCAATTCCTTATTGCCGGCGCAAGTTATACAAAACTTACCCTTAAAGTTACAGCTTTTAAAGGCGGTCATTCGGGTATTGACATTGATGACGCTAAAAGACTTAATGCCGCTAAACTTATTGCGGAATTGGTTAATGAAATACCTCAAGGTGTATATAAAAAAGATGAATTCGGTGTTGTAACTTCAATTAATTTGGGTGTTATTACGGGCGGCGGCATTGAAAGTGCAATAAATAATATTAAACAAAATAATATTTCTTCAAATTATAATGATTACTTGCTTGAAAATGCAGTAACAAATATCATTAATACCAAAGCAGGTGCTGCGTATTCCATAAGAAGTTCAAGTAAAGAATATGAAAATAATCTTATAAATGATATTAAACAAATTGCTGACAACTTTAATAAAAAATACGAAGGACTCGCAAAAGCAGAACTTGAAATATCTCAACATCTGCCGCCTTTTGAAAAAAATGATGATGATACTTTATCTCAAATAGCTGAAAAAACTGCAGATAAACTTAATATAAAGTTAGATATTTCCTCCTTTCACGCAGGCGCAGAAACTCACATTTATGCAAATAATAAAAATAAATATAATAAACCCTTTAAACCCGTCTTAATGGGAATGGCAGATGTTTATAACATGCATTCTGCTGATGAGATGATTAATTATAAATCTTATCTTAAAGGTTATGAATTGTTAAAAGAATTTTTTAAGAATTTTAATGCTTAAACCCTTTTAATACATAATGTTTATATAAATATTTAATTTTTCTACACTATTATATGGAGTTTTGTTGCCTAAAAATTTGTTTTAACATATAATTTTTTGTATAAAATTGTTTATATTGGAATAAGTATTAGTAATTTAAATAGTTTAAGTGAGGTACAAATGAACATTAGTAAAAAATTAGCAACATTCTGCTTAAGTATATCGTTGCTTTTCACAGGAATGTCCTCCGCTTTAGCTAAAGATTATACGGATATTCCGGATGATTATTGGGCAGCGGAAGAAATTGAAGATGTAGTTACAAAACGTATAGTCCCTATATATGCAGATAGCACTTATAGACCTTTGGATAAAGTTCCCAGAGTTGAATGGACAGCTTGGTTATTGAGAGCTTTAGGTCTAAGTGATGCTCCTATTACTTCTGCACCTATGTATTCAGACGTTACAACCGATACTTTCGGTTATGAACATATAGCAAGATCAGACCAATTCGGCTTGATATACGGTTATACAGACGGTGAATTTAAACCTCAAAGATTTATAACAAAAGTTGAAACGGCTTCTATAATGAGCCATATTACAAAAGATACAGATGTAAATACTGATGTTTTAAGTCAGTTCTCAGATTCTGATCAAATCCCAAATTGGGGTAGAATTCCTTTCGCTAAAGCTATTAAATATGGTTTATATGTTAACTATCCTTTAGCTGACGAATTAAATCCAAACAGAGATTTAAACAGAGCTGAAGCTGCAGTTTTACTTGCAAGATTAATGAAAGCTTTGGACCTCGTTCAAGATGATAAAAAGGCTGAAACGGCTGCTCAACCTGAAGAACCTAAAGAATATGTTCTTTCCGTTGAACACCTTGATGATTACGGTAAAGCTGTTGTAGACAGAGTATCTATTACAAACTTAAGAAGAATTATATTAGCGAAAAACGTATTTAAAGTTTCTTTCGTAGAACCTTTCAATTCAACTAAACATCAAATCGGTGACGTTATTCCTTTCTACTTCAAAAAGGATGTTGTTACAAAAGAAGGTACTTTAATTATTCCTGCTAATACTAAATTATATGCAACAATTGAAGAATTAAGAGATAAAAATTGGATAAACAAAAACTCTGAAGTATATTTACACTTCACAAAAATGGTATTCCCCAACGGTAATGAATATCCGTTTATCGCAAGAGTTCTTAACAATAACGAAGGTGTGTTAACCGAAAATAAATGGTTAAAACCGTTAGAATATACAGTAGCAGGTGCAGCTATCGGTGGTGCGGCTATCGGTCTTCCCGTTGGCGCTTCCGAACACAGATCCGGTGACGGTATGGCTATAGGCTTCCCAACAGGTGCCGGTGTAGGTTTATTAACCGGTTTCTTAACACCGGGTGTTAACTTCAAAGCAAGAGCTGACGAAGATGTATTCGTTGAGTTAAAAGTAGATTGCAGCTTATATAATGATTATGTTCAACAAACTACAACTACAACAACTACTACTGAATATCAAGAATAGCTTATAATTTAAAAACATGATAAAAACTCCGAATTATTATTCGGAGTTTTTATTGTAAATACTTAATTTTAAATTTATAATATTTCTATGAATAATTTAGAAAATTTAGTAAAGAATCTCACCGGTAAAAATGAGGCGGAAGCTCAAAAAGCTGCCGACTATTTAATGAATAATGCTGATATTAACATGTTTTCCGTCCTCGTTCAAAAAACAGATTATTTATTTGATTTTGTAAAAAATAATGTTATAAAACGCATTGATAATGCTGTTAATAAACATAATTATAAAAATATTATTAAATTTTTTGATGTTTATTCTCCGTTTTATGATGATGTTTTTTGTAATATACTCGCAAAACACGCTAATCAGGACTTAACTGATGAAATTTTTATTATGTTAGAAAACGGTACTATATCACAAAAAACATATGCCGCTAAGTATTTTTACTATATTCCCGACACAGTAGCATTAGAAATACTAAGTAAATATGCATTTTCCGATGATGAAAATTTGAGCTATAATTCCGCTCAGGCTTTGGGACAAATGCAGGATGAAGTCTCTTATGATATTGCTTTATCATTATTGGAAAGCAGTGATGATTTTGATAAATTAAAAGCTGTTAAATTCTTTACGGCATATAGTAATGATTTTCCTTTAAAAGATATTTTTAAAGCTATGAATTCTTCAAAAATGCCTGAAAATATTGCAGGTCAAATTCCATACTCCGAAAGTTTATTAAGGCTCTTATCGTCCGAATTCAAACTTGATACTCTTAAAACAATTGATTATATACTCTCGGGATTAGGTGAGATATTATCTTTATCTGACATTTTTCAATTTGAATTATTTGATGTTTTTGAACAATTGATTGATGAAAATTATTCTGATAATGAATTTTCGGGGAAAATTTCTCAGATTCTTCTGTCAGCGAAGTTAAAGTTTAAAGAATTTTCTGAAAATCAAGAGTATATTTTTGATGAAGATAAAGAAACAAAAAATGAAATTTTTGATATCTCAAAACTGCTTGAATCGCAAAGCGATGAATTTTGGAATGCTCAAAAGAAATATGTTATTACGGAACTTGATAAAACTAATGACAGAATACTTTCAGCTATTTCTGTAATAAAAGATTTCAATATTTATAATTCTGTTTCCGCACTGAAATCTTTACTGAATTGCGATAATGAAATAATTGTTTGTGAAGCAGTAAATGCACTTTGTTGTTTAAATGCAAAGAATGAGATTAATTTTGATGAAATTCTTTTAAAGATAAAAAATGAAAATATCAAAGCAATTATTCAAAATTTGATTTAAAATACAATTTTGCTGAAATCTGCAATTTTATCAAATTTTTGTTTTGTAAGATTTAACAAATTAATTCTGTTTTGTTTAATTTTTTCATCTTTATCCATTACGAGTACTTTATCAAAAAATGCGGTTATATAAGGGATAATTTTTATGAGTTCGGTTTTTAACGCAGAATATGATAATTTATTTTCATTAATATCCTTTATATTTTTGTAGAGATTTCTTTCTTCCTCAAGTACAAATAATGCTTCATCAGGAGCTTTAAAGTCTTTTTCATCTTTAATTATTCTGATTATTCTGTTAATTGCTTCATGAAATTGCGAATAATCAGATTCATTAATTATCTGAGAAGTTATATTTAATCTTAAAATCAAGTCATTCAAATCCGAAAGAACATCTTTAGAGCTGATGGCAGCATCTAAAATGTCGTGTTGATATGAATCTGAAAGCAATATAATCAATCTTTGAACAAAAAAGTCTTTGATAGTGTTAAATAATGCTTTTTCATCTTCAATTTTAATCGGCATTAAACTGATTGATTGTTTTATAAGATTTAATAAATCAATTTTTAAATCTTTTTGAAGTATGGTTTTTAAAATACCCAAAGTAGCACGTCTTACGCCCAAAGGGTCTTGAGAGCCTGATATTTTTTTACCGTCTGCAAAAACTGTTGTAACAGTGTCAATTTTATCCGCAATGCCCACAACTTGACCTTCTATTCCTTCTGCCACTTGAGAATCTGCATTTAGCGGAAAATAATGTTCCGTTATTCCTTTTGAAACTTGTTCTGATTCATTAGAACGAAGAGCATAATCAGCTCCGATATATCCTTGAAGTTCTGTAAATTCAAATACAAGCTTGGTAACCAAATCTGCTTTACACAGAAGAGCCGTTCTTTCAATACTGTCAGATTTGATATTAAGCGAATTCGTAATATATTCAGACAGTTTAATAATGCGCTGAGTTTTATCATATACAGAACCAAACCCTTTTTGGAATGTTACTCCTTTTAAGTCTTCAAGATAATCAGCCAATTTTTTTTGAGTGTCTTCCTGTACAAAAAATACGGCATCTTCGAGTCTTGCCCTGACAACCCTTTCATTTCCCGCTTTTATATTTTCAAATGTATCTCCGACATAATTGCTTATTGTTATAAATTTATTTAATAATTTACCGTTTTTATAAAGCGGAAAATATCTTTGATGTACTGCCATAACTGTGACTGCAACTTTTTCCGGTATTTGAAGATATTTTTCTTCAAAAGAACATATAACGGGAACGGGCCATTCGGTTATGAAGGTAACTTCATCCAACAAATCTTTATCTATAACAATGTCAGCCCCTATTTCTTTTGCTTTTTCAGTCGCATTGTTAACTATACATTGTTTTCTTTTTTCAACATCAGCTATGACGTTATATTTTTCGAGTGTAGCTAAATAAGTATCAGGTGAATCAATTATAACTTCTGATTTTGAAAATCTGTGACCACGAGAGATGTTAGAAGCTTTAACATTTGCAAATTCAAATTCCACGATTTCATTATTAAACAAAGAAACAATCCATCTGATAGGACGTTGAAATTTTATATCGAGGTCAGCCCATCTCATAAAGTGAGTGCCTTTGAGTTTAAGAATAATTGAAGGAACTGCTTCTTTAAGTATTTCTTTAGCTGATTTACCTTTTTGTTCAATTTTCGCCCAAATGTAATTATCTTCTTTATAAAGGTTTTCGGGAGAAACGGAATTTTTTGCCGCAAAACCCAATGCTGCTTTAGTATAATTACCGTTTTCATCACAGGCAATATTTAAAATAGGACCTTTTACAGTTTTTACAATATCTTCTTGTTTAGAGGGTATATCATCAATAATTACGGTTAACCTGCGAGGTGTTGCATATACATTAATTTTAGAATATTTTAATTCGTTTTCATTTAATAATTTCGTAAATTCCGATTTAAGCTGTTCCATAGCTGAAGGAATAAATTTATATGCGAGTTCTTCAGTACCTATTTCCAATAAATATTTATTCATAATACCCTCTTCGTAACTAATATTATAAGTAAATTATATTGCAAAAAGATAAATAGTAAATAAAAAGGGATTAATATATAATTTTCGTCTAATATGTTTGAAATATAGTCATAATGTCATGCTGAAATTTGTTTGTCATTCTGTAGAGCGAAGCGAGCTCAGAATCTCTTGTTTAGACCCTGAAACAAGTTCAGGGTGACAGATTCAGCTGTTTTGGCGGAATTTGTATATAAGTCCCAATAAAATAGTGTTGCAATTTTTTTTTGATTAACTTATAATTATTTTGCAGTTGGGATCGTAGCTCAGTTTGGTTAGAGTGTCTGCCTGTCACGCAGAAGGTCGCGAGTTCGAGCCTCGTCGGTCCCGCCATTTAAAAGAGGGTTTTTATGCCCTCTTTTTTTAATGACTAAAGAGGCGAGAACGAGCGAAAGCGATACAAAGCGAACCACTGAGCAAAAGCGAAGTGAGTGAGCCTGTATGCGGAGTGAAACGAAGCTGTGAGAGCCTCGTCGGTCCCGCCATTTAAAAGAGGGTTTTTATGCCCTCTTTTTTTAATGACTAAAGAGGCGAGAACGAGC
>CANQNX010000058.1 GCA_947625345.1 Candidatus Gastranaerophilales bacterium
CATCCTGCACTTAAACGTCTTTTGAATGCTAAAGCCGTCAGTCTTACCGAAAGGATGTCAGAGGGCGGTAAAAAATCTTCTTATTACTTCATAACTAAAAAAGGTTATGATTATTTCAGAGAATGTTTTTTTAATACTTCAAGAGATAATCCGTCATTGTTTTATACTCAGCTTTTGGCAAGACTTTCCACTATGGGGCTTTTAAATATTGAAGAAAGAAAACAGTTTCTCATTGATGCCTCTAAAAGAGTCGAACTTTTTCAAATAGAAGTTGAAAAAATCTTAAATGATCCTTATACAGAGTTAGATTATTTTCAATCTGAGGTTATGAAAAAAACTTTAAATGAATATAAATCATTAAAAGATTATCTTAAAAAATTAAAGGTTGACTAAATGCCTGCCGTTATTTCTTCTGTTGTAAAAAATTCAATTGCGGATGAACTTAATATTAAACCCAATTCGGAATTATTATCGGTTAACGGGGTTGTTTTAAAAGATTATATTGATTACAGATATGCTGTTATGACGGAAGAAATTGAGTTTGAAATTAAAACTCCCGATGGTGAAATTGAATCTTATGAGATAGAGAAAGACTTTGAAGAAGATTTGGGATTCGTTTTTGAATCGGCTATTTTTGATAAAATAAAACACTGTGCAAATAATTGTATATTCTGTTTCGTAGACCAGCAGCCCGAAGGTTTAAGAAAGTCTTTATATATTAAAGATGATGATTACAGGCTTTCTTATCTTCAAGGTACTTATGTTACACTTACCAATTTAACCAAAAAAGATAAAGAAAGAATTGCCACTCAGCACTTGGGTCCGCTTTATGTTTCAGTTCATACGACTAATCCCGAATTAAGAGCAAAAATGCTCAGAAATAAAAATGCCGCAAATTTATTAAAGGAACTCGATTTCTTAAAAGAAAATGATATTCCGATTAATACACAAATAGTTCTTTGCCCGTCTTATAATGACGGAGAAGAACTTAAAAAAACTTTGAATGACTTATGGAAGTATAAATCTATTTTAAATTCAATAGCAATAGTGCCTGTAGGAATAACAAAATACAGAAAAGAAAAATTAAAGCAGGTAACAAAAGAAATAGCGCTTGAAACTATAAATATAGTGGAAAATTTTAATAAAAAAATAAAGAAAAATATAGCGAGTGTATCTGATGAATTTTTTCTTATTGCTAAAATGCCTATTCCCGAGAAAAAATACTACAACGGATTTAATCAGCTTGAGGACGGAGTAGGTTCTTTAAGATGTCTTATTGATGATTTTAACAAACGCATTAAAAAAGTTCCAAAGTGTACAAAAGAAAAAAAAGAATATACAATAGCATGTTCTGTTAGTGCATCTAATGCTTTTTACGATTTTTCAAAAAAATTAAATAAAATAAAAAATGTTTATATTGATGTTCATCCTATAAAAAGTAAATTTTGGGGTAAGGACGTAAATGTTGCAGGTTTAATTACCGCCAATGACTTAATTAGTCAATTAAAAGATAATTGCTGTAAAAATGTTATTATTCCGTCGATTATGATAAGACCATATACGACAGAGTTTTTAGATGGATTAACTGTTGAAGATGTTGAAAAATCTCTAAAAGTTAAACTCTTTATTACTAAAGATATTTACAGTACTAAAGAACTTTTTAACCTGCTGTTTGATTAAATTTTTTGTTACAAAAAAATAATATTTAAATAATTAATATAGTAAAAAATATATTTCTAAGTTTTAATACAATTAAGGAATGTAAGAGAGAAAATCAGGTATGAAAATTAATTCTGTAAATAGTTTAAAACTATCATTTGGCAGTGTTATCAGAGTAGATTCAATTACAAATTCAGAGCATGGATATTCTAACAAAGTAGATAAATATACATACGAAGTATCAAAAGTTTTAAACGGAAAAAAATCAAATATATATAGTAAAAAAGAGTCGAAAGGTATAAGAAATTTTTTTAAAACCTTAATAAATGATTATAACGGTAAAAATGGTGTTTTTATGACCCGCTCTTTGGGTGATGTTTATTTATGTACCGGTGTGGATGCTAAAGAAATTAAATCTTTTTATAAAAAAGGAAAAGAAAAAATTAAAGATATAAATAAAAATAAAAAGAATTCGAATCAAAATATCACAAGTGATATATTTAGTGTCAAACTTGAATATAATAAACTTTTAAAAGAAAGACATTATTTGTATGGCAGTCAATTTGCTTTTTTCAATTCTACAAAAGTTAATTATAAAAATTTATCAAATGAACAAATATTAGGCGACGAAAAAATATCAGGAAAAATAGATAATTTTAGTTACTATAATAAAGAAAGATTAAAAGATACCGCTCAAATTCAAAATTTCAATTTTAAACTTTAATATTCGGTAATTGAAATATTAACAACTCCGTTGTTACGTGCTTCGTCCATTAGTTTTACAACTGCTCCGTGAGTTGCATCCGCTTCAGTCATTATTAAAAGTCCGTCGGGATTTTCTTTTGCTCTTTCACTTATTATTTTACCTGCTTCACTAATCGGGATTTCCTCTTCATCAAGCATGTATTTATTATCATTGGTAACAAGTACTTTTATTAATTTTGAATCTTTAATTTCATCCTGAACTTCAATCATATTAGGAACTGCGAGATTTAATCCCTGTTGATCCAATAAAGGTGCTATAACCATCATAATAATCAGTAATACTAAAAATATATCGGTTAAAGGTGTAATATTTATTTCATTAAAAGTTTTTCTTTGTCCTGCCATTTTAATATCCTTATTCATCCCAATTAATATTGTTTGGGGAATTTGTTTTATTAGTTTTCTCTTTTTTATTTGAAGCGTTTTCCTGCAATGATTTTTGTTCTTTTTTTGTTAACGGTTCGCCTGCTATGACAAGTTTAGAGTATTCAGCTTCTTGTGCGGCTTTCATTATTTTTTGAATTTCACTGCTTTTTGTATCTGAATCCGCTTTAACAACAACTTCAGGTTTTTCTAAGGTCGGTTTTAATTGTGTTAATTCATTATAAAGGTTATCAGAAGAAATCGGTCTTCCGTTAATAAAGTATTCACCTGTTTTTGTTACCGAAATTTCGGCATTTTTATTTTCAATTGCTATACCGCTGTTTATTTCGGGTATATTTATATCTTTATCTACCGATTGAAAAGAGGGTGCTATTACCATCATTATGATTAGCAATACTAAAAATATATCGGTTAAGGGTGTAATATTTATTTCGGTAAATAAACCTTTTGAATTGTCGGATTTTGAAAAAGCCATTTTTTAATTTCCTATACTAATGCTTTGGGTTGTGTTTTTTCTTCTGAATCTGTAAAGCTTAAAAATAACAATTTGATAAGTTGGAAGTCATCTTCATATCTTTTAACCGTTGATTGAAACAAGTTATATAAAATAACTGCAACAATAGCAACACCTAAACCAAAAGCGGTAGCAATAAGTGCAGAACCTATACCCATTGCAACGGCAGCAGATTGATTACCCTGAGATGCTAAATCTTGGAAGGTGTAAAGTATTCTGACAACTGTTCCGAACAAACCTAAGAACGGACAAACACCGCCTATTGTTCCTAAGATTGTTAAATATTTTTCCAATTTTCTTGTAGCTAAATTAGCTGATATATCAAAAGAACGTGAGAATCCTATTTTTTGTTCGGAAAATATTCTTACCGCTTCTTCGGCTACTTCACCTATAACACCGCCCAATTGAATACTTAAACTTTTTGCGGCATCAAGTCTGTTATTTACGAGTTCTGTTTTTAATGCTCTTATAAATCTTACGACTTCACGTCTGTTTTTGTTATAAAAACTAAATCTGTTAATTGCAACTGCAACGGTTAATATTGAACATAATAGAATAGGCAATAATACCGGCCAGTCTAATTGAATTGAATGTAGTAATAGTTCCATAATTTATTTTCCTCTTTTCTTATTAATTTTTTCTTATCCCGATACTCCGAATACGTTGTAATCAAATGTAAACTGAATATCAACACTGCTGTTTTTATATTCCGGTGGTAAAGGTCTGAAAGGTGCAGTTAATTTAACCGCATCAATTGCTGCTTTATCTGCGGCAGGAAGCCCTGAAGAACGATGTACACTGACATTTAAAAGTCTTCCGTCACGTGCAATCGAGAATAATAAAACAACACGTTTACTTTCATTACCTTTAGGCGGATCCCAATTCATTTTAATACGTCTTTGAAGTTCTTTCATATATGGACCGAAGTCGGGTTCTTTAATTGCATCTATACCGGGAGCTCCTTTAGGATTACCGGGGCCGGGATTACCTACATTGCCGCTTCCTGTACCATAAGTACCGGAGAATCTTCCGCCTCCTCCTTGAGAGCCTTTAGCTCCCGAACTTTTACCTGAAGAAGCAGGTGAAAAACTTGGGGAAGGAGAAGAAGCGCCTTTTGAACCTCCGCCTGCGGAACCTCCCATACTCGGTGCCTTAGTGACAGGAGCCGTAGTAGGCTGTGCCATTTGTGGTATTGATGATTTAGGTACGGGTATATTAAAGTTTGACGGTGGTTTTACCGACGGTTTTGGAGCCTGAGGAGTAACATTGGGTTTTGGTGCAGTCGGTTTAGGCGGTTGCGGTTTTTTTACTTCGGGCTGTTTTTGAGGTTGCTGAGCCGGTGCAGGACTTGGAGCTTGTTTGGGCTTTTGAGGTTGTTTAACTTCTGTCGGTTTAGGCTGCTGCGGCTTTTTAACTTCGGGCTGTTTTGGCTGACTCGGTTGCGCAGGTTTTTTCTCAGGTCCCTTTGGTGCGGGAGCTTGAGGCAATGATACCGGTCTTTTTGGATCATGCTGACCGCCTGCTCTTGAATTCTTATCAGCCCTGTTTTTTGTATTCTTATCTATCGGTGTGTCTTCTTTATCTACCAATACGAATTCAATATCTTTCGGTTTTAAATCGGGTTTATTTAATAAATTAAAATCAATTCCTAAAAATTTTAATATTAATGAGGTTAATAAAAGGATTATTATTGCTAAAGGGTGTAATAATAATGCGGCTAATAAAGCTTTTTCAAAGGGTATTTCATCTTTTTCATGCCTTATTACGGCAGGTATTTCATATCTTTGAGATTTATTTTTATTTAATTTTTTATTATCCTCGTTTTTAATTAAAGACATTCCCTAAATTCCCATTTGATTGTTATTTTATCAAAAAAAACTTGATAAAACAAATAGCCTGTTTACTATCTAATAAGGAGTATTAGATGAAACAGTAACAGGTTGATCCAAAATAATATTCATTTGTACACTTTGAGGAACTTCAACATTCCCTCCTCTCTCAAAAAGAGTGCTTATTAATGCCGTGCCGCCTCCGAGAGCCGTGCCGTATATGGCTCCTTTCCCAACTTTGCCTGATGATAATGCCCCTAAAGCTGTGCCGAATAGTGCGCCTGTCGCTGCACCTATTCCCGCTGTTTTTATATAATTTTTTGTTACATCCATTGCCGTACCGGCTTTTAATACCCCTGTACCGTCATTTGTTAATATACTTGCTGAAATTGGTATCATTTGACCTGTGGGAGTTACTATATTAGTAAATCTTACCTGCAATTTCCCCGGCTTATTTGCCGCTCCTGCTCTTTTTACCATTATAACCGTTCCGTTAAGTCTGCTTCCCTGAGAGGCAATTAAATGATTACCGTAGTAAAAATCCGTATCCAAATAAAAAACAACATTATCACCTAATTTTGTTGATTCAGATGATAATGGCATCATTGATACTGCCGTAAATGTAGTACTTGCAGGTACCATGACTACATTCCCTTTAAGTTTATCTTCTTGGTAGCCTTGAGATGTATATGAATTAACCGGCAGCGGATATTCGCTCTTATAATTCTGCGATGGTTCTATCGGGGTATAATCTATTAAAGGTGTTTCACTATTGTTATCTTGTGCAATAGCTGCTTGATTATAGCTTATTAATAGTGTAATTAACAATAATATTATTATATTTTTTTTCATGATTTTTCTTTCTTACTTATTTAATTATATTATATATCTTAATTAGTAAAACTAATAAATTTACTTTTTTGTTTATTTCAGTTTAATATCTTCTTCTATTATTAAAAAAAGTTCTGCCCCCGGTAATATAACGGTATGTTTACCCATTTCAAATACGTTAAGAGGAGCGACCTGTAAAAACGGTCTTAATCCTTTGTTATATTGAGGAACTTTCCTATAATATATCGGTTCTGTTTGTTTTCCGCCTATATAATTATCATTATCCGAATAGATATGCCCTTTTATTTTGTATACTTTTTTATCGGGAGTTACCATTTTATTTATTAATATTTTTATTGCTCCGTCTTTTCCCTCTACAGGTTCAAGAACATCTTCGGCTTCCCCGTAAAATATTGTATCTTTTGGGATTGCATTAGTTTCATATACATACATATCTGATGTATTAATAAATTTTAATTCATCTTCTATATCTGCCGTTAAAGTGGAAAATTCTTCCATAACCATTACTTTTACAAACGTTCCTGCTCTTATTTTTTGAAAAGAATCCTCATCCGTTGCTTTTGCAGAAATATTTGGTAACGTAAAAATTAATCCTGTTATTATACATACAATATATTTTTTTATATTTAGCATCTTAATAGTATATATACAATAATTTTTGATAAAAGACAAATGAATTATAAAAAAATTACACCTAATGAAGGTAGTTAAAAAAAATAAATTTGATAAAATTTTTTTATGAATATTTTTATAACAGGAATTAATACTTTATCAGGCAAAACGGTAATTTCTGCGGGAATTGCTGCCGTTATGCAATCTTTGGGCTATAATGCCGGTGTTTATAAACCTATTCAAACCTCTTCAATAGATAAAGGAAAGTTTTTAGTATCTCCCGATTTAAGCTTTGTTAAAATGCTTGACCCTTATATCACAACTCATTCGACATATATGGTTAAGTCAAAAAGTATTCCTGTCGTCGGATTTGAACTTGAAAATATTGATTTTAATCCTGATGATATTATAAGAGATTATACATTGTTATCTCATAAAACGGATGCACTTATAACGGAAGCTTCATTTGGACTTATGGCTCCTATAAAAGATGACTTTTATATGTATAATATCCCTCAAATCCTTAATTTACCCGTTATTTTTGTTGTTACACCGGGAGAAAATAATATCAATAATTATTTAAATGAACTAAATACGGCAAAAACTTTAGGACTTGATGTCTCCGGTGTTATTATAAATAAGTTTTCCGTATACTCTGATAATCCCGATATTAAATTATTCCCGCAGATTATTGAAAAATATAGTGATGTAAAGGTTTTGGGGCTTATTAGAAACTTAAAAGGCAATAGTGTTAAGGCAAACGTTTTAATAAATGAGATTATTAACGGTATTGACTTTGAAGATGTCTTTAGAATGAAAATACCTAAACTTAATACCGATTAATTTTGAAAAGACGGCATTAAATCTTGTTTTTCTTCCTTGGGAATTTGAGTTTTAACCGGTTTTAAATCAATAGGTATACTTACTTGCGGAGGAATACCTTTAAAATCTTCATTTGTTTTGTTTGTTTTTTGTTCTTGATTCTGTTCGGATTCTTTTTGTTGTGTTGACTCTGTCGTATTCTCATCTAACGGTATGGAATCACTTGTTCCCTCAAGGTCACCGTCAAGACTGCCTTCAAAAGTTTCGTTTGAAGCATTTGGAATTGAGTATGAAAAATCAATTTCGGGATAATCAAAATCAGTATTACCGTATTTCTTTGTTGCAACACTCATCATATCTTTCCATATTTTTGCAGGTGCACTTCCGCCTGTTAATCCTATACTTTTGTTATTGTCATTACCTATAAATACACCCGTTACAATATTAGGTGTATATCCGATAAACCATGCATCTTTATTTTCATTTGTGGTTCCGGTCTTTCCGCACATCGGCTTACCTATGTCGGCTCCTTTACCGGTTCCTTCTTTTATAACCTTTTTGAGCATCCCCGTCATTATCCCTGCGGTATCACGGTCTAATGCTTTTATTATTTTTGTTCTTCTTGCCTGATAAATAACTCTGCCTCTTGTTGTTTCTATACGCTCAATTGCGTACGGTTTTACTCTGTATCCGCCGTTTGCAAAGTTCCCGTAAACTACTACCATGTCATATAATTTAACGCCGTTTGAGCCTAAAGCTATGGTGTAGTCTTTTGTAAGAGGAGTTGTTATGCCTAAATTTTTTGCCATTTCTATTACATTTTCAACGCCTATATCACGTATTAATTTGACGGCAACAACGTTTGATGATAATGCTAATGCTTTATATAACGGCATCTTTCCTTTGTATCTGTTACCGTAATTATGCGGACTCCATTTCCCTATTGTTACGGGTGAATCTTCCACAATTTTATTCGGTAAATATCCTTTTTGTACTGCAGCTGCATATACAATAGGTTTAAAGGATGAACCCGGAGGTCTTATTGCTTGTGTTACCCTGTCATATTGGCTTTCACTATAATCTTTTCCTCCGCAATATGCTATTATAGCTCCTGTTTCGGGTGAAAAACTAAATAAAGCTGCCTGATGATTCGGTTTTGTAAGTTTCCAAGCTTTCATTGTCTTATCTATTGCTTTATTTGCAGCTACTTGAGCTTCATAATCCAAGGTTGTTATTATTTTATATCCGCCCTGTGAAATTTCAGTTTCGTCAAATCCTAATTCTTCCAATTCTTTTAATACATAATCTATAAAGTATGGTGCAACATTTCTGTTTGATACTCCCGTATTTTTATGTAAAACTATTTTTTCCTTTAATGCAGCCTCATATTGTTTTTTATCAATAGTTTTCATTATGTACATTCTTTTTAAAACTTTATTTCTTCTTTTTTCTGCAAGTTTCATATTTTTATACGGAGAATATACGGAAGGTGCCTGAGGTAATCCCGCAATTAATGCACATTCCGCTAACGTAAGTTCGGATAAGTTTTTATTAAAATATGTGGATGCTGCTGCGCCTACACCGTATGCGCCTGCACCTAAATATACATTATTTAAATACATTTCAAGAATTTTATCTTTTGATATTGTTTTTTCTATCCTTGCCGCAACTTGTATTTCTTTTATTTTCCTGTCGATGGTTTTTTCGTTTGATAAAAATAAAATTCTTGCTAACTGTTGTGTTATTGTGCTTGCTCCCTGAGTTGTCTTTTTATTTACGGTATTAACTATAAGTGAGCGTGCTATACCCCATAAATCATAACCGTCATGAGAATAAAAGTTCTTATCTTCCGTGGATATTATTGCATCTTTTAAATATTTAGGTATTTCATTTATTGAAACTTCTTCATAATGAAAAGTTTGGAAAGTTTTTATTAAATGATCATCGGAAGAATATACTTGAGTAACAATATTTCTGTTGTAATCATTTAATTGAGGAATCGGTTCTAATTCACTTAAATACGTTTTTATGGCAAAATAACTTGCTGCTATTATTGCTAAAAAAGTTATAAATATAAACTTTATGAATGTAATGAAAGGATGTGTTTTTCTTTTTCTTTTTGTATTCATTTATTTAACCGTTATTTTATATTATTATTATTA
>CANQNX010000059.1 GCA_947625345.1 Candidatus Gastranaerophilales bacterium
ATAAATTCAGGGTGACACTTTTTGTCATGCTGAACTTGTTTCAGCATCTTTACCTTAGTCTCTGAAATAAATTCAGGATAAGACTTTTTTGTCATGCTGAACTTGTTTCAGCATCTTTATCTTAGACTCTAAAATAAATTCATGATAATATAAGAGTAATATGTATGTTTAGACATTAATTAACAGATAAAAAATACCTTTAAATTAATGCACCAAAATGATACGTTTTGATGCATATTTATAAAGGCGAATATATGAAAAATAATATTTTTGAAGATTTATTTGTGTTAGAGCTGGCAAATAACCACTGGGGCGATATAGAAAGAGGTAAAAAAATCATAACCGATTTTTCCCGAGTAGTACGTTTTAATAATATTAAAGCAGCTATAAAACTCCAATTCAGAGATGTTGACCATTTTATTCATAAAGATTTTAAAACACGTGAAGATATAAGATATATTAAAAAAACTCTTGCAACAAAAATGACTTATGATGAGTACGGTATATTAATTGATGCGATACGAAAATCGGGTTGTATTACAATGTCTACTCCGTTTGATGAAAAGTCAGTTGATACTTGCGTTAATTTAGGGGTACAAATTATAAAAATTGCATCTTCAGATATTAACGATTGGATTTTAATAGAAAAAATTGCTAAAACAAGAAAACCTGTTATCGTTTCTACAGGCGGTTCATCCCTAAAAGACATAGACGATTTGGTTACATTTTTTGAAAACAGAAATATTCCTTTAGCTATAAATCATTGTATTTCAAAGTATCCGTCAGAAAAAAACGAACTTGAATTAAATCAAATAGATTTTCTTAAAAACAGATATCCCAATCACGTTATCGGATTTTCTACTCATGAATATAATAAAGATCTTGAAATTCCGATGTATATTGCTTATGCAAAAGGAGCAAGAACATTTGAGCGCCACATTGATATAGATTATAATAATGTTATGGTTAGTCAATACTGTTCTTTACCTGAGGATATAGACAGATGGATAAAAGCATATTATAAAGCACAAGAAATATGCGGTGCCCCCGGTGCCTATAAAAAACTTGCCGATAAAAAAGAGACTATATACATAGATGCTCTGGTTAGAGGGATTTATGCCAAACACGATTTTAAAGCAGGAACTCCTATCTATGATGATGATATATATCTCGCAATCCCGCTTCAAAAAGGGCAAATTTCCTGCAGGGAATTTATGAGAGGCGAAGTACTTTTAAAAGATATTAAAAAAGATGAGCCTATAATGATTGATGATATTGATTCGCCATATACCTACAATCAATCACTTAAAGAAAAAATTTATGAACGAGGATTAGAAGTTTAATTTTTTACTCTTCTTATTTACTTTGTAAAATAAGAAGGAGTAATTATATGAAACATTTAGTAGAACCTGTTAAGACAAAGTCTCAAATCTTGCAAATAGAAAACTATTTGGGAACGCATAACAACAGAGACAAAATAATTTGGATTTTGGGAGTAAACTCGGGACTTAGAATTTCAGATATAATCAACTTAAATGTATCTGATGTATTAAACAAAACTCATATAGAAATATGTGAGAAAAAAACAGGTAAATATAAAAAAATTTTAATTAATAATAAATTAAAACAAGTTTTAACTCAATATATAAAAGAACGAAACCCGCAAGAGCCTTTATTTCTTGGAAAAAGAGGAAAAAGAATTAACCGCTGCCAAGTGTACAGATTTATAAATAATGCCTGTAAAAACATTGGGATAAATGCTAATGTCGGAACACATACAATGAGAAAATCTTTCGGCTATCATCATTATCAAAAGTTCAAAGATGCAATTATTCTGCAAAAAATTTTTAACCATAGCAGTCAAAAAATCACACTAAGATACCTCGGAATAGAACAAGAAGAAATTGATATCAGCTACAAGAATTTTGAATTGTAGTATCTTGTTTAAAAAAGGAATATCTATATTTATTAGCTCTCTTTTCAATAAGCAGATATTGTAAAGTATCGGCAATCGCAATTAAAATGCTCCCTGCAACGAGAGCAAAATAACTTATGCTCAATTGTGTATTTCCAATAATGGGCTTAATGTTATATATCATCAGATTTACCTAAAATCAAAAATTTACTATTCAGACTAATGCCCCATTATATCAATGTACAATTTTTTTAATCCTAATAAGGTTTCATCAAAATTTTGGTCCGTAATATCCGTCTTAAAGCCTTTATCAAGAAAATATTCTTTAATAACAGGAATTTTTAGAGGAATACCGCCTGAAAGTATTATTTTTTCGTGTATATCAAGTCTGCCTAAAAACTCAATACCTTTTTCATACTGTTCCAAGTATGATTTAATCAATGAATCCAAATAATTTTTTAAAGTTAAATTATATTCGGTAATATTTTCTATGATTCCGTAGTTATCAAAATTCCAAGCAGCAGTATAAAGTGCTAAATTAAATTTTAAATTTGATGTTTTTATATCTTCTAACTTAATTTCAGAAAATATTTTCCAAAAATCTTTATTAGGATTAATTTCCTTTAAAAAATTAACAAAGACATTTAAACATCTTCCCGACGGGATATGTGTAACTACCGATAAATTCTGCCCATTAAAAAACGGCCTTTTTTCGCATTTGTCATTTCTTGAATATATCATGGCAATTTGTGAACCGGTTCCAAGATTTATAGAAATAGTATGTTCATTATTACCCGCACCAAAAACCGCACATTGATGATCACCAACGCCTGTATATACAGGTATATCCTTTCCTTTTATATTAATAAATCCGCCTATCTTAATATCTTCAGTCACTTCGTTAAACAATAAATTAACATCAAATAAATCTACAAGTCGATTATCGATTTTTTTTGTATGAATATTATAAAACCCAAGTCCGGCACTCATTGTAGAATGCACTAAATTTAGGCTCTTTCCGTCTGCGGCACAAAACCATTCAGCAAGCGAAACTATTTTATAACAATCACTATTTATTTGATTTTCTCTTAATAAATGATAAAAGTTAAAAATAGGATAACAAGGTCTTATATTCATGCCTGTTATTTCATAAAACGTATTGCCGAGTTTTTCACTAAGTAAATCAATAGTTGAAACAGAATTTATTTTATTTGTACATCTTTCATCTTTCCAGCTTATATAGTTAGAAACAGGTTTATTATTTTTATTTAAAAGAACAAATCCGTGCATTTCAGAGCATATCATAACAGCAGTGTATTTATATTTTTCATAATAAACTTCAGCAATATGCTTAAATTGTTGTGTTAATTTATTAATATCAACTTCAAATTTTTTATCTTGTGTATTGTAAGGCAAAATCGCATTATGACTCTGTACATCCTTAATAACATCTGACTCCAAAATGGCAGATTTAACCCTTGATGCACCAAAATCAATTAAAAGAACGGGCATTAGAACTCTCCTTTAATTATATCTGCAATTTGTTTCATCAAAGAATCATTAATTTCCGTTTTTAAAAACTTTGTAACCCCAAGTTCTGATATAACAACAAAATTTACAAGATTACCCTCTGTTTTTTTATCCTTTTTAAGTAATTTATCAAGCCCATTAAGTGAAACCTGCTTCATAACCGTATTACCCAAAAGTTCTTTTGCTAATTTTTGAGTAAGTTTGTAATCTTCATTATTTAAAATACCTTTTTCGCAGGCAAGTTTATTAACAATAACCATCCCGATAATAACCGCCTGTCCGTGAGGTATTTTATAATCAGATAGGGTTTCTATTGCATGCCCCAGAGTATGTCCGTAATTTAAACTTTTTCTGTAATAAAATTCAAACTCATCTTCTTCCACAATAGCTTTTTTAACAGAGAGAGAAGACAAAATTAGAGTTTTATAACTATCAAAACTGTTAACCTTACCATGAGTAACATTATTAATATATATATCAACTGCTTTTTTTCCGCCCGTAACAAGAAGTTTAAGAATTTCACCCATGCCTGATTTAATATCAAAATCTGAAAGCGTTTTTAAAAACTCAATATTAACAATAACTTCCCTTGGAGCAGAGAATAGAGCCAGCTGGTTTTTAACTTTGTTATGGTTAATTCCTGTTTTCCCGCCGATACAGCTGTCACACATCGATAGCAAAGTTGTAGGATAAAATATCCAGTTAATTCCTCGTTTATAAGATGCACCTGCAAATGCAGCTACATCTTGAATTATACCCCCCCCCACGGCAATCAGAGTTTCTGACTTAGTAAACTCATTACTATCCAAAAAGGCAATTAATTTAAGAAAACCATTTGTTAAAGTTTTAAAATCTTCATCAGCTTGAGCAAGAAAAATCCTCGATTTATCAACTTTAAGATTTTTAAAATATAAATCGTAAACTTGTTCATCTATAAATAATAAATTTTTAGAGTTTTCATCAAGTTTAGCTTGAATTTCACTCAATATATCAGGATTATTTTTAACGGAAACAGAATATGGTCTTGGCGAGGATTTTAAAGTGTAGTGCGATAACTCATAAAAATTATCAGGCATTTCAAAAGTTTTGTCTTCTATAGAAAAATTTACTCCCATATACCTTGACCTCCCGATGCCATAAAACCTCCATCCGCTATAATATTTTGTCCCGTAATATATGAATTTTTATCACTACACAAAAAATACACAACATTTGCTATTTCTTCAACAGAAGCAAGCCTGTTCATCGGAATTTTTTCAATCATTTGTTTAATTTTTTCTGCCGGATTATTTTTATCTGTCATTTTTGTATTAACAAACCCCGGTGAAACACAGTTAACAAGAATATTATCTTTAGCAAGTTCACACGCCAAATTTTTAACACAACCGTTTAAAGCATGTTTACTTGAAGTGTATGCAAGTCTGCCAACTCTTGCTACCAAGCCATATACCGATGAAACAGCAACAATTTTACCTTGTTTTTTCTCAATCATCTTTGGAGATAATATTTTAACAAGCTCATAGAAAGAAAGATAATTTATCCGTATTGTTTTTTCAATATTTTCAAGAGTTAATTCACTGAATTTTTGAGGATTATTAATTCCCGCACAATGAACAAAAACAGAAAAATCGCAATCCTTATCTTTAAAATAATCTTTTATTTCAGAAGTTTTTTCTAAATTAAGTTCATTACTTGAGGGCGTTATAACTTGATAATTGGAATCTTCAAAAACTTTTTTTATTGCAGAACCAATATCACCTCTACCGCCAGTTAAAAATAATTTCTTCATTTACTGCTCCATTTTTCTTTATTATAAATCAAAATTATATACAGTCTTTTTCCATCCAATCGTCAGCATCAACAAAAGTTGATCTCTTGAATTGCTTTAATCTATATTATCACAAACAAAAATGAAAAAAATTGATTATTGTGACCAACAAAGATTTGAAATTATGCTTAATCTTTACATTTATTTTTTTTTAGGTTTTATGAAATATTTAAAGCCTAAAATGGTAATAACTTTATATATAATTGCACTTTTATTTTCATTTTTGATAGAAAAAATTTGCTCTAAAAAACTTCTTTTAGGTCTTATATTTTTTAAGAATTTTTTAAATTCTATTTTATCAGAAAAATAATGAAGACATATTTTTTCATATTTTTTGATACACATATCAGGTACTTGAGAATATTGCCAGATAACAATATTTTTAGCATAACTAATCCATTCTTCTTCTAATTCATTGAAAAGGTTATTTTCAATTAGAAACTTTTTTAAAAGATTTATATTATTAAACACGGAAAAATTGCTATTGCTTTTAATGTTAACCGCAGAATTGTTCCTTTCCCGATAGAAATATAAGTATTTATTTAAATAGTCTATTTTATTCGCAAGTACAATCGCTCCATCTGAAAATAAATTATCTTCTCCCAGCTTACTTGGTGCAAATCGTATTTTATTAGATTTAATAAAATCAGCTTGATAAAAATAAGTCCAAACTTGTAAATCAAAATTGGATAAACAGTCTTTTTTAAGTATTCTCCAAGAAAAATATGGTGTTTCATTCAAATCATAATTATATATTTTTTGAATCTGTTTTTCAAATATAGATTGACTATACTTTCCTGAATAATCGTTATAATTAGTATAATTAAATTTTATAACTTGCGAATTATGAGCTTTTGCAAAATTATATAAGGTTTCTAACATATCCAGCTCAACCCAATCATCCGGATCTACGAATTGAATATATTCGCCTTTTGAAATTTCGACACCTCTGTTACGTGCAATCCCCTGCCCTTTATTTTCTTGGTTTATGATTATAAATCTCTCGTCTTTTTCTGCATATTCATTTAAAATCTCTAATGAATTATCAGTTGAACCATCATTAATGCAAATAAATTCAATATCTTTCAATGTTTGATTTGTTAATGAGTCCAAGGATTGCCTTAAATATGGAGAAACATTATATACAGGAATTATTACTGATACTTTTGGTGTCATTAGTGTAACCTCAAACTAACTGTTTCAAATTTAACTGTCAGCACTTTTCAAATTGTTTAACAATATATCCATTTTGTAAGGTGTTTTTAAAAGACTAGATATTATTGAGTTTTAAGACAAAAAAAATTTAAAAAAATGTAATCCCTATACATTTTTATAAATTAGTTTACGCACTTTTTTTGTTTATGATAGAATGAATACAGTAGTTTTTTTAATAATCGCTATACAAAATGGATAAATTGTTAAGTGTTCAAAATGTTAAACAATGCTGTTATTTCAAACAATTTCCCTATAAAATAAAATTATTATAACTTTCATCAATTTGGTCTTGTTCTATTCCTATATAACGCAAGGTTATTGTTGGTGAATAATGATTTAGGATTTTTTGTAATAGTACGACATCCTTAAATTGCTTATAATGATGATAACCGAATGTTTTTCGCATTGTATGAGTTCCGACAATAATTTCGAGTTTAGCTTCCCTGCAAACATCACGAATTATACAGTAAGATGTTATCCTATCCAACCTGTGTCCCCATACCGACAAAAATAGCGGTTCATCATTTTTACGACCTTTGGTAAATTTATCCAACATTGGTTTTAATTTTGAATTTATAGGAAACTTTTTAAATTTTCCTGTTTTCTTTTCCGTAATCCGGATATAATTTTTGTTTTTTACATCCCCTACATTAAGTTTTAAAATATCAGAAATTCTCAAACCACAGTTTGTTCCTATTGTGAATAATAATAAATTTCTAAAACTTTGTTTTGATAAAAGCTTTTCAACTTTTTTAATATCCTTTTTGTTTCGTATGGGTTCTACTGTTGCCATTTTTACTCCTCTTTTATTTTTTTTAAATCCTCTACTATATAATTCTCTTGCAATAAAAAAGTTTGGTAAAAATCGAAAATTATTTGTCTTTTAAATATTTTTTTATCATAAAACTTCCCCCAAAATTGAAAAATAAGTAATTGAAAGTCCGAAAAGTCCACTTTCGATTACATGAAAATCCGTTTTAAATCCTTTTTAATTGCCGTTTAATATAGATTTTATCGGGGTTTTGGGTATTGATTGAAATCGGACATTTCAATTACATTTTTTTATTACTTCCCTCGAAAGCCGGAAGTGTTTACAAACCAATAAAAACAATAATTCCCACGATTTTAGTGGGAAATAACTTCCCTCTCGTTTCAATTACCTTTTATAAAATTTCAATACTTTCTGTTATTTACATTTGTCCTGTCCATTTATAGGGGGAATAGTTTTAATTCAACTTTCCGTAATAATCATACTAACCGTTTATCCAAAAAAAGTCCAAAAAGACCGTTTTGTAAACGGGTAGTTTTATAAAGCGAAGCACCGCAACGAAGTGAGGATGACTGAGCCTGTATGCGATAGCTGATTATTTCCGACAGCTAAAACCCAAACAGGAAGCCAACTGCCCAAAGACACTTAGTTTGATTATTTGGATCACGTAGTTTGAGTATTGTGGGACGGAAGGATTCGAACCGCACATATTATATTTATTGCTACGACTTATTTTCAGCCTTTGCACATTAATATTAACTCTTTTTTAATCAGATTTCAAGTGGTTTTGCTTGTCTGAAACAGGACAATTTATGAAATGCAGACAATATTTGAATTTAAGGGCTAAAAATCAAAAAATTGTACTGCCCCAAACTACTAATTTCTATTCGATTTTGTCCCATTTTCTTCAAATTAGAAAATATTTATAGTATAAGTTTATGTTACTATTATACTTAATATTTTAAATTAAAATTGAGGTATTTATTTTGAAAACTATTACAATTGAAAGAAAAAGCTTTGATTCTGGATTTAAAGGTAATTATAAAGGCTTTCATATTGATAAAAGATTAATTCTACAACCTTCACTAACTTCAGCAATTGTTCTAAAAATAAATAAATATCAAACAAAATTTAACTTATTAAACAATTTAATTGTAGGACAAGAAATTTTTGAAAGAATAGAATATTTAAATACCCTTATTGAACAATGTTTTCAGGAAGATTATTTAATAAAACAAACTAATATAATTTCCAACTTATTTATTATTAATTATAACAAAGAGCAGATTATTCACATTATGAAACGCATTATTGATGACATAATTACTATATTAAGCATATATTTTGATTTTAAAGAAATAGAAACTAAGAATAAAATAAAAATCACTTCGATCGGGCAATTAGCAGAAATAGGGGCAAAAAATAATATAAAAAAAGAGCTAAACTATGAAAAATATGAAAACATTTTTACAACTATAAATGATTTACATAATGCTTATAAGCATAGTTTTTTAATAAATGAATCTCATCTTGAATTTTCTCCAAATTGTGTAACATTGTCTGCATATTACGCAAAAAATAATAAAATAGATGAAATATATTATCTTAATCATAATTTAATGCATATAGTTATTGGTTTTAGTGATTTTTTAGTAGAATTTTGCGAAATAGAAGAAATTACAAGAGTACAAAATATACTAATCGAACCAATAACTTATAAGATATAAAATTATTCTAAATCATGTGCATTCTTGGATGTTTTAATTTCATTATATATATTACAACTCTGGTTTTATTATTCTTCATCGTTGAAGAAATCTTCATCGAGTTTTTTAATTTCTATTTTCGTTTTAGTTTGTACACCAATATTATGTTTAATCATCAATCTTGTTAACTCTTCGCCATCAACAAGCCTTATAACTTTACCTTGTATTGATTCTGCTTTTCTCTTTGCTCTTTCATCAAAATAGCTTGTCGTTATAAACACACCTTTTCTAACAGGAGAACACCCTAAAGCTCCGGCAAAATTTTGCATTTCTTTTTCATTAACTTTATTGTCTGAATATCTTTTTGCTTGAAGATAAATTTTCTCAAGTCCCAATTCGTCTTCATCAATAATTCCGTCAATACCGCCATCGTGGCTCATTTTTGTCATAGAACCAACACCATAATTCATTTTTTCCATAAGTTCAAGAACTAT
>CANQNX010000060.1 GCA_947625345.1 Candidatus Gastranaerophilales bacterium
TATTTCCTGCGGAAAATATCTGTCTTTCAGCACAATCTTTCTCCTAATGACTATATATAATGATTATAAATCAAACATACTTGTAAGCGGTAATTATTTTTTTATAAATTATTTTATGAGTAATATTAACGGAAATAACGGTTTTAATAATTTTATTCGGGCAATTTAAACCTGAGAAATAATTTGTTCGATATCAATGTTTAAACAATAAAGCTCTTTACAGGTTGTTTGACGTTTGTTCCACAAACAAGGTCGACATTCTGAGTTGTTTGTTATTGCGATAAATTTATCCGACTCCGGTAAAAGTAATTTTTCATTCGTTGGCCCGAAAACTGCAATAGTTTTTGTACCCGTTGCAACACCTATATGCATTGGTGCAGAGTCTGAACATATTAACACTTCTGATTGTTTAATTAATTTTACTAAGTCATATATATTTTTTGTTTGTCCGAATAAATCGGTAAAGTTGGTTAAGTCCGTATCTTTTAGGGATTCTCTTATTTTTAAAATACATCCTTCATCATCGGGGCCGCCGGCTAAGTATACTTTTTTCCCTTTTCCTAAGAGTTTTTTTATTAATTCAGCCCATACAGTTGCATCAAATATTTTTATTATATTCTTTGAAACACTGATTTTACTGACACCCGGATGAATAAGTACTGAATTTGATATTTTATCTTCGTCTTCCGCTTTGATAACAGGAAGCTCAAATTCCGCATTTGTAACGGGTTTTACAAGGTCAAAATACATTTTTGACGCATATTGATTTTTGTTAAGTTCAACCTCTTTTGTTAATAAGTATTTAGAATATTTAAAAGATTTGTATCCGATTCTTTCTTTTATACCCGTAAAGAAAAGAAGTAGTGATATTAAAGGATTTGAACCGGAGGAAATAACTAAATCGTACTTACCTGTTAATGCTTTAAAATAAAGTTTAAGCATTTCCGTATATTTATTTTTGGTTTTAATATCAATACAAAAATAATCATCCAATAAATCAGTAAGATTAACAAAGCTTTTGCTTCTTCCTTCAAGACATAAGGTTATTTTGCTTTTTGGAAACGTTTTTCTTAAACTTTGAATGACAGGCATAAAAAGGATTTCATCGCCTATTCCGCCAAAATTTATCAGTAAAATATTTTTATAATCAGTCATAGTTAAAAAGGTTTTGTTTGGTTTAATTTATTTCTTAATTCTCTGAAACGTGCTATGTCTTCCTGAGCTTTACCGTATTCTCTGAATACTACCTGACTTGAAGGATGTACCATCATAATGCAATCAATATGAATTTCAAGGAAATTATATCTCCTCGGTGTTGGATTGTTTGAGCTTCTTTCAACAATTTCGGCATTTGTTACGGCTAAAAATCTTTTTTCTTTATCATTTAATAAATCGGTAAGTTCTCTGTTTGTTTTTGTATATTTTGAAACATGAACACTGCCTTTTATTTCATGGTCTTTTGTTAAAATAATGACTTCTATCGGAACGGTATCTATATTTTTAGCCATTTCTCACCTTCTAATAATCTATACAATGATTATAGTATAAATTTGTAATTTATGCAAAAATGTGCCCGATGGGAGTTGAACCCACATCTAAAGACTTCGGAGATCTTTGCTCTATCCTGTTAAGCTACGGACACAAAACCCTCTTCATTATTATATAAAAATACTAAATTCTCAAATCGTTAGATTGAGAAGTATACTTATTAAAATTTTTAAATATGTTATTTTGTTGATTCTTTGTATAATTTCCCGCTGAAGCTGTTTTATTGTCGGAAAATGTATTGAAAACAGAATGCTCTTCTATTTTAATCGGAGTTGAATTATAAAATTCAAACCTCTTTTTTCTTTTTATACTTTCGGGAGTTTCGCCCATTCTTTCCAATTGCTTTTTGTATGAATGATTTGCAAGCTTATTTTTTAATATCGGCATTATAATATTACTTGCGATTACCGTGTATCCTATAGTCGCAAGAATAAGCATTCCG
The DNA here is from genome assembly GCA_947625345.1 of Candidatus Gastranaerophilales bacterium. GTDB lineage: Bacteria > Cyanobacteriota > Vampirovibrionia > Gastranaerophilales > Gastranaerophilaceae > Avigastranaerophilus. Next base: position 1,991 of record CANQNX010000060.1, read on the forward strand.
TTTCTCTGCCCGTTTATTTCATCATAAGCTTTCCCGTTATAAAACTGTTTGAATTGACCTTTTTTTATAAGGTCAAAGTCTGTTGTTATATCTTCCATACTAACCATAGGAACTTTATCTACGAACTTTTTAACCGGCATAGGGATTTTATCATTTATAAAATTGGGAAGTTTTCCTGATTTTTTTATTGTTGTAATAAATTCTTCAACACTGTCTTTTACATTCTCTTTGAATGGTTTAATATGACTTGTATTGTATAATTCGTTTCTTGATGCTCCGACTGTAGGTGCAATTCTGTCTGTTAAGTATGTTCTTGCACTCTTTGTTGTCCATTCGCCCGAATCTAATTTTTTCATTAAAAAATTATTTAAGATAAACGGAGGAATAATTGTTAACAACAAATCCAAACCTAATTCTTGTCTTTCCTGATTAATCAAGTAATCTTTATTTTCTCGTTTACTTTTTTTTAATCCTCCGATTTGAGATAAGTGGCTTGAAACTATTGATATGCTGTTAAAAATCAGCATTATCAATGCTGTTTCTTTGCTTCTGTTAAATATGAAATTCGCTATTTTTTTGCAGTAAGTATGACGGGCATATTTACCTACATAATTTTGATGAAAATTGTAAATAGGCCCTACAATGAAATCTTTTAAGAACGTCTTAGGATTTAGCATTTACTTTCTCCTTTCGTCGTTCTTCGTCGGAATCATTCATAATTACATCGCCGATTTTAACCATTTTCCTTCCTATTTTTTCAACGAATTTCTTTTTCCTGTTAAACCAATCGGCTATTTTTTTGCATCGGTTATTTTTGACATCTTTCAATGAAGTTAACCAACTCTTATTCTCTTTAGCTATGCCTGATATAAAATCCTGCAAGTCGCTTGTAAGAGGTACATCCATTTTAGAATTGGAGAAAAGAATCATAAACAGTACGGCAAATAATGTACCAAGAGTTTTTGTGTACTGTTTCATATATAATTTGGCAATTTCAGGTCGTGTTTCTTTTAAGTGAATTGAAGCATCAGGGAAAAAGTGAGTATTTAACTTGTTGTGTTTATTAAATCCTATAAAATGATCAGTTATCTTTAAGAAAGCGGCTCTTATTGTAACCCCCGTAAGACCGCCTGCTATTGCTTTTGAGGCAGATTTTATCGCAGCATCATTTTTTTGCTCTTCATTAGCAAATTTTAAATCTATAAGAGGCTGAAACATCAATGCGGTTGTAGCGAGAAATAGCTTTTGTTCTGGCATACTTACGTATTCGCCTGCTACTTTCCCTATTTTACCTAACATCTCCGGTATGTACTTCGGATTCGCAGGTATTGCTTTAAAGGATTGATTGTTTCGGCTGTTTTCTGTTCTGTTGAAAGATGAACTTATTTTCATATAACCTGATGCCGGATTTCTTTTCACTCTTTTAAAATTCAAAAATTATCTTTGTTGACATTTTATTAATAAATGTTAATTTTTTTTTACATGTTTTAATTATTCGGCAAATTTTGACTTGTTTATATTTCTTATGAGTAAATAGGAGCGCTAATGAGAATTTCCCCTCTCCCTAAATTTAATAATTTTAATAACAAACAGTTTTCTGAGAAAAAGAATACGGCATCTTTTAAAGGTGTCTATCTTGAAGATATTATTGATTTAGGACAGGCTTCAAAAGAAACAGTGCCTGCTCAATTTCTTCCCGGTGATGCGCTATTGTTAAACAAAATTGCGCAAGAATATCCGAATCAAGACTGTTTTATAAAAAAAGGTTACGCAGGTCACGCATATCTTGAATTCAGAGAGAAACCTCCGGAAGTTCAGATATTTTCTTCTACACTATATAAACGCTATACTACGGCAATTGATCCTGATGATAAAGAATACCCTTGCGAAAAACTAATTCTTTATCCCGATTCAAGGTTAAACAGATTTATAGGTATGCCTTCATTTATTTCAACAAATCCGTCTTTACCTTTTACAATTAAAGTCGGTTTTGAACTTCATAAAAAATTAATTGAGAAAAAATATCAAATTAAAGATGCTTTAGGTAAAAATGACGGTATTAACATAGGTGAAGAATCTTTAATTAAACGTGCTCACAAAGAAATTGAAGAAGTAGAAACAGCGCTGACCCGTTATTTAATGGAATGTGCGTTTGCAGCTTTAACAGACAGAGCTTCTGCTAAGCAAATTTATGCGTCAAATTACCCTAAAATTCAGTCAAGGTTGGATGCTGACAGAAAATTGGATTTAACGGTCAGTGCGGCTAAACGTCCGAAAATTGATCCTAAAGATGTTGAAAACAATAAAACGGATATTTGTGAAAAGGTAATGGAAGCATATCCTTATTATGAAGAGAATAAAGCTCGTATTGCCGAGCTTGAAGAATATATGTCTTCAAAAGGTCTTGGTATGAATTAAAAAAAAAGAGCAGCTCGTAAGCCGGATTCTGTTTCTAAGTAATCATCTGTCTTGGCAATAAGTTGCCTTATTGCTCTTTGCGATTTTTTTAAAGACGGCGGGTCACCTTAACCTTTAGTTCAATCTTGCACCCGAACGGAGTTTACCTGGCAGGTATTTCTCAATACCTCCGGTAGTCTTTTACACTACCGTTGCACCTGAACCTTATTTATAAGGTTGTTTACTTTTCTGTGGCACTTGTCCTGAAGTTACCTTCGGCGGATGTTATCCGTCGTTCTGCCCTGAGGTGTCCGGACTTTCCTCATATAAGTTTTCTTATACGTGATTACTCGACTGCTCTTTTTTATATTTAATCACAAAATTACATATCTTTAAATTTATCTGCTATTTCTTTTGGAAGTTTAACATTTTGTATTGATATTTGAAATTTTTTCATTCTCGCTAACAGGGCTTGTTCATCTTCTAAATCACGTTTTTCCCTCGGTATTGAATTTAAGGTCTTTTGAAATTCGGATTCACCCTCACCTGATTCAATGTGCATTATTATATCGTCAATATTCCCGTAACTTGTTGAATATGCATTGTTTAAACTGTCTATTGATGTTCCGTAAGGCAGGTCATATAACCATCTTATTGAGTTAATATCTCTTTGGGATAAACTTACAACCCCGTATCGGTGTGGGGTATACATTATATCTTCATTATTTCTTGAATGTCCTAAACCTAATGCATGACCTATTTCGTGAAGAATTGTATGAAATACTTCATTTTCATCCATATATTGTCTGTGAATTATACCGTCGGAAATTCCGATTGATACTTCTGCAGAATATAATCTTGATTCTTTGTCAAAATTAAAAGAACAATTACCTAATGATTTTCTGTCAACTCTTCTCCATTCAACGTTCATTTGTGAATCATTCAATGAATTAACAAGCGTAAAAGAGTATCTTCCTTCGCCGACTCTTTCCCATTCGTTCAGTGCGTCTATGACCATATTCATATACATATATCTGTCTGAATCAGACAGAGAATACCAGCTGCAGGGGGCAATATAAACAGGCAGCGGAAAACATTGTGACGGCCACCTTATTAATCTTCCTTTCTTTAAATGGTCATTTAAGTATGTTAGTCTGTGCATTATCAGTTATTCTCTCTTTGTTCCTGCTGCTTTATGAATTCACACATTTCTTCAAGTCGTGAGTCTTCCTTTGCTTTTATCAATTCTTCTATATTTTTAAATTTACCCAATTTAAAGCCCAATTCCGCTAATAGTACACAGTCATTACAAAGTCTGTATTTGCCGTATTGTATTGAACCTGCCGGACATTTTGTTTTGCCGCAGCATGAACACTCAAAAGTTTCCTCAATTAATGAAGGATTTTCCTCCAAATCATCAAGCCTCATTTGTTCAACAACAGCCTGCATCTCTTCCGTAATTTTTATTTGTTCTTCTTTTTCCATTTTTCTGCTCTTTTTTACAGTATATCATATTTTATATATATAAAACTTGAAGTTATTATTACCTATTGTTGTTTGATAATTGAAATTTTTATTTACATAATCATATATATTTTTTCCATAGGAATTTTTAAAAGATGATTGGGCATATTCTTTATACATTAAATTGTGAAATATTATTAATTTGGGCGGATTCTTTTTTAAATCGTTAATTATTTCTTCGTCCGTAAAAATTTCGGTATTGGGCGGAATTAAATAATATAGTTTATTATCGGATTTTCTGTCAGTTAAATAATTTATAAATGTACCTTCGGGAATTATTAATACGCTGTCTTCAGATGTTGTATTCTTTGTTATGTATGATATTAACTCCTTAGTCTCCTCATAGAATACCGATTTTATTTTAACAATTCCTTTACTTGATTTTAATTCCATAAAATCAGCTTTTTGAATATTTCTCTCATTGTCCAAAAAGTAAAATAAAGAAACTGACAATAATATGAGCAAAAATACTCTTTTAAAAATCTTTCCCATTTTATTTTTTGTTAAAAAAGAAATTATTGTAATAATAATGAGAGGGAAGAAAAAAGTTCCGTATATTTCAAAAGATATTGAGCCTATGCACTTTATTGAAGTTAGTATTGCCCCTATCGACAGACATAAATACATTATATCCAATCTGATTTTATGTTTTTTATAAAATAAAGTTATTATATAGCCTACAGTTAAAATTATGCATAAGTAACCTGACATTCTGAAGGAAACAGAATTCGGTTGTATATCCGTTAAGGGAGATAATTTTAATATATACCTGTTTATATTTTCAAAAATGTATATAAAGTCGGCTTTAGTTGAATATATTGCATTTAAAATTGATTCCTTTGAAGGTATAAATCCGTTGTATGTATAAAAATATTTAACGGAATTTGATTGTGATAACTTAATTATGTATTTAATTGACGTAAAAAAGGATTCTGTTGAAATTCCCTGAAACAAAATTACTAATGATGTTAAAATCGGAATCGTAAATATTGACCCTATACATTTTCCAATTAAGGATTTTGATGCTTTTTTATAAAATAAAATACCGATTATAAGAAGTATAAAAAAAATAAACTCATATTTTGTGCAAATACTTAATCCGTATAATAAAGAGGATAATATAATATATTTATCTTTTGAATATTTTATGTATTTTAAGAGGTAATACATAGCCCATAATATTGTACACATTGCAATTAGCATTGAATAAGAATATGGAGTTATCCAGTTTGAAACGGAGGGGAAAAATGTGCATGTAAAAATAACGAGCATTGTTATGAACAAAGATATTAACTTATTGTTGAATATGTTTGAAATTAAAAATACAGGGATAAGACTCATTACGGAAAAAAATAACCCTATATTAAAGAATACATTTATATTGTTTGAAAAACATTTTGTAATCAGTCCGTTTAAAATATATCCTAAGGGAGCATAAACCATAAAAACATTTCCGTATAGAGCATTTTGCCCTATAGCTTGAGATGGAATATACAATTCTCTGCCTATGTCCGAATACGGAGAATAAATATTATATTTGTATTTTTCAAATAGAATATATACAATTATAAAAATTAGCAGGAAGTAAATTATATTATATTTTGATATAAATTTAAAAAATTTTTTCATAAAAGTATTATAACTTATAATTTTAAGTTATCATATTAGTATGAAGTTTCAAAGATTATCAAATATAAATACAAAACGAGATGCGTGGGTAGAAATAAACCTTGATGCAATAGAAAAAAATATTAATGCATTAAAAAATATTGTGAAACCCTCGTCAAAAGTTTTGGCGGTCGTAAAAGCCGATGCATACGGGCACGGCAGCTCAATGATTGCTCCGACTCTTATTGCTTCGGGGGTGGATTACTTGGGTGTAGCATCAGTTGATGAAGGAATGGAGCTTAGAAATAATAAATTTACTTTACCTGTTTTGGTGCTTGGTGCTGCTCCTGTTTGGGCATTTGATTATGCGGCACAAAATGATATATCATTGTCTTTATTTCTTCAAGAGCATCTTGAGGCTGCAGATTTGACATATAATAAAACGGGACTTAAAACAAAAGCGCATATAAAATTGGATACCGGCATGAACAGAATCGGTGTCGGAAAAGATGAAGCAATTGATTTTGTTAAAAAAGTTCAAAGTATGCAATCAATAGAACTTCAGGGAATTTTTACACATTTTGCTTGTGCGGAAGATGAAGCAAAGACGAAAGAACAGCTTGATATATGGAATTATATAATTTCAAATTCCGATACTAAAGGATTGATTCTGCATTGTTTTAATACTGCTGCTACAATTTGCGGATATGAGTGTGATAATTATAATATGGTAAGATTAGGGCTTTCAATATACGGACTTATACCTGATTTACCCAAAAGCTGCGGATATGTTCCAAAACTATATCCTGCAATGAGTCTTAAAGGAAGAATAATTAATATACATAATGCGCATAAAAATAAGGGAGTCAGTTACTCTCATACTTATATAACAAATAAAGAAACAACTATAGCTACTATTCCTATCGGATATGCCGATGGTGTTGACAGAAGGTTGTCAAATAAAATATGCGGTATGATTAACGGAAAAAAATATCCTCAAATCGGTAATATCACAATGGATCAAATGATGTTTGACATAACAGGGTCAGATGCAAAAGAAGGGGATATAATTACCTTAATCGGGGAAGATATGGGAGAATCAATTTCCATAAATGAATGGGCTGAAATATTAGGAACTATCAATTATGAGCTCATTTGCAGATTAAAAGCACGTTTATCAAGAGTATATACAAGATAGTATATTTATTTTTTTTATTTTTGGAAAATATTGCATAATTTAGTGATTTTTTGTGCAATTTTTGTTATTTTTATAATTTTTTTCAAAAACAGAGTGTATTTGGAGTAAATTGATGCTAAAAAATTGACATAATGTTAAATTTTGACATGAAATTTTACAAAAACTCAAATTTTTATATAAAAAATTAAAAAAATAGAGTGTAAAATATACAA
>CANQNX010000061.1 GCA_947625345.1 Candidatus Gastranaerophilales bacterium
GTCTTTAATAATTTAATAAATTGGAACTTATAAAAAATTAGAATTTAAGTCATAACCTACAAATTTATTAGACATGACACTGTCAAGCTAAAATTAACAAAAAATGTACAAAATACAATTATTAACGAATGTAAAAATTAGTTTATTTTACAGTATTAAGGGGCATGGTCAAATGTAAAAAATAATTAAAAAAATTAACCTTGAGATTAGAAATGGTAAGATTTACTATTAATAACACGGAGAGAAAAGGGAATAAATAATACGGAAGGAGTGGTGGCTCAATTTCTTGGGGAGAAAAAAGGAATATGTAAGACATTAATTTAAAATAGATTTAATCAAAGAGGATAGATTGGGGATTTAATTAAAAAGTTCGAAAGAACTTTTTTTTTATGTAAATTATGATATATTTTATAAAGTTATGCGGAGAAAATAATAATGAAAAGAGTAATAGTTATAGTAATAGATTCAATGGGTATAGGAGCAATGAAAGATTGCGAAGAATACGGTGATACCTTTGAATGTAATACATTATGCAATGTTGCAGATAAAAACGGCGGTTTAAATGCACCGAATTTTTATAAACTCGGACTTGGCAATTTAGCTGATGTAAAAGGAATTCCATTTAACAATAATTCTATATCACAATATGGAATTATGAAAGAAACATCAAAGGGCAAAGATACCACAACAGGACACTGGGAAATGATGGGGCTTATTTTGGAAAAACCTTTTAAAGTCTACCCTAACGGATTTCCAAAAGAAATTATTGATAAATTTATACAACAAACAGGCTGTAAAGGAATTCTTGCAAACTATCCTGCATCAGGTACAAAAGTTATTGAAGAATTGCATGAAGAACACTCCAAAACAAAATTCCCTATTATATATACAAGCGCAGACAGTGTATTTCAAATAGCTGCAGATATTGATGTAATTCCTCTTGAAAAAATATATGAATATTGTGAAACGGCACGCTCTATATTAACTGATGAATACAATGTATCAAGAGTTATAGCTCGTCCTTATCATATTGTTGATTCTAAACCCGTCAGAATAGGAGCATTAAGAAGAGATTATTCCGTAGAACCTTTTAAAGATTCTGTTTTGGATAAAATTATACAAAATAACGGCATTGTCTTAGGCATAGGCAAAATAGAAGATATTTTTGTCGGGAAAGGCATATCTCACGCAATACACACGGGCGGTAATACCGAAGGACTTAATTTGACACTTAAAGCAATTAAAAATGAACTCGATTTAAATAAATTAAAAACTAAAAAGTATAATATTGATAACTATGATAAAGAATTTATATTCACAAATTTAGTTGATACCGATATGTTATACGGTCACAGAAATGACTATAAAGGCTATGCAAAGGCGATAGAAGAAATAGATTCGTATATTCCGGAAATTATAAATTCTATGACGAATGAAGATTTATTAATTATCACTGCAGACCACGGTTGTGACCCCACCGTTAAAGGTAGTGACCATACAAGAGAACAGGTTCCTCTTATCGTCTATTATAAAAATATTACCCCTAAAAGATTAGAAGAAATTAATTCTTTTGATTATGTTGCAAAATTAATTTCTGAATGGTTTAACATTTGATAAACGGTTTAATCTTAAAACAAAAAGAACGTCTTACCATACTACAATTTAACAAAATCAATAGTTTCAGAGAATTTTGTAAATTATTAAATGATTTCTGATTGCCTGCCTTCTATTTTTTATTTTTTTTTGATATAATCACTGTATAATTTTAAAGATATAAAACTACTAAATAAAAAAGGAGAAATTATGAAAGTTACAGTTAATGACAATTGTATAGCATGCGGCGCATGTGAATCAGTATGTGATGCGGTATTTTCTATAGAAGATAAAGCTATTGTTAATTCCGGAGCTATTGCAGGCAATGAAGATTGTGTTAAAGAAGCTGCTGATTGCTGCCCTGTTAACGCTATTGAAGTTGAATAATAACTTTATTTTATACAGAAAGAGGTGTAAAACACCTCTTTTTTATTTGCTCATTTTTAATTTGTGTGATTCAATCATTACCATTAATACAGATATGTCGGCAGGTTTAACACCGCCAATTCTTGAAGCTTGCCCCAATGTTACAGGTCTTATTTTAGAGAGCTTATCTCTTGTTTCGGTTGAAATATGGTCAATTTGAGAATAATCTATATTCTCGGGAATTTTTATTTTTTCTAATTTATCTGCCATACTTACTTGCTCTAATTGCCGCTTAATATATCCGTCATACTTGATTTTTACTTCAACCTGTTCATATACATCTCTGCTTAATGATAATTTTTTTGTATTATCATCAATTAAAGTCAAAACTTCATAATTAATATTCGGACGTTTTAACAGTTCTGACAGTTTCATACCTCTGTCAATATTTTCATTATACTTTGCCAAAATTTCATTAACTTTTTCAGACGGTGATATTTTATCATTATTTAATCGAATTATTTCTCTTTCAATTGTATCTTGCTTATCATTATATAATTTATATCTTAAATCACTTATTAATCCGACATCATGCCCGATTTTTGTGAGTCTTTCATCAGCGTTATCCTGTCTTAATAAAAGTCTGTATTCAGAGCGTGAAGTTAACATTCTGTATGGTTCATTAATATCTTTAGTAACCAAATCATCAATTAAAGTACCTAAATATGAGGATTCTCTTGAGAGAGTAATCATTTTTTTATTTTGAAGATATAAAGAAGCATTAATACCTGCAAATAAACCTTGTGCCGCAGCCTCTTCATAACCCGATGTCCCGTTTATTTGCCCTGCACAGAATAGTCCCTTTATCTTTTTTGTCATTAAAGTGTGATTTAATTGAACTGCAGGCATGTAATCATATTCAACCGCATAAGCAGGCTTCATGACATGAACATTTTCAAGTCCCGGCAAGGATTGAAGCATTTGAATTTGTACCTGAGCCGGCAGACTTGTTGAAAAACCTTGTACATACATTTCATATGTATTTTTTCCTTCAGGTTCAATAAAAATATGATGAGAAGGGTTATGAGCAAATCTGATAACCTTATCCTCAATTGAAGGGCAATATCTCGGGCCCACTCCGTGAATTAATCCCGAATACATCGGTGATTTATCCAAATTATTTTTTATTATTTCATGCGTTAATGAAGTTGTTCTTGTTAAATAACACGGATACTGTTTTCTAACGGGTCTGTTAGGTAAGAATGAGAAAAATGAAGGGTTTTCATCTCCCGGTTGAATTGTCATTTTATCAAAATTAATTGTTCTCGCATCGACTCTTGCAGGAGTACCCGTTTTAAGTCTGCCCATTGTAAAACCGAGTTTTTTTAATGAAGGTGAAAGACCTTTTGCACTTGCTTCTCCCAACCTTCCGAATTCCAAATATTGGAGTCCGACCCAAATACGTGCTTCTAAAGAGGTACCTGTCGTAAGAATTACAACAGGAGCGAGATATTCTTGTCCAAATTCGTCTTTCAAACCTCTGACTTCGTCATTTTCAACCAAAAGTTCAGTCATTGTACATTGTTTAAGTTGTAAATTCCGCTCTGATTCCAATAATGAACGTACATATCTCATGTATTCTTTCTTATCCGATTGAGCTCTTAAAGCTCTTACAGCAGGTCCTTTTGAAGAATTTAAAACTTTTAATTGCATATAAGTAGCATCTGCTGCAATTGCCATAATGCCGCCAAGGGCATCTATTTCTCTAACCAAACATGACTTAGCAGGCCCACCGATTGCAGGGTTACAAGGCATTAAAGCTATATTATCCAAATTTAGTGATGCTAATAATGTCTTTGCGCCTAATTTTGCACAAGCCATTGCCGCTTCACATCCTGCGTGTCCTGCTCCTACTACTATTACATCATACTTAAACATACTATTATTATATTCTAAAAATTTTTCATTCCACATTAATTTTTCATTTGTAAAAAATTTGACAAAATATCTTAATAAATGCATAAAATATCATGACAAATTTTAATTGAAGTTTTATTATAATTTATAGATTATTTTACACTATATGGAGATGGGGACAATTAACACTACAATAATTAATAAAAATAATAAGCTTTATATAGAAAGCACAAATATGAGTTCTCTTTCCGGGAATGATGACAGATTCAGTTCATTGAGCATGGCAGCAATGTTAGCTCGCGGTGAGGTTCCCGAAATTCACAGAAGAACCGCAGATAATTACATGGTAATAAAAAAAGTATACGGTACCCCCGTGGTTCAACCTCGTATTAATAATAAAGAGCGTGCTTTGCTTGCAAAGTATGACTTCAATTCACTTGAATTTTCAACAATTAAGCAAATTAACGAGGAACTTTCTTTCCTTAAAAAATGGTCAACTTCTGTTGATAAAAATTTAAAAAATGATGCTGATGAAATAATACAAATCAGAGCAAAAGAGTTAAAATTCCTCGCAGCTTCAAGATATGTAAATATTACAAGCGAAATATATTCGGGCTATAAAGCGATTGAAAGATATTTTGAAGAAATATCAAAATACTAAATATTCCATTAAATTATTTTTTAATTCGACAGCCTTATTTATAGCCATTTTTTGCAAATCTTCATTATCAAAAAAGTCATCACTTGATATGAAATCTTTAACTGTTTTCCTTGCATAACTTCCAAGTGCAACACCGTTTATATTCACACCGTAATCTTTAGCAAGTTTAGTAGTTTTAGAATTTGTACCGCCCGAAAGAATTAAAAAAGTATTTATATTTGATTCTCTTATTAATTTACCGAATAATACAGCCTTAAGAGAAGATTCATAATCATCGCTGTATCCTGACATAGGATTACCGTCAGCCTGTATCATAATATTATCGGAGATTGATATGATATTTTTTAAAAGATTTATAATTTTATCCTCGGGTAATTTTGAAGAATCGAGGCAAATGCTAATTGTTCCGTTATACAACGCTTTTAATTTAGTAAATGAATCCGTAATTAATGTTTCATCATCAGAACTGCAATGAAATTCAACACAATCTATATCATCTGACATTACAGGCAGAAGCATTTGATGCGCTAATTTATATTGTTGTTCAAATAATATTGCATTGTTATCGCAAACTTTTAAGCACTGTCTGCAGCCTATACATTTCTTTTCATCTGTTAAAACTTTTTCATCCTCATAAAAAATGGCATTACGCATGCAAACATCAATACATTTTTTGCATAATGAACATTTTTGCCTGTTAATAACCGCTTTTGCAAAATGAATATCGTCTTTTAGCCCGACACTTACACAAATAGCCATGTCATTCCCTGACATTATGATTCCTTCTTTTGCAGCTTTTATTACATCGCTTTTGGCACATACGTCAATTATGTCAAAACCCGCCTTCGCATATACATAAGAAAGTTTTTTAACTTCTTTTGTATCCTCGTTTCCTGCTCCGGCTATTATCTTTAAACATTTTTTTGATGTAAGTATATTTTTTATCTTTTCCATATTAATATAATTATATAATAAACTTACATTACAGGAGCTATTAATGAATACTGTTAATTTAGAAAATTGTCTGATAATGATAATTGATGTTCAGGAAAAATTAGTTAATATGTTAGATGATAAAACTGTAGGTATAAATGCTGAAAAAATTGCAAAAGCTGCAGGTATTTTAAATATTCCGACGCTAATAACCGAGCAATACCCAAAAGGATTAGGCACAACTCTTAATGCTATTAAGTATTCATTATCAAATGCAAAATATATTGAAAAAACAAATTTCAGCGCACTTAAAGAAGAGGGATTAGTTAATTTAATAAAAAGTTTTAATAAAAAACAAATTGTTCTGTTCGGAATTGAAACGCACATATGTGTTCTTCAAACGGCATTTGATTTAATTAATAAAGGATATGAGATTTATGTCGTAGAAGATGCCTCAGGCTCAAGAAAAGAATCAGATAAAATTTCGGCATTAAAGCGCTTAAGACATAATAATTGTCAAATAATAACAACTGAAATGCTAATTTTCGAATTGTTAGGAAGTTCAAAACATAAAAATTTTAAAGAAATACAGGCCTTAATTAAATAAAAATGTTAAAAAAGTATTAATAATACTTTAATTATTGGCAATTTTTTTATCTATCTCTTTTTTATATAGTTGAAGGTTTTAGTATGCTTAATATTTCAAAAATACAAACAACTGATTCTGATAAATTGAATCACAATATAAAAGTTACCCCTGCAAAGAACAATTCATTTGCAGAAAAAATGAATAATTTTTATACTAAAAAACCTTCAAGTGAAAATTATAAAGCATACTATCTTTCATTTGGTAAAGCCGGAAAAAAAGAAGAGAATATCACAAACAGTCAATTAAAAGCTTTGAACGGTTATCTTGATAAGGAATCTAAATTAATGTTAGATAGCCTCAATAAAAAAGGCATTTTAAATGACAACAGTTCCAATGACGGTTCAACAGTTATGGATAACTTAATTAAAATAGCAAAAGAACCTCGTATTCAGGGACTGGATAAAGGAATAATAATAAAAGAAGTCATTAAAGCCTTAGATAATCCGTTTTCCATAACACAAAAGTTTGGTGATATACCGATAGAAGTTGCAAATCAAATAAAATCTGAAACCGGCATGGATGTACCGACTTCACCAATATTTTCTTCTTCTTGTGTTGCAGCAAGTATGGAATTTAATTTAGCAAGCAGAAAACCTGCTGAATTTGCAAGATTTGCGGAAGGATTAAGCAGCAAAAATTATAGTGTTAATAAAAATATTAAATTATCCGATATTTCAGACGGTTTTGCATCTTCAATTTGGATGCTTAGAGAATTTAATTCGGATTATAAAATAGCTCCGAATTGGAATGATGTATCAGTCAACATCAAACCGGACAGAAATGCAATAGTAAGAGCGAGAGTTCAAACATCATACAAAGATGAAAAAGAACGCTCTTGTGTTGATGTTTTAATACAATCTGCGATATTAAACTTATGTTCACAATCGACATATAATGCACTAACGGATGAAAGAACGGGTAAATTTAACCCTGATAACGCAGGTTTGACCGATTTTGAAAAAACCTTCGGAGAACAAATTTTATTTGAAAGACCTATAATATCAGTAGTATATCAAAACCTTGATGAAAACGGTTATCTCACTGGTTATAACTGTGAAAGAGAAGAAACTAAACAACATATTTTAAAATCTTTAGAATCAGGTCACAACGTTATTATAGGCTATACTCATTTAGATGAAAATAATAAGGTTGACGGCGGACATGAAATAACCGTTATAGGATATGAACAAGATAAAAACGGAAACGGCTATTTTGTATGTAATGATACTGATGATGACTTAAATGAATCCGTTAAAATAAGCGAAGACAAACTTCTTCCTTTAATTCATCATGCCGGTATATCAAAAGATTCATTAAATGAAAATGATGTTGTTGTAGAAACTTGGCGAGAAATTGTAAACGATTTTCAAGAAATGATAAAAAAAGAAAGAAATATATAAAAAGGGATATATAGCAAATTCCGCAAAATAGCTGAATTTATTATAAATAATTTAGTTAAGTTTTAAGCCTGCCGCTGCAAAATAACAATAGAATCTATTATAAATAATTTGAGCAAGTTTTAAGCCTGCTATGCAGGTCACCCTGAATTTATTTCAGGGTCTCAAGGCATGAGATTCTGAGCTCGCTCCTCCGCTTCTCAGAATGACATTGAGAAAACAAGAGATGCCGAATTAGATGCTGAAACAAGTTCAGCATGACAATGGGTAATTCGTCAGGAAAAGGAGTAATTCATTAGGACAGGGAGTAGTAAATTACAAGTGAAAGAATTATATATAAGTCCACCACACAACAAAAAAAATAAAACGGCAAATTGCCGTTTTATTTTGTATTTTTAAATCTTACAATAACTATACTACGAAGTATATACCATCGTCGCCTTTATTATTATCAGATTTACCGCTTATTTTATTTAAAATAAATGAACCAATTTTACCACCTATAGATTTAGGATTATTAGAAGCAACCTGTATAGGTTCATCATATGATACTTCAGGTTCACTGTATGACTCTTCTACCGGTTCATCATAAGATTCGTATGATTCTTCTTCAGGTTCATAATATGATTCTTCAGGTTCACTATATGATTCAACTTCAGGTTCACTGTATGATTCAACTTCAGGTTCGTCATATGTTTCATTAGCTGCGGAAGAACTATAATCTTCTTCAACTACTTCATCTTGTATATTATCTGAGTCACAAGAATCATTTTCGTTTTCAGACGGAAGCGGTTTTTCTTCTTCTGAGGGTTCAGTTTCAACTGTTTGTGAATCAGAAGGATTTGGTGCCGGTTGGTCAGCTACTTGAGAATTATCTGAAGATTCATCTGATATATTATCATTAGAATCAACCGGTTCAGGAGGTAAATCTTCAACAGGAGTATCTACAACATCATTCGGTTCACAAGTAGGATCCGGTTGAGGTACAGAAGTTTCGTCATCATCACTTGGATCTTGAACCGGAGCGCTTGAACTTTCAGGAACCGGATTATCTCCAATAGAAGGTTCACATGTTTGATCAGGTTCAACCGGATTAGAAGGATTATCATCAACAGGATCATCTGTTACTGATGGTGCACAAGTTTCACTTGGTTGTTCTGTAGGTTCAGGAGCA
>CANQNX010000062.1 GCA_947625345.1 Candidatus Gastranaerophilales bacterium
AAAAAACTTTACCTTCGGTAAAGCTTTTTTATTAGCGGGCGACGAGGCTCGAACTCGCGACATTTTGCTTGGGAAGCAAACATTCTACCACTGAATTACACCCGCATATTTTGATTATACACCCAAATAAATTTTGTAACATTATTTTTTACTTTTACTCCTATTTCTTTCTAATGTATTAAAATACTCTTATGGCGAGAATTAAACAACTTAGCGTTAATCTTATAAATCAAATTGCAGCAGGTGAAGTTATTGAACGACCGGCAAGCGTCGTTAAAGAACTTGTCGAAAATTCAATTGATGCAGGCTCTTCTAAAATAGAAATTGCCGTGTCTAACGACTGTCGTAATATTCGTATCGCTGATAACGGCTCGGGGATTCACCCTGATGATATTCAATTGGCATTCACAAAACACGCCACAAGTAAACTCTCTGATGAGAATGGTCTGTTTAATATCACCACCTTGGGTTTTAGAGGAGAAGCACTTGCAAGTATTATTTCCGTTGCTAAAGTTACTTGCACCACAAGAACTGTAGATTTTGATTACGGTACTAAAGTTGAAGCCTCTGATTCCGTTGTGAAATCATCTAAAGTAGGTTGCGCAATTGGTACTATTATGGAGGTTAATGACCTGTTTTATAATCAGCCTGCAAGACTCAAATTCCTTAAGTCTCCTAAAACCGAATTCGCTTACATTCAAGAATATGTTAATTCTCTTTCTCTCTCTCATCCTGAAATCTCTTTCAATTTGAAAAATAATAATACTGATGTTATTAATGCGCCTAAATGCTCAAATTTACTTTCAAGAATATCAGATATCTATTCACCCTCAGTTATTAATGAATTGAGGGAAGTTAATAAATCAGATTCTTTTTCTCATATTAAAATTTCAGGCTTCGTTTCTCTGCCCTCTTATACACGTTCAAGTAAAAAATCAGTTTATACATTTGTTAATTCAAGAATGGTTAAATGCAGCGTGATATCTAAAGCTATTGATATCGCTTATAAAAATATGCTGCCCTCTAACAGATACCCTTTTGTTGTCATTAATCTTGAAATTAATCCCCAAGATATTGATGTTAACGCTCATCCTACTAAACGTGAAATAAGATATAAAAATCCCAATCAAATTTTCAGTTTCGTTCAAAGTGCAGTTGCTTACGCTTTATCTGCTAATAAAATTAATTCGGATAATAACACTCCCTTAAATGATAATTTAGTGCCATTCCAAAAACCAAAAATGCCCGAATTCGGAATGTTTGATGAATCTCATATTCCCATAGAACCCGTTTCACCTCCTAAAATATCTTCCGTTTCTGTTGAAAAAAATAAAAAACCTTTAGAATTTGAACAAAGTAATATGGAGCTAAAATTTGATACTCCCTCAGTTATGAAACAAATTAATGTTATCGGACAATTGAAAAATACTTTTATTTTGGTTGAAAATGATGATAACCTTGAAATCATTGATCAACACATTGCTGATGAAAGATATATTTATGAAAAGCTTAAATCTTCAAAAGAAATTGCTTCTCAACTCCTTATAGTCTCTGATGTACTTGATGTTGAGCCTTCAGATTGTGAGCTTTTGATAAATGCAAAACAGAATCTCTTAAAATTCGGTTATCAAATCGAAAAAATTTCAGACACCCAAGTAATTTTTAAAAAAATTCCTCAACTCCTTTCCCATATTAAACCTAAGGACATCTTGTCGGAATTGCTTGTTAATTTAAAAAATTCTCCCGATACCGATATTGATACTCTTGAAGAAAAAATTCTTATAACAACTTCTTGTAAAGCCGCAATTAAAGCAGGTGATAAACTTACTCTTTGGCAAATGGAAGAAATTGTTAAAAAATTACGAAAAACAAAAAACCCTTATACTTGCCCCCACGGCAGACCAATTTCTCACTTTTTACCCATTAAAGAAATTGCTTCTTTTTTTGACAGAAATATAAAATAATTTTAAGGATAGTATGATGAAAGATAAAATTTTAAATTATTTATTTGTTGCATGTATTTTATTTATTATTATTATGGGTTGTTATCAATTATTTTATAACGATTCATCCGATAATAAATCTTCGGATAATATCGTAAAAACCGCAGATAATAATCAAAAATCTAAAAAAATATACTCACATAAAATAAAAAACAAACCCAACGTTACTCAAGAAATAACATACTTTCATTTAAATTTTCCCGAAAATTTTAATAATATGACAAAAAAAGAAATTTTAGAAAAACGTAAAGCTGCTGTAGCTTCTTCCATTTTCGCAAACAAAAATTATGAGCCGAAGGATTTTGTTTTTGGGGCAATTGAAGATAAAAAACCTTGGATTTCAATTAATATGTGCAATGTTAACGGAGTTTCAAATATTGACGGGTTCTCTGAAGAATCAAGAGATATTTTAAATCCCGGAATCCTTGTCAGTATTGATTATCCTTTCCATTTCTCAAGCCAAAATAATTATGCGGAAAAATTTTGCAATAGTATGAAAAATTTTATTTTCCCTTTAAGAGCTTTTTATGACAAGCCAAATAATATAATTCAAGTTGAATATTTAAGGCTCCCTTTTAAAAATCAATTTGACTTTTATCAATTTAAAGGAATTAATGCCCGTGATTTAGGATATAAATACGTTTATTTAGACAGAGATAAATCAACTTATAATCTGTTATTTACCAATCCTGATAATGTGGGTAATACCATTGTAAAATTCAAAGATTTTATTCACCTCGGATTTTCCTGCGGGGTGGAAGGGGGTTGTAATAACGCTTCACCGGTTCAAAATGAGCTGGATTTCAGAAAAAATAATAACCCTGATATTAAATATCCTGCTTATATTTATTTAAAATTCTGGCAGAATAAACCTTCTTCCGTTAATGAGGTCCCTGATATTACTGAAAAAATTGTTATTCTTCAACCATAAAAAAACTCCCTTAATTTTTTCAATTAAGGAAGAAAAATTAGTAAAAGAGACATCAATAATATTATTTGTCCCGTTTACTCTTATTTCCGTATTTTAATTTTATTTATTAAAAAAAATTTACTAAAAATACTGTTAAAATCTTAATTCTTATTGTATAGTTTTTTAGGAAATTCTTTTAACTTTTGTAAAAAATAAATATAAAAAGTCAAAAACATGGCAACTTTATTGTTTTAGGGATGTTAGAATTTAGCGGATACAGTACAGTCAGATAATAAACATTAGCTATATGCAAGTAAACAGATTAAGTTACAATACTCCAAACAGAGTTGGAAATAATAAAAACAAAAAACAAAATAATAACAAATCCATACTAAGTAATACAACACATGCTCAAAATAATACTTCTTTTAAAGGCGCATTTGCAGGTGTGGATAAATTTTGTTTGTTTATAGCTGATTTAATTGAAAACGGCGGATTGTTTGTATCTTTTACTCTGCAGGATATGCTCGGAACTAACCTTCCTCGTCCTTTTATGGGCTTAAAAAGAAATTCTAAGGAAAACCACGGAGAAAAAAATACTAAGTTCGCACTAAAAGAACTTACAAGAGAAATGATTACGGGGCCGAGTATGTTTATTATTCCTGCAATATTAATTTCCGCAGGTAAAAAATTATTCGGTAAAGCTACTGAAGTTCCGGTTAAATTTATTAAATCTTTTGGTGATATTCACGCTGCTCATCCCTTAGATGAAGCAGGTAAGGCTATCAGTAAAACTGATTTTTATAAAAATACTTTTACCGAAATACTTAAAAACGCAAAATCGGAAGAAAAAGCCTCAGAACTCACAATTAAAAAAGCTTCGGAATTCGCTAAAAAATTATCTGATGTTAAAAATAATAAAAAAATAATAACCGAATTATCTGACGAATTTTCTACAATAGTTAAAAACAGTGCATCAGATGCTGCTAATGTTGATTTCACTAAGGCTGTGGTTTCAAACAGAGCCGCCGCTCCTTTTAAAAATGTTGTTTCGTTTATGACTTCTTATGCCGATGACTTGGTTGAAAAGGCTAAAGGTAAAAGTCCCGATTCCATAAAAAAATATGTTTCCGATTTGGTTAATAAAAAAGCAATAGGCAGATTCGGTGCTAATATTTTTATTTATGCCGTTGTCCTTTCTTTTCTCCAATTCGTTCCTAAACTTTATAATAAAGCGGAAGGTAAATCTAATGCGGGATTAAAAGGTTTAATGAAAGAAGAAACCTTAAATGATAAAAATTTAGATAATCATAAAAAAGAACAACCTGATAATAATAAAACAGATAAGTCAAAACCGTCTTTCGGTTCGGCTTCTTCTTTTGTTGATAAAATTTCGGGTAATAGTATTGTCGGAAAAATTACAAACGGTATTGAATTTCAGGGTGTAAACCTTTCATTCCCCTTACTTTTAGGTGTTATGGGCTTCGGTATATTATTCCCGAGAATAAAAAATGCTAAAGATAAATACGATAAAGAAGAAATTATCAGACGTGATGCCGTTACTTGTGCCACGATGTGTTTTGCTGAAAAAGAACTGAGAAAAGCTTTCTCTAAATATAATGAAAATAAGTCGGGTTTTGTTTTGGCAACAAAAGAAAAGGGATTTAAGGATAAAAATATTTTTAAACGCATTTTTGATTACTTAAGACCTATTAAAGGTGTTCAGATGCTTTCATCTGACCAAATTATTTCAAAATACAGTAATATAGATAAATATAAAGAAGGTATTAAAGGTTTTTGTGATTTTATTGACGGACAAGGCGGTAACCTTTCTAAAGTATTTTCTTTGACTGATGAATCTAAAACCATTGTTTCCGATTTGCTCAAAAAAGAAGGTAAAGAGCTGTCTGTTTCCGATAATAACACAATAAGAGAAGTTCTTTCCAAGGCTAAAGATTCTGATGAAATTAAAAAATTAACCGATTTATTTAAAAATAAAAATAATCCTTGGGTTCAAAAAGCTAAGACTATTAATTCAAGATTTACAGCCTTCTCTGTACTCGTTCTTGTTCCTGTTTTCTTAGGTTTCATGCTCCCTTGGATTAATGAAAAAACCACTAAAAAACGTATTAATATGGAAAATCAGAATAATAATTCCGCCCCGAAAGTAACCGAATTTGATATACAAAAAGCAAAATCAGATTCTGTTTTCTCTGATATAACATTAAAAACTAAATAATAATTTCAACTTCATTTTTATATGTAACAAATGCTGTTTTTTTTGAGGCTTTATTAACATATTTCCTTTTTGTATATATTACGGATGTTTTTGAATTATTTTTTTGTCCTGAATATTCTTTTGTTATTTGAGCTGCTTTTAATAATACATTATCTTCTATTTTTTGTTTTTTAAGAGGATTTTTTATTAATACATGCGCCCCCGGTGCATTTAAAGAATGGAACCATATATCCTCTCCCGATGAAAGCTTTGATAGAATATAGTCATTTTGTTTTTTATTTTTTCCTATGTATATTTTATATCCTTCATATTCAATAAAATCTATATTTTCATTTTTTATTTCTTTTTTTGATGTTTCAGCTTCATTTATTTCATTATAAATTTCTTTAAGTTCATCAATATTTTTTGCATTGTTTGTATAATATGCCGTTTCTTCAAAGTACATTATTTGAGATTCCGTATCCGTAATCATTATTTGTGCATGTTCATATGCTGCTTTTGTCTTTTTATACAGGTTATATAATTTGTTGGCATTTTCTTTCGGAGTCTTTGTTTCATCTAATTCCACAATTATTTTATTGCCTTCAAAATCATACAATTCCGCTTTTTTCATACCTTCTTTCAAACTATAAAGGTTAGACATGATTATATCTGCCGTATTTTTATATTTAATTGCTTTTTCTGATTTATTTATCTGTTCGGTTTGTTTTGTTTTTAGAGTATTTAATTTTTTTAATTGAGCTTGAATATATTTTATTATTTTACTTTTTAATTGAAGTTTTATTTTTTCATTCTGGTTATATGCATAATATTCGTCTATCATTTCATTGATGCTGTTACATTTTTTTGAATCTTTAAACGGAAATAAAAAGTATTTTGAACAGTCTTTTGAAATATATCCTTCATAAGATTTTTGAGAAAGAAAATCTTTTAAATTTTGGTATAGTTTTTCATAAGACTGTGTCTGCGACCAAAACTCATTTACGACTGCCATCGTAAGATATTTATATGAATTTGAAATACTCCCTGATATGTCATCTTTATCTATATTTGAAAAAAAGGATTCAAAAGAAACTTTTAAGAGATTTTTTTTCTTTTGTTTTGGAGGATAAACATATGGAAGCATCCCGTATAATTCTCTGTCCCTGCTTTTTTCCGAACTTACATTATGAGCGCAGCCTATAATGACATTTGTATCATAATTATACAGTATGACATTACTGTATTTCCCCATTAATTCAACAGCGAGACACAATTGTATTTTTTCATTTAACTCATCATAATAATCAAAATATAATTCTAATATTCTTTCATTATCGGGGACAATTACGTTTATGATTTTACCGTTTTGTATATATTTTCTTAAAAGCATACAAAACATAGGTGCTTTCTGAGGTATTATTATATCTCTTTTTGCTTCGTTTTCTTCCGACATGAAGCATAAATGATGATAATCGGGGTTAAAATTTATATAGAACTTTTTAGACTCATTTTTATTTCGGAGAAAAAAAATCAATTCATTTCTTTTTGGCTGCTGTATTTTTTGAATTTTAGAGCCAATAAGGAAATCTTTATTTTCCTCCGTAAATAATTTTAGTGTTAACGAGTCAAAACTTATCATTTATTTATCTGTATCATTATAAAAATGGTATGAATTAAAGCTTTGTTTAAGAATACTCTTAAAGTCTTTAGCATTATCATCTGACCAAATAAACTCACCTAAAAGTTTATTGGTTTGTGAGCTGTATAATTTAGTGATTTTTAACTCGGTATATTGAGAATAATAATTCATGTCTTTTATGTCTTTAGATTTTTGAGCTTTGGTTTTTTCTGATGCCGCAAAAGTTGCCGCAAATCTGAGCATATCACATTTATCGGAGAAGGATTTATAATTCCAATCTTCAGAATCCACATAAAATTTGTTTTGTTCTTCACCAATTTCATATGACTTAAAATAGGAATCAATAATCATTTTCTGTGAATTATCCACGGTTTCCATTATTTTATTAAATTTTTCGGGATTATTTTTTTCCATATCACTAATTCCGTTAAATAGTGAAAAAGTACCGAAAACAACTAATGCAAAAAGTATAACCGGAATTACAATCAGGTATAGTACTATGAATATTGTTGTTTGTTTTTCCTGTGACTTATTAAATTTTATAACATCATCCCATTTTTTATTTTTATATGCCCATTCATTACCTTTTAAACCGCAAATGAGTTTGAAATAAAAACTCCAAGGAGTAAAAAATAATATTAAATCCCATAAAGGTATAAATGATTTATTGAATAACCCCCATAACCATGTACCGAAAAATGCACCCCAGTTGAATTCATTTTTATAGTCATAGGGTAATTGAGAAGTTTCCTTACCGCTTTTAAATAAAAGTATCAGACCCATTATAAAACATAAGATAGCAACTGTTATCTGACAGATTAAAGGCATAAAATATGTAAAACACGTTAATATAAAAGGAATTGAATATAAGATATTCAAAATATTATTAACTTTTCCGTTTATATCGTTTAAACGTCTGAATATATTTGATACCATTACAATTGTAATAAACAAAGTACCGATTAAAATCCAAGATTTTAATAAAATCGGCGATTCCGTAAAATATTTGCTTGTATTTAGCATGTCTTCAAACGAATTTATTTTTGAATAAAGCCATATACTATAAGGGATTGTAAAAAATAAATTTATTGAAAGTAAATAAATCAGATTTAAGAAGTAATCGTGTCTTCCTATTACACCTTTAAATCCTATAAATTTTGAATTATAATCAAGATTCTCACTCATATTTTTTCCTTTTTCATATTACATTTTTATAAATTATATTTACCAATTACATTTGAGGGGAAGACATAAGTGAAAACATTGCAGCCCCTGCCGATATAAAAATAATTAAAGATATAACAATTGATATAATGTATAAAACTAAAAATATTGTTGTCAGCTTTCTTTGATATTGATTAAAACTTCTGATGTCGTTAAATCTTTTATTTTGCCAAGCCCAAGTATTTCCTTTAATTCCAAACCATATAGCTAAAGCTAAGGGTGCAATAAAGTTAACTATCGGAATTAATGCAGCAACTAATATAAGTAAAGTAATATAAGTTTTATTAAATAATCCCCAAATCCAATTGCCTAAAAAAGCACCCCAATTAAATTCTTTAGCAATTACTTGAGGTACATGTGCATTAGGGCCTTGCCCCGAAGTATTTACAAATTTTTTCTTTTTGATGTCTTTTTTAACTTTCTGTACAGTCTGAGAATTATTGTTTATATTTTCGCTACTCATATCAAATCTCCGTTAGTATATAATTTATAATATAGTTCATGTTTTGAAATTTGAAAAGAGTATTTTATTATTTATGTTCTTTTTTCCAATT
>CANQNX010000063.1 GCA_947625345.1 Candidatus Gastranaerophilales bacterium
TTTTTTATTTTTCACTTTATTTGATATAATTAAATCGTATATATATAAATAGGGCAGAAAATGATATTCAGATTTTTAACAGCAGGTGAATCTCACGGACAGTGTTTAAATGCAATTGTTGAGGGAATGCCTTCAGGTGTTCATATAAGTGAAGATTTTATTAATTCTCAACTTCAACGTCGTCAGGTTGGCTTTGGCAGAGGCGGAAGAATGAAAATTGAAAAAGATACCGCCAAAATTTTATCCGGAATAAGACACGGTATAACTATCGGCAGCCCTATTTCTCTTGAAATTCAAAATAAAGACTGGGAAAATTGGGTAATTCCTATGAATCCTAATGAAGTAGAACAAAATGAAGAAAACCTTAAATTAATTGAGTCAAAGAAAATTATTAATGTAAGACCGGGACATGCTGATTTAGCAGGTGCTTTAAAATATAATCATACGGATGTAAGAAACATTTTAGAACGCTCAAGTGCAAGAGAAACTGCCGTTAGGGTCGCTGTTGGCTCTGTTGCAAAAAGTTTATTGAATGAATTTAATATTGATGTTATTTCATACGTTACTCAAATAGGCACTGTAGTTGCAAAAGATATTGATAATCCTTTTGAATATAGGGAAAAGATTGAAGCCTCGGATTTAAGGACTTGTGATGACGAAGCTTATGAAAAAATGAAACTGCAAATAGATGAGGCTAAAAAATCAGGTGATACCGTCGGCGGAAAATTTAAGGTAATAATCAGAAACGTTCCTGTCGGGCTTGGCTCCCACGTTCATTGGGACAGAAAGTTAGATGCACTTTTATCTTATGCAGTTATGAGTATTCAGGCTGTTAAATCTGTTGAAATTGGACTTGGCACAGATGTTGCTTCCACACTCGGTTCAAAAACCCACGATGAAATTTTTGTTCAAGACGGTAAATATGTAAGAAAAACAAATAATGCGGGCGGTATTGAGTCAGGCATGTCAAACGGTGAAGATATTGTTATAACTGCGGCAATGAAGGCTATACCCACAATGTTAAAGCCTTTAAATTCCGTTGCAATAGATAAAAAAGAAGAAGTTCAGGCTCATTTTGAACGTTCCGATACATGTGCAGTTGCTGCTTGCAGCGTTGTAGCTGAGGCTATGGCTTCTATAATTATTGCTGATGCTTTTATGGAAAAGTTTTCTCATGACAGTTTAGAGGAAATGAAAATAAATTATCATAATTATATTCAAAGAATATCCGAGAGGTAAGAAATGAATATTTCTTTGGTTGGAATGATGGGCTCGGGTAAGACAACGATTGGCAGGTTGCTTTCACATGCACTTGAGAATTTCGTTTTTGCGGATACGGATGAGTTAATTGTTAAAAGAGAGAAACTTTCAATTAATGAAATATTTAATATAAAGGGTGAAAATTATTTCAGAGACTTGGAAACCCAAATATTAAAAGAAGTCTTAGAATCTGACGGACAAATAATTTCAACGGGCGGCGGAATAGTAAAATCAGATTATAATATTATGCTTTTAAAGGAAAAATCAATTGTAATATATTTACGTGCAGAGTCGGAAGAACTTTATAAAAGAGTAATCAATAATAATGAAAGACCCTTGTTAAATACGGATGATGTTTTAAGCAAAATTAAAACACTCTTGACAGAGCGAGAATCACTCTACCTAAAGGCACATATTAAAATAGATACAAGTAATAAAAATCCTGATATAATTGTTAATGAGATATTGGAAAAATTGAGTTTATATGGAAAAGGTTGAAGTAAAAATCAGTCCCTCTAAAGAGTCAAAATATCCTATTTTTATAGGGGAAAATATATTAAATGATGCTTATTCATATATAAATAAGTATACGAGTGCAAATAAATTTTTAATAGTTACAAATGAAACAGTCTTTCCTCTGTATGGGGATAAGTTAAAAAGTGACAAATCCGAAATTTTAATTTTGCCCGACGGAGAAATATATAAAAATATGGAAATTCTCGGGCGAATAATTGATAAAGCACTAAGCATGAAATTAGAAAGAAAAGATGCGCTGATTGCGCTTGGCGGAGGAGTAATCGGTGATATAACAGGCTTTGCGGCTTCAATATATCAAAGGGGAATTGATTTTATACAAATACCCACAACTCTATTGGCACAAGTCGATTCTTCAGTCGGCGGAAAAGTTGCGGTTAATCATGTTATGGGTAAAAATATGATAGGCAGTTTTTATCAGCCTAAATTGGTTCTATCAGATTTATCATTATTAAAAACTCTTCCCGAAAGACAATTTAAAACAGGTCTTAGTGAAGTATTAAAATATGCCTTTATTGAAAAAAGCTGTTTGGCAGAATATGACTATAATTTTTATGCTTTTCTTAATGATAATGTTGATGAAATTTTAAACAAAAATACCGAACTTTTAAAAAAATTAGTAAAAATCAGTTGTGAATTAAAAAGCAGCGTTGTAAATAAAGATGAAAAAGAAAAAGGCTTAAGAGCCATTTTAAATTTTGGTCATACTTATGCACATGCAATTGAAAAATTAACAAAATATGAAAAATATACACATGGTGAAGCCGTTTCAATGGGTATGAAATTAATATTTAATCTCTCATACTCTCTTAATGTTATATCAAAAGAATACTATGACTCTGCTCTTAATTTATTAAAAAAATACGGATTAATGACGGAATATGATGATAAATTTGACAAAGAAGAATTTTATAATGCAATGAGTCTGGATAAAAAAGTTTCGGGAGGACAAATAAATTTTGTATTGCCGATAAGAAACGGAGAAGTTGAAATCAGAAATAATATTGATAAAAAATATGTGACACAGGGTATTTAATAAGTAGTTATCAGTGTAAAAAGGGGTTTATATGAAAATATTAATTTCAAATGATGACGGAGTTATGGCTGAAGGTATAAAAGCGCTGACTACGGAATTAAGTAAAGAACACGAAGTATATGTAATTGCACCGGACAGAGAAAGAAGTGCCGCAGGACATTCTTTAACACTTCACACCCCTATTAGGGTTGAGGAATTAGAGTCAAAATTCGGAGCAAAAAGAATATGGATAACAAGCGGAACTCCGGGTGATTGTGTGAAAATAGGTATAAATGCCATATTAAGCCCTGACGAAAAACCCGATTTAATAATTTCAGGTATAAATCACGGGCCTAATTTGGGTACGGATATATTATACTCAGGTACCGTAAGCTGTGCAATGGAAGGTGCAATGATGGGGATACCAAGTATTGCGGTTTCTCTCGCAAGTATGTCTTCAGAACCTGAATTATTCAAAAATGTTGCAATATTTATGAGAAATTTTTTACATAAGGTTAAAGAATTTAATTTCCCCAAAAAATCAATATTAAATATAAACGTTCCGGGACTTATGTTAGAAGAACTTGCAGGTATAGCCATTACAAGACTCGGCGGTAAAATGTTTACGGATGAATATGATAAACGAGTTGACCCGAGAGGTAAAGTTTATTACTGGATGGCTGGCGAGTTAATCAGACAATGTGAAAATGATGATTCCGATATTAATGCGCTCAGATGGAATAAAGTTTCTATTACTCCGATTACGTTTGAAATGACATTAAATGACGTTATGCCTGAACTTGAGAGTGTTCTGTGCTCGGATGATGTATGTCATTGGAAATAATTAATATTGTCCGATATTTTTAATATGTTCAATTGTAGGATTTTGTAATCCTATAATTGCAATGCCGTCAAATCTAAATGATTTATATTTCTTTTCCGATGAATTAATATAAGCAATTATTGCGGAGTGAATTTTTTTTATTTTTGTCCTGCCTATGGATTCAAAAGGATGTCCG
This sequence comes from Candidatus Gastranaerophilales bacterium, assembly GCA_947625345.1. GTDB lineage: Bacteria > Cyanobacteriota > Vampirovibrionia > Gastranaerophilales > Gastranaerophilaceae > Avigastranaerophilus. Next base: position 3,829 of record CANQNX010000063.1, read on the forward strand.
TAGTTTAGTGATTTTCTTGTTTTTACCTCAACAAAAACAAGTGTATCTTTATCTTCGGCTATGATATCTATTTCTGCATTTTTCGAATAATGCCAATTTTTGCAAATAATTTTATAGCCTATTGATTTAAGATAGTCAGAGGCTTTTTGTTCTCCATATTTACCTGTTATAATATTATTTCTTAAATTCATTATTTGATTATATCAAAATTTTATGTTAAAAAATAATTGCTATGAAAAAAAATAAAACTATATTTATTACGGGAACTTCTTCGGGAATAGGCAGAGAAACTGCTCTTAAACTTGCAAAGAAAGGTTATAAAGTCTTTGCAGGTGTTAGACGAAAAGCAGATAAAATTCAGATAGAAAATTTAAACGACAATATTACGGGTGTATATATTGATGTTACCTCTTTATCAAGCATTGATAAAGCTTTTTGGTTTGTATGCAAAAACACTGAAAATATTGATGTTTTAATAAATAATGCAGGGATAGCGGTTGCCTCTCCGGTTGAATGTATTGATATAACAAAGTTAAAAGAGCAATTTGATGTTAATACATTCGGAGCGGTATCTGTAGTTCAAAAATTTATGCCTTTATTATCAAATGCAAAAATTATTAATATCAGTTCTATGGCAGCTTACGGTTTGTTCCCTTATGTCGGTGCATATTGTGCATCTAAAAGAGCTTTAGATATTTTATTTAACAGCTTTGCTCTCGAAAATAAATCAAATATAAAAGTTATTTCTGTTAAACCTGCTTGTATTAAAACTCCGATTTGGAATAAATCTGTTGAAAGAGCTAAAGAAGCCTATGAGGCTTTTAATCAAACTTGTAAGGATAAATATACAAAAGAATTACTTTTTATGGAACAAAATGCTCTTAAAAATACAACTAATTCCATAGATGTTATAAAAGTTGTAAATACAATAGAAAAAATAATTGAGAGCAAGAATCCAAAGCCTTCATATAATGTAGGTTTTACTGCTTATTTAGCTGAATTTGCATCAAAACTTCCTTTAAAATTTGTTAATAATTTAATAAAATATAAGTTAAAAAAAATATAGAATTAGACATATATATTAATCACTCGGGTTATTGATAGCTATGTAAATAAATAGTTTTATATTTTGTATGAAAAAACTTGTTATAATTTTAATAGTTATTATATCTATAGTATTCTTATTCGTTTTGAAGGATGTGCTTTCAAATGTCAATATAGTTGCTAAGTTTGATGATTTGGAACCGTTGGAAAAACAAATGAGTGTGTATTATAAAGGCTTTAAAGTCGGAAAGACGACTAAAATATATCCTGATAAGGATTATAAAAATACATATATAAGATTAAAGTTACATCCAAAGAATATTAATTTACCTGATAATATAGTTGCAAAAATCAAAAAAACAAAATTGAGTAACGGCTATATTAATTTAATCTATCCCGATTCACCTTCATTAACAAAAATAAAAGAAAATACGGAAATAAAAGGTGTTTTATCTCAAGATATTAATAATATATTAAATGATCGTCTTGACAGTGAGGTTATTGACGAAATAGTATCAGATACAACAAGTCTTATAGATAATGCAAATACGGCAGTAAAAAATTTAAGTGATATATTCCTTGATATACGTGAAATAATAGCGGATTCAAGAAAAGATATAAAAATTGCAACATCAAATATAGCAAAAACAACAAAAAGTTTAGAAGAAATGACGGCAAATTTAAACAGTTCTCTTGATGAAAAAACAATGAACGAATCAGTGGATAATATAAAAGAAACAACGGAAAATATAAAAAACGTAAGTAAAAATTTAGATGAAATAACAACTCAAGTCGATAAAGCATCAATGCCGATAATTAACAGTGTGTTGTGTCAGACTCATTCTACCGTTAAAAATGTTAATGAAATCACAACCGGTGTAAAAAATACGCTAAAAAAACAATTTGGTTTTGGCAGATTTTTATTCGGCAGACCCATGAGTAAAAATGAATATTGTGATTAAGAAATGTAAATTTATATTAGTATCTGTTATAAAATCCTAAAGAATAAACGGAAATAAGCCGATAATTCCAATAGTTAAAAGTATATGGAGTAATTATGGGCTTTGGTGATTTACTTTCAGGTATAAAAACTGCATATAACGGTTCTTCCCCTTCAAGTTCTGCATTGCAAGCTAAGGCGCAGGAACGTACTCAAGCGGAGCAGGAAGTCCAACAATATAATACACAAGAAACACAGGTTGAAACACAGAAAACAGATATACAAAACCGATTGACATCGACTTCGGATGCTTTGGCAACAGCTCAAAATCAGTTAGGAACAGCAAATACTGAATTTGCCACGGCGGAAGGACAGGTTGCTTCGGCAGAAGGTCAAGTTAATACGGCACAAAGTAATTTAACTACGGCTAATTCAAATTTGGCACAAGCTAATTCAAATTTGGAGGCTGCGAAATCCATACCTGTTGAGACAAAGACAAATCCTGACGGAAGTGTAACAGAGGATTCATCGGCAAGAGATGCGGCTGTTAAAGCTGCAGAAGCGGAAGTCAATGCTGCACGTGATGAAGTAAAAAAGGCACTTGACGAAGTTAATAAAGCAAATAATGAACTTAAAACTGCAGAGGGTAATTTAAAAAATGCCCAAGATGCTGTTAATGCAGCACAGGAAGCAGTAAATAAAGCACAAACAGATGCTCAGCAAATACAGCAAGAAATTGCTAATATTGAATCTCAAGTGAATCAGATTCAATCAAATAAACAAGACGCTGAAAATAACTTATCTAAAATAGAACAAGAATATGCTGAACTTGAAGAAAAAGTTAAAGAGGAAGAAGAAGCTGCGAAGGAAGAAAAAGAACAAAAAGCTGATGAGGAGAAAAAAGAAGAAAAAGCAGATGATAAAATAGCAGATAATAAAAATTCAGATTCTTCAAAAAATGAATCGGATTCTGAAAAAGATAAAAAAGAACAAAGTGAAATAAAGCTCGATACATTAAAAAATGACCTTAATAACATTATGACGACTATTGATTCAAGTAAGAGTTCAATAGATAATCTTCAAGATAAAATAGACAACGCAAAAGATGATATAACTGAATTAAAAAATGATAATAATAGTATCTTAAATAATACTTTCAATAATGAATTATTATCTCAAAATATTGACATGAATACCATAAGTTCTCCGTTTACATCTACCTCAAATAAATTGGATTATGATTTTAGTTATCCCGGTATGTTGATACCAAATGAAGAAATACAGAATTTACAAAATAATGTTGATGAACTTGATGCTGAAGCTAAGGAAGCCGAAGAGAAAAATGATATAACCTCAAAATTTGATTTTAGCGGATTTGACGTAATCTTATCGGAAGAACAAGCTAAAGATTTAGAAGCATTTAAGAATAATTGGGAAAAAAATAAAGAGAAATATGAAGAAGTTGAAAAAGCAACAGGTATGCCGGCCGAGTTAATTGCATCAATTCACTGGCGAGAGGGTTCCGGTGACTTTTCAACATATCTTCATAACGGTGAAAAATTAGGTCAGGTCACGAAATTAGTACCTAAAGGTCTTTATTTTGAAGATTGGACTGAAGCTGCAATTGATGCAATCAACAGAGAAAAAGGAGCTGTTGATACATCAAGCGGAAGCTTACAATCCTATTTGGATTTCGCTGAAGCTTATAATGGTACAGGGTATAAGAAAAAAAATCTTCCCTCTCCATATGTATGGGCAGGAACATCTAAATACACGAGCGGTAAATATATTGCCGACGGAAAATTTGATCCTAATTATGTTGATAAACAATTAGGTGTTGCTGTTATGATGAAAGAACTTTTGACATAATTAATTGAAAAATTATATGTAATTTTTTTATAAATAAATTTTACAAAATTTAACATATCCTAAAA
>CANQNX010000064.1 GCA_947625345.1 Candidatus Gastranaerophilales bacterium
AAAAAGGTGTTGCGTAATAAAAACTTTTCATGTAGTATATAAATAATTCTGTTGAGGAATTCTAAAGATTTTGTAATAAAACGAAAATAGAATTTAATCAACACATATAAAGGATGCGGAAGTAGCTCAGTTGGTAGAGCGTCTGCCTTCCAAGCAGAATGTCGCGGGTCCGAGTCCCGTCTTCCGCTTTTTATTTTCTATATTATGGCGGCATGGCCAAGTGGTAAGGCAGAAGCCTGCAAAGCTTCGATTCCCCAGTTCGAATCCGGGTGCCGCCTTTTTTATTGGTTTCAAATTGTAAAGTTCTTATTTTTATAAATATTTCATACTTTTGATTGAAGAAATAACCTGTTAAACATTGTAAATTGTTACTAAAATCAATCTTTGAAAAAAAATTATAATTTATATTTGCCCAATTTACTTAATCCGTGTAGAATATATTTATGAATACTAATATTTAATAAAGAGTGAGAGATATGGTAGATAAAAGACAACAAATAGAAGACGATGAATATTCTCAGGAAGACATGGATGATCAGTATGATTATGAAGAATCCGATGAAGAATCCGATGATGAATCCGATGAAGAATCTGATGATGAATATGAAGACTATAGTGATGATGATTTCAGAGCGAAATCATCAAGTGCAATAGGAATAGTAAAAGTTATAGGTATATTATTTATTGTTATATTTGTAGCTGTTATAGCTTTTAGTTTTATGAATTCCAAGAAAAATGCACCTGCAAATAATAATTATAATAATCAGGTTGAAACAGCGCAACAGCAAAATATTCCGTATTCGGAGCAAACAGCAGAAAATAATAACTCTGACTTGTCAACTGAGCAAGTCGCTGAAAACTTCTTTAAAGAAGCCGGCGGTGATAGTCAGGATATGATGAGCGTTAATTTTAATAATAACGGAGAAACAAATGTTGAAACTTCAAATGGTGAAACAAATGCAGTTGCTACTGTTCAGGATGTAAATCCTCAAGAAGGACAACAAAATGATTTGTTCGGAGAGCAGAATCAGGCACCGGGACAAAATCAAGAACAATCTCAAGCTTCCGGTCAAAATCAACAGCAAATTCCGGTACCAAATAATAATCAAATATTGGTTTCATATAACAGTTCTTCAAGGCTTAATCCGTTTAAACCTTTTGAAAAAATAATCGAACAAAAGAATGAACAGGAAGAAGAAGTAACGGAAAATCTTGCCAATATACCGTTTGAAATTATAGAACCTCCTACATCATCGGTTCCTGACGAAAATATTTCCGCATTATTAGCGACTCAAATTTCAGGTATATTGTATGACGAGGATAGTCCGTCAGCGATTGTTAATATAAACGGGCAAGATCAATTTGTAAAAGTCGGTGATACTGTTTCGGGTTATAAAATAAAGAAAATCACAAGAAATAAAGTTGAAATTTCATATGAAAACAACGATTATGTTGCATCAGTCGGTGAACTTTTCACAAAAGGAAAGTTAGACAATCAATCAAGTATTGATAATTTGGAACATAAATTTGCAGGAAGATATAAGAAAAAGTAATAGAGGAGTTAAATATATATTATGAAAAGAAGTCTAAAAAACTTATCAAGGTTATTAATGGTTACAGGATGTGTGTCATTACTTGCGTATAATATAGCAAATGCCGCTCCTCTTGTATATGATGTTGAACAGTCGGCACCTGAGGTGAGGACAAATTACACTACTCCGAATAAAATCAGGTTAGAAGGTGATGTTGCATTTAACGATCACGGTCAAAAAATAACATTAAGTCTGAGAAATACCGATGTGCAGCAAGTATTAAGAATGTTTGCAGATAAAGCAGGATTAAATATTGTTTTCCATGATTCTGTCTCGGGTAATGTAACATTAGATTTGGTTGATGTTACATTGTCAGATGCCTTGAAAATGGTTACAAAAATGACAAATTTAACTTATATAGTTAAAGATAAAACAATGATGGTTGTTCCTTTAGACAAAGCTGAAACAATAAATTTAACAAAAGATACGGTAAATATACTTCCGGTTAAATATGCAGATGCCGCATATTTAGCTCAGTTTTTAAATACAAACGTGTTTGCAATGAATGCACCGGGTCTTTCATACGGGCCTATTGTATCAACCAATTCAGATACAAATGAACTTTTAATATTCGGTACTGATGCAGATTATCAAATGGCAAAAAAAATAGTTGATAAATTTGACAGAAAACCGTTAATGACAACGTACAGAGTAAACCATACAACTCCGTTTGAAATGGCAAAAATGATATGTGAAACGCTATTCCAAGTTCCAAGTTCTTCAGGTGGTTCAGGTTCTTCGAGTGAAAATAATTCAACATTAAAATCTGAATTTCAGATGGGAAGTGCTCCGACTGAGCCTGCAGAGGGAACTGTCGGTGGCGGTACTGTTGCTTGTACTGTAAACAGCAGTGTTTCAACAAAAAATATTTCTTCTTACCAGCCCAAGCCTACGTTAACAATTTATGTTCAACAAACCTTAGGTACATTAACTATGGTTGGCGGTAGCGAAGCTCAAGTTCAAATGGTTAACGATTTTATTCTTGATAACGACAGAAAGCAGCCTCAAGCATTATTAGATATATCGTTTATCTCTTTGACCGAATCGGGTTCAAAAGAATTTAATAACAGTTTTACTTATACTAACGGAAGATATACGATTAATGCATTAGGTACTCTTGCTTCAGGTGTAACTGCAAATATGCAGCATAGAGGGGCAGGTCTTAGTGCTCCTGAGAAAAGCCAATTTTCACAAATGATAACATTTTTAATGTCTGAAAGTAAAGCAAGGTTGTTGTCAAATCCTAAGGTTGTAGTTACAAACGGACAAAAATCAACAATCGATTTAACCCAAGATTATATTAAATCTACTACTTTGCAGGTAATTCAATCAGGTAATGGTGAGAATGCAGCTCCTGTTACTCAAAAAACATATGAAATAGGTAATGATAACGGTATTAAAGTTGAAATAGTTCCGTTTATCAGTCCGGATGGTTATGTTTCTTTGTCAATTAAACCTGAGTATGCATCTCCTTATGAAAATATTGAAGATTATGATGCTAATGCAAGATCACAAACAGGTGAAGATCAAAAGTATATTGCTGCAACTCTTTTACAAAGAAGAAATTTAGACCTTAAAAATATAAGAGTTAAAGATGGTGAAACATTAATATTGGGCGGATTTATTTCAAAGAGTCAAGATAGTACAACATCTAAAATTCCAATTTTGGGTGATTTACCTGTAATCGGTTTCTTATTCAGATCTGAAACTAAAGGTGATGATATGACAGAACTTTTAATTTCAATAACTCCGAGAATAATAAAAGATACAGAGGATGTTGCTGATTTATAGGATAAAAAATAGACCATGGCAAGTGCTATATTAGAAAAAATTAAACCTGTTATTGATTTATCATTAGTATCAAAATTTGATACTAATGATATGATGTCAAATTTTTACATACCAATATGTCTTTCAAAAGGTTATATATATGTATTAACAACAGTTGCTGCAAAACAGGAAAATGTCAAAGAAAGAATATCTGATGTATTAAAAACTGATAAAGTTAGTTTAAAGCAAATTCCGGATATTGATTTTATGTTTGTTCTTAAATACATAAAAGACAGTCTTGGATTGACAACGACGGTGGTTTATCAGCAGAAAGAAGATATTCAACAGCATACAGAGAAAGAACAAATACCAAGTGTTGAATTGGAAGATTCTTCGGATAGTTCGGCTGTTAGTCACGAAGAACAATCACCTGACACTCAAGAAAATGTTCATGAAGAAACGCCTCAGGTAACTGATTCATCTGAAAATAAAAGTATGTCAGATGAAAATAAGTCCAAAGTTGGCGACGGACATCATCAAGCAAAATTTGCCGGTAAAAAATTAGGTGAAGTTCTTGTTGAACTTGGGTATGCAACAAATGAACAAATATTCAATGCCCTAATGCAGTCTAAAAAAGAGGGCACTCCGTTAGGAACAACCTTAGTAAATCAGGGTGTTATAACTTTAAATGATTTAAAAAATATTTTATCGGAACAAAAGGGTTATGATTCTGTTTCATCGGAACAGCTTGAAATATCAGAGGATACATTGGCAATGTTGCCGGAAGAGTTTATCCTTGACAGAAAAGTAGTTCCTTTGAGTTTTGATGACAAAACATTAGTCGTTGGTATGGTAAAGCCGGATGATAAGGCGGCAATAAACGACATTATATATTTAACAGGCTTAAAACCCCGTATTTCTATTATTACTACTTATGAATTCCAAATGGTAGTTGAGCGTTATTTTAATGCAAACAAAAAGGAAACAGCTAAATTAGCAAGAAAAATAATGAAGCAGACTGCATCAGAGGTTCAGGAGGAATCTCTTTTTGAACAAGCTCAAAAGGAATTGCAGGATGATTCAAGTAACGTTGTTAAGTATGCAAATAAAATAGTAACCGATGCGATAGATATGGGCGTCAGCGATATTCATATTGAACCGAGATTAGAAGGGTTTGTTGTCAGATACAGAAAAGACGGTATCTTAAAAATAGCAATGACTTTGCCTGCAAAATCAGAAACGGCAATATTAACACGTTATAAAGTAATATCAAAAATGAATATTGCTGAACACAGAAGACCTCAGGACGGTTCTTTTACCATTCATTATAACAATCGTGATTATGACTTCAGAATTAATACCTTGCCTGTAGGTGAGTCTGAGAAGATGGTTATAAGAATACTTGCGCCTGCAGTATCAATGGCATCATCAAAAGATGAAATGAAATTGAGCGGCGCAAATCAGGAAGAAGTTAATATAATAAAAAAGATGGAGAGTGTTCCTAACGGTATCATATTAACAACAGGACCTACAGGATCAGGTAAAACGACAACTTTATATACATTATTAAAAGCTATAAATGATTCATCAATAAATATAACGACAATTGAGGATCCTGTCGAAATCAGAATTGACGGTATAAATCAATCACAAATTAATTCAAAAGCAGGTATTACATTTGCATCATGTATGCGTGCTATATTAAGGCAAGACCCTGATGTTATATTAGTCGGAGAAATTCGTGATATAGAAACATTGGAAACGGCTATATCCGCAGCACTGACAGGTCACTTAGTTCTATCAACACTGCACACAAACTCGGCTGCCGCAACCATAACAAGGTTGATAGATATGGGTGCAAAAGATTACTTGATATCTGCTACTTTAGTAGGTATTATCGCTCAACGTTTAGTCAGAAATTTGTGTCCTCATTGCAAGGTAAAAACATATCCGACAAGAGAACAAGCCGAATTAATAATTTCCGGCGGTGAAAAGGAAATTGAAGAATTTTTAAAAACACCTGTATATAACCCAAACGGTTGTGCAAAATGCAATTTTGAAGGGTATAAAGGTCGTATAGGTGTTTATGAAATAATGCCGATAACGAAAGAAATAAAAAAATTAATAGCTCAAGGTGCTCATGATATTCAAATTGAGGAAGCAGCAGTAGGTGCGGGTATGAAAACATTACATCAAGTATGTTTGAGGCATATAATTGAAGGTAAAACAACTATTGATGAATTTCTTCGTGTGTTAGGACCGGTTAAAGAGTGAGGATAGAAGTTAATGGCCAAATTTGAATACCAAGCAGAAAAATGGAACGGTGAAAAAATAAAAGGAACCGTAGATGCAAATTCTTTAACACAGGCACGTGTTAAGGTTAAGAACATGGGCTATAAATTTCTTTCCGCAAGAGAAATAACCTCAAAAAGCGTAACTAACGCAGCAATAAGGTCATTGTCATTAAAGGAAAAAATCGATTTCACCCAAACATTTTTAACATTAAATAAAGCAGGGCTTCCGATTATTGAAAGTTTAATATTTATTGAAACCAACGGTGCATCAAGACAAGTTAAGATGTTAGCACAGGAAATAAAAAAGCAGATTATAGCCGGATATACTCTGTCTGATACGATAGGCAAATATCCGAATTTATTCGGGCATGTATACATTGGTCTTGCAAAGGCCGGTGAAGATTCAGGTGAAATTGATAAAACTTTTGAAAGATTAATAGAATTATTACAAAAACAAGGTAATATCAAAGCAAAATTAATATCAGCATTATCATATCCTATGTTTGTTGTTGTTTTAGCAATAGCAGTAGTACTTTGTATGTTGATGTTTATTTTCCCCGCATTTAAAGATATGTTTGACCAACAAGGAAAAGAATTGCCTGCAATAACACAGTTTTGTATAGATTCGGGTGAATTTTTAAAAGATAAGTGGTTTTTTATTCCGTTAGGAATTGCAGCCATAGTCGGTATAATATTCTTTTTCTTAAAATGGGAGCCGTCAAAAAGAGTCATAGACCAGATGGTTTTAAAAATTCCGTTAATATCTGATTTAATGAAGGCTGCAGCTTTTTCAAACTTTTTAACAGTTTTGCAAATTTCTTATGATGCAGGTATTCCGATTATTGAATGTTTATATCTTTCAAGAACAACATTATCCAACAGTGTTATGCAGGATGCTATGAGACTATCAATAAAGAAAATGCAATCAGGTGCTCATTTGTCTGAGTCATTAAAATCATCAAACTTGTTCCCCAAGATGATATTATTTATGGTTTCTACAGGAGAACAGTCAGGTCGACTGGGTGAATTATTGATTCAATGCGTTAAGCATATTGACCAACAATTAGATTTAATTATTGATACCTTAGGAAAATTAATAGAACCTATATTATTAATATTTATAGGTGCAATAGTTTGTTTTCTGGCATTATCCTTATATCTGCCATTATTCCAATCATACTCAATATAGGAAAGGACATTAATCTATGTATGAAGAAACTAATATAGTAGAAACTAACAGCTTTATAACTGGTGTATGGTCTGAAAAAGTTTTGGTAATTACAAAAGATTATCAGATAAAAGGTAAGGTCTTTATGCCTAAAACAGGTCGTAAAAACAGAGTTTTATCAGATATTTTGAATGGTTCAAAAAGATTTGTTGCCATAAAAGATTGTGAAGTAGTACATAGAGAATTTCCGAACAGAAAAGTTGAAACACACGACTTCTTACAATTAAACTTAAATTCAATAATCTTAATAAGACCTTTAGATTAATAATAAAACTTGATTTTTGAAATTGTTTATGTAAGTATAGACAAAGAGAGAGAATAAGGGCTATTAGCTCAGGTGGTTAGAGCGTACGCCTGATAAGCGTAAGGTCCCTGGTTCGAGTCCAGGATGGCCCACCATTAAAAAAA
>CANQNX010000065.1 GCA_947625345.1 Candidatus Gastranaerophilales bacterium
TTTTATTGAGTTTTCAACTTCATTTAAAGTACTTTCATCCTTTGTTTCTTCATATAATTCAAACAAAGTTTCAATGTCACTTACCATTCCTTCCCAGCGTGATATTTTTTCAAGATTATCTTTATCCTCTTTTATTTCCTGAGATAATTTTGAAGATAATTCAGGATTAGACCATACCTCAGAGTCTTGGAGTTTTTTTTCATTCTGACATATTGAATTTTTTAATGAATCAACATTAAAATGCTTTAATGCTTTTTCATACATTATCTTAACGGGCATATAATATTGTTTAATTTCATCATAAAGCAATTTTATTGACCTTTTTTCTTATTTTCGGCAAAGTCTGAATCTAATCTTAAAAATACGGGTTTAATATTGTCTTTCTGTACAATTTTACCTGTTTTTAAGCCGCCCCAATATAAATTATCATATTTAAAATCAATTTCAGAACTTAACTGTTTTAGAATGTCAGTTGAAATATTCGGGCAATACGGATACAACATAATTGCGATATGTCGCATAGATTCCAAAACATTATAAATAACTTTCGCACATTCATCTGTTTTACCCTCTTTTGCTAATGTCCAAGGTGCGTTTTCAGTAACGTACTTATTAACCGAATCTGCGAATGTAACAATATAAGATGCAGCCTCTGCTATTTCAAATTTATTAAAAGCATCTTTAATTTGATTTTTTGTATTCTCTGCCATTATTGCGATTTTACATTTTGAATCGGTAACAAATTCGGGTTTTATTTCGCCGTCAAAATATTTAACAGCCATATTCAATGTTCTGTTTAACAAGTTACCTATATTATTGGCTAAATCAGCATTAACTTTTTCTTTAAATTCTTCATCCGAATAATTACCGTCTTTCCCGAGTTGTGCTGCAGATGCCATATAATATCTGAATGCATCGGGATTTTCCAAGTTAAATGATTTAATAACATCATGAGGAGAAATAACATTTCCTATTGATTTACTCATTTTGGACTGATTTATAGTTATCCAACCATGTGCAAATATTGACTTTGGTAAAGGAATTTCCAATGACATTAATATTCCTATCCAATAAATAGAATGGAATTTTATTATGTCTTTACCTATAACATGTACGTCAACCGGCCATAGAGACTTAAATAACTCATCTGGATTATCAATATCATAACCTATTGCCGTAATATAATTTGAAAGAGCATCAATCCATACATAAATAGTTTGACTGTCATCTTCAACAACATTAATACCCCATTGAACCGATGCTTTTGTTCTTGATACGGAAATATCTTCTATATTTTCAAGCTGATTTAAAAGTTCATTAACTCTTGACGAAGGAATAATAAAATCAGAATGAGATTTGATATATTCGGCAATTTTATCTTTATATTTTGATAATTTAAAAAAGTAATTTTCTTCGGTAACTTCTTCCGGCTTAACCAAATGGTCGGGGCAGAGTCCATCCTCCGTTAAATCTTTTGGATTTAAAAAAGATTCACATCCGCTGCAATATAAGCCGGTATATGAATGTTTATAAATATCTCCTTTTTGAAGCATTTTTGAAAAAATCTTTTGTACAGTTCTTTTATGCTGTTCATCTGTTGTTCTTATAATTTTATCGTAGCTTATTTCAAGTTCTTTCCACGCACTTTCAAACTTTGAAAAGTTTTCATCACAAAATTCTTTTGGAGATATACCTTTTGATGCCGCAGTCTTTTGTATTTTAATACCGTGTTCGTCAGTACCTGTCAAAAAGAATACATTATCAAGTAATTGCCTTTTATGTCTGATAATAACATCAGATAATATTTTTTCATAAGCGTGACCGATATGCGGCGCGCCGTTAACATAATCTATAGCAGTTGTAAGATAAAATTTTTCCGACATAATATTACACCTTAAAAACATATATGATAGAATAAATTTATCACAAATATATACAATAAAAAAGGATTTAATATGACTGAACGATTTAACGGAAGAAAGAATGATGAATTAAGAGAAATTAAAATAATAAAAGACTATACACATCATGCATTAGGCTCAGTGTTAACAGAATTTGGAGATACAAGAGTTATAGTAACCGCTTCCGTTGAAGACGGCAAACCGAAATGGATGGAAAAAGATGATAAAAGAGGATGGGTAACTGCAGAATATTCTCTTTTACCATCCGCTACTCATACAAGATGTCAGCGTGAAAGAACAAAAATATCAGGCAGAACACAAGAAATTCAACGACTTATAGGAAGAAGTTTAAGGTCATGCGTAGATTTGGAAAAAATAGGAGACAGAACAGTTACTATTGATGCGGATGTTATTCAGGCTGACGGAGGTACAAGGTGCGCTTCTATTTGCGGTGGTTTTATTGCAATGAATATTGCATTTAATAAGTTAAAAGATATGGGATTATTGGAAGAAAACCCTATAATTGAAGAAATTGCAGCAGTATCTGTCGGACTTATTGACGGTGAAATTAAGCTTGATTTAGATTACTCGGAAGACTCTCACGCACAAGTTGATTCAAATGTTGTTATGACAAAGTCCGGTAAAATTATTGAATTCCAAACAACGGCTGAAGGTGCTCCTTTTGAAAAATATCAATTGGATGAGATTTATTCTTTAGCTTCAGATGCCATTCAAAAAATTATTAAATTATATTAATTTTATTAAAGTATTATAAAAATATTCCGTAAATTTATTTGTAAAGGTGTAAGACTACAAATAAATTTTGATATTAAGATGGATAAAATAAATAAAATTAATTGTTTTCAAAATAATTCGGTAAACGAAAAAGAAAATAAGACAAATTATATTAAACAAAATGATATGCCAAATGACAGTATAAGTATATCATCAAAAGCAAATACGCCAAAAACTTTTGCCGGTTCCATAGTATCGTTTATTATTAATAAATTTATAAGTAATCCTCCTGAAAATATGGAAGTAATAATTGAAAATGACCTTTCAAATAATAATGAGTCAGTAGTCAGCCCTGAAAATAATCTTCAAGTACAAAAATTAGATACGGTCGAAAATATATCAGATAATACATCTGATGACTTTTTAGATACAAAAGAAGTAATTAATCAGTTAATATTATCAGGATATAGTTTAAATGACATATATAAAATGACACCAAAGATTAAATCACAAGAAAGTCTTGATATCGCAATTAATCCGCAAAATTTATTTTCGCAAATAAAAGATAATAAAAGTTTTAATCAATTTGATAAAAATAATATAGTTTTGAATGCTATAGAACTAAGTAGTGAACAATTGAATAAATTTATAAATTTTGCACGTGAAAATATTGATTTAGAAACAGCATTTGAGCTATCTAAAAGCAGTGATGAAAAAGTTAATGAATTCAGACACAATAAAAATATCGGTTTATCTGACACAGAAGCAATTGATATACAAAAATTAGATGAAAGAGAAAAAGAAACCGCATTGCATATTATAAAAAATTACCGAGATAAAATTCCGTTTGTAAGATTTGACGATATTAATGATTCTGAGGGTAAATTTGATGTTATTAACACCTCCCTTAAATATGATAAAGACAGTGTTGACAGAGCAATGAAGCTTTTAGATGCAGGATTCAATAAATATAGAGTCTTTAATGCTAACTGTATGAATAATGAACAAACAGACAACTGTATAAAATATAAAGAAAAATACGGTGAAGCTGATTCAATACTGCTATCTCAGTTAGACGATGTTTTTAGAAATAAAGTATTAAAATATGCTGCTCAAGGTCATACAATAAAAGACTCAATTAAAATAGCAGCATTAAATGAAAAAGAATTATCTTCTTTTAATGAATATAAAGAAAAAGAATACAGTGATGACTTATCTTTATATCTGGCAAAAGCGGATGAAAAAACTGCTAATATAGGAATTGCTTTACTCAATGCAGGATTTAATCCAAACGGAATAATCTTATATTCAAATGAATTTAATGATGATAATCAGGTTTTAAAAGCTGTATTATTAAAAAAATATAAGATGAATGACGAACAAGCGTTGAAAGCTGTTACAACACTTAGTGATGAACAGCTTGATGAATGCGTTAACTATAAAAAAGAAGGATATTCAGACAATAACTCAATAAATTTGGCAGCAATTCCCAAAAGCCAATTAGAAAAGTATAAACAATATAAAAATGAACCTGTTATGTTGATAAAGTTGGCAAAGGCAGATGATAAGACCGCAAATAAGGCAATTGCATTATTTAATGCGGGTTTTCAAATATATGATATAGATACAAAATTTTTAAGTGAAATATCAGATAAAACATTAGATTCAATAATAAGATTAAAAAATGCAGGTTTTCATGCAGACAGTACTAAAAATGTCAAGGAAGAACTTACAGATGAACAAATCAATAATGCAATTAAGTTAAAAAATGCAAATTGCTATGAATATGGTGCATTAAATT
Source organism: Candidatus Gastranaerophilales bacterium (assembly GCA_947625345.1). Taxonomy (GTDB): domain Bacteria; phylum Cyanobacteriota; class Vampirovibrionia; order Gastranaerophilales; family Gastranaerophilaceae; genus Avigastranaerophilus. Next base: position 4,438 of record CANQNX010000065.1, read on the forward strand.
ATACAACGGCATTAAACAACGAAGGAATAGATAAAGCTATTAACCTTATTAATAAAGGTATAGACCAAAGATATATTTTAAGATTTGCGGCAATTGACGATTCTTTATATAAAAAAGTAAATGATGCAATAAATACGGGCATTTCTAATGTAGTTGATTTAAAAAATATTTCCGAACTTTCAGAAGAGGAATACATTAATGCTCTAAATAACGTTAAATCAGGTTTAGATGCAGATAAGTCCATTGACAAAGCTAAATATTCACAAGAAGGTTATAAGATAAAACAATCCTTGAATAATGTTCTTAATTTTGATAAAACTGGAAATTACACAACTTTTGAAATGCTTGAAGCTATATCAGATGCTCTGAAATCATCAAATATAAAAGCTGATGAGCTAATTAAAATATTACACGATTTTAAATATAAAAAAGAAGATTATAATATGTATAAAAATACATATTCACATTATGTTAGTGACTCAGTTATAGATATTCAAAATGATTTAATAGACTCAATTACGGATAAAATGAGAATAAACTGTAAAACAGATGATGAAACAATATCTGAATATTTTGAAAAGATTGTGCATTCATACCTCGAAGACAGAGTAAATGAGGTTAAAAAAAGAAACGAATGCATAAACAATAATATAGAATACTCAAACAATGAAAACAATACGGAAGAAATTGAATTAACTGATAAAGAAATTGAAGAATTAAGAGAATACGTTAATCAGTGGGACAAAAAAAGTTACAATTATTCACTCGAAGAATTAGCTGATAAATGCATAAAAAAATACATAGAAGGCGGCGGTTCAATAAATAATCAGAAACTTGAATCATACTATATTCAAAAGGGATTAAACAGGTATGTAACATCCGATAATAAACCAATGGCAAGATGGATGCAATTTGACGATAAACATTTAATAGAATATCTTAATACAATTCCCGATATTGGAGAAATCTACACAACAGACCGTATGCAGTCATTTTCAAAAAATAATGACGGTGCTGAAACTCATTTCCATGATAATTCTACAAATAAGAACGTAAAATTAGTTGTTATACCAAAAAATAGAATAACAAACGCTTATGATACGCTTAACGGTAAATACGGAAATAATGAAGTTTTATATCCTGCAGGTTCAAAATTTAAAGTTTTGTATAAAGGATATGAAGAAAGAATTCACAGACATCTTCCTCATATATTCAGAATGGAAGATAACAATACAACAGGTTCTCATAAGCAAATGACAATATATTTACAAGAGTGCTAAGTTATAAATTCCTATTTTAATCTTCCTCATAAAGAATATTTAAAAATTATATATTATTTACAATCATTAATAAAAAAGCAATAAAAACGGAAAAATATTTTTTATAAATATGGGAAATATGAGGGGAGATTAAATGGTATTATCAAATACAAATATACAAACTAATTCGTATTACACTAATTCAAATATAATAAAAAACGAACAAAGTACCACTAAAGAATGTAATACAGAAAATACTAACTGGTTTAAAAACTGGTTAGATGATAAAGATAAAGTATGTACCGACGGAAATGACAACGGTAAATTATCCGTATCTGAGGCTTTAGGTTCATTCGGAAAAGGTTTAATGGGAATAGTAAAATCGGCAATTAAACATCCCATTGTAACAGGAATAACAATAGCTGCAGGTGCTGCACTGACAATAGCAACAGGAGGAGCAGCTCTGCCAATATTAGTAGGTGCCGGTGCCTTAATAGGAACAGGACAAATCGGATACGGAGCATATAAAGCATTTACTGCTGATACAGATGGAGAAGCAAAACAAGCATTTGAAACAATGGGAAACGGAACTTTTGCAGTTGCAGCTTCGGCATTGTCTGCTAAAGGAGCATTAAATGCCGCAGCGAAAGCAGGTGTATCAAGTGCAGAAGGTGCAAAAGATATGAATGCATTGCAAGCAACCGTACAATGTATTAAATCTGCTCCGCAAGCCATTGCTCAAAGTGCAGCAAATATTAAAGGTAATTATCTTACCTTATCAACCGGAGTTGTACATGCTAATTCAAATGCGTTAAGAAACGGACAAGTTGAATACATGAGTAAAGCTAACGAAGTTAAAGCATATAGATTTAATCCGAACGGCAGTGAAAGTGAAATATTAAAAAATAATCCGGGTGTATTTAAAAATGCAGACGGTCAATATTGTATACCAAATAAATGGAGTCCTGAAGAACCTTATATTATTGATACAACAAAAGAACAAATGATAATGATGTATGGCAGTCCGGATGATATGGCAGTATGTGACGGAAATGTATTTAAAGGTTCATACGTTGATTCAGCAAGTTTTAAATCAACAGGTGAACTAAATTACCAAAATCCTGCAGATTTAAAGTACAACGAAATTCTTGATTTTACTAAGCAGGCAAAAGGAGCATTTAATACCGCTAAAGAAGGGACAAAGGTTCAAACTTTAGAAGGAGTCAGAACTGTCGGCAAGGGTGACGTTATAGCTATTGATCATACAGGCAGCCCCTATGTAACAACGGCAAAAAGTGTTTTAAAACGTAACATTCCAATCGATACAGATGCTTCACGTCAAGGTTTTGAAACGCTTCAAAATTTAATTCCTAAAGAAGAATAAAATTTACTGATTTAATTTTTTCATATTAAGCAATATATCTAAAAGGTCATCTGCATCATATTTAAATGAACCGTC
>CANQNX010000066.1 GCA_947625345.1 Candidatus Gastranaerophilales bacterium
GGGCAAGATGCGATTATTGAAACTATTGATTCTGATGATATTGCACTTAGATGCCATCTTTTGGATATGGGATTAACACCAAATACGGAAATAACTTTAATAAAAAAAGCTCCTTTAGGTGACCCAATGGAATTTCGTCTCAGGGGTTATGAATTAACAATAAGAAAAGAAAATGCTTCAAAAATTAAAATTAAAGATATTCATAATACAGATATTAAACCAAGAAAACATTATGGCTTTCACGAAGTAGAACACGCTCAAATAGGTGAAAGCAAGGGAAATAATAAAGGGAAACAAAAAGTTAAAGAAAAGGTCACTTTTGCATTAATAGGAAACCAAAACTCAGGCAAAACAACTTTATTCAATAAATTAACGGGTTCTAATCAACATGTCGGTAATTTCCCCGGGGTTACCATTCAAAAAACTACAGGAATTATAAAACAAGATAAAAATGCGACTATAGTTGATTTACCCGGTATATATTCGCTTTCTCCATATAGCAATGAAGAAATTATTACTCGTGATTTTTTATTAAATGAAAGACCTGACGGAATAATTAACATTATTGATGCAACAAATATCGAGCGCAATCTTTTTCTCACCATGCAGCTGATTGAACTCAATATTCCGATTGTTATAGCTCTTAATATGATGGATGAAGTTAAAGAAAATAAAGAAAGTATTGATATAAACGGATTGGAAGATACTTTTAAAGTCCCTGTCATTCCTATCTCCGCATATAAAAATGAAGGATTGGATGAATTAATTGAACATGCACTAAATATTGCAAAAAATGACGAAAGACCATATAAATTAGATTTTTGTAAGAGTGATAATTCTTGCGCTCCGGTTCACAGATGCATACATTCCATTATGGAATTAATTGAAAACCACGCACAACAAATAAATATACCTGTTCGTTTTGCCTCAACAAAAATTACGGAAGGTGATTCGCTTATTTTAGAAAAATTAGAATTAGATGAAAATGAAATTAAAACAATAAATCATTTAATAACTGAAATGACAAATGAAACAGAATTAGACAGATACGCTTCAATTTGTGATATGAGATACTCCTTTATTGAAGAATTATGTTCCAAATATGTTTAAAGGCCACAAAAAACTTTAAATTATGAAATATCTTCAAAATTTGATAAAATTTTAACCGGTAAATACAGTGCATTACCTGCTTTTTTGATAATTATTTCATTTATTTTATTTATTACATTCGGACCTGTCGGGACTTTTTTATCCGATAAAACCGAATTAATAATTGAGAATTTTACAAGGATTGTTGACAGCGGCTTAACCGAATACGGATTAAATCCTATAGTTCAATCATTAATAATCGACGGTGTTTTTGCAGGTGTCGGTGCCGTTTTGAGTTTTCTGCCCGTTATTGTTGTTCTGTTTTTCTTCCTGTCTATCCTTGAAGATACGGGTTATATGGCTCGTGTTGCTTTTGTTATGGATAAAATGTTAAGGAAAATAGGTCTTTCGGGAAGAAGTTTTGTCCCAATGCTAATCGGTTTCGGTTGTTCCGTTCCTGCCATTATGGCAACAAGAACTCTACCTTCCCAAAGAGACAGAAAAATGACTATTCTCCTGACTCCGTTTATGAGTTGTTCCGCTAAATTACCCATTTACGTTTTATTTACCGGTGCCTTCTTTAAAAATCACCAAATTGAAGTTATTTCAGGTCTGTATTTAATTGGGATTATTACAGGTATTATTTTTGCATACATTTTAAAACTTTTTGTATTTAAGGGTGAACCGGTACCGTTTGTTATGGAACTTCCAAACTACAGATTCCCCGGAATTAATAATGTATTCAGATTAATCTACACTAAAGCAAAAGACTTTGTAACAAAAGCCTTCAGTGTTATTTTTATTGCAACAATTATAATATGGTTTTTACAAACTTTTGACCTTAAATTAAATTTGGCTACGGATTCGGCGCATAGTATTTTAGCAGGAATCGGGAATATAATTACTCCTGTTTTTAAACCTCTCGGTATCACTGATTGGCGAATTTCAACCGCATTTATATCGGGATTTATGGCAAAAGAAAGCATGATAAGCACATTAAGCGTCCTTTTAGGCGGTGATATTGAAAAAATACCTTTATTATTCAATCAATTAACCGCTTTTACTTTTTTAGTCTTTTCATTACTATATACACCTTGTGTTGCAACCATCGCAACCGTAAAAAAAGAACTCGGCAGAGCTTGGGCAATAGGAATAGTTCTTTCTCAATGTGCAATAGCTTGGCTTGTTGCCTTTATTGTCTTTAGAATTCTTAATCTCATAATATAATATTTTTTAGTATAAGGACTTTTATGGAAAAATTTATATACAAATGGCTTAATTCAGGCATAATAAACGAAAAAACCGCAGATATATTATTGAAAGATATATCAGAAGAAAAAGCAAGACAACGCAGAATTAAATTAAATATATGCATATACACTATAGCAGCCGTACTAATCGGAACGGGAATCATAGCTTTTATTGCCGCTAATGAGTGGCTATTGTCTTTATTTATGAATTTACCGATATTACAAATCGGACTTTTAACCGCAATAACAGTTGCATTATTGTTTTTTGGTTATAAGACAGCCTATGAATGGCATAAATTCCCCAAACTCGGACATTCAATGATATTTTTATCCTCTGTATTAATCGGAGCAACCTATGCCTTAATCGGACAAAACTATCATATAAATGCAAATAACTGTTATTTGATTTTCTTGTGGTTATTAAGCATATTGCCTCTATCATACATATATAACAGTTTTGCAATCAATGTTCTTTCAATCATATTATTTATATGGGGTATTGCTCTTTATTACGGTCAACTGAGCATTAACCCTACATTTTCTCTGTTTATATATCTTCCCGTTCTAACAGGTGCCTCTTTGTACACAATAGGTAATATTCCCTTTATAATTGAAAAATTTAATAAATTTTCGCTGTCATATAAAATAACGGGAATTGTACCGATTTTTATAACACTTTTACTTTTGACTTGTTCTTATGATAAATTGAATTTGGAATCATTATGTTATTATATCCTTCCGTTAGTTCTGTTAATATTTTTAAATCTTATTATTTTTATATTTAATAAAAATAAAAATTTATTATTAAAAACAGAAACGAGTTTTATTCTAATCTTATTAATAAGTTTATTTCTATTAATCACTCTACCAAAAACATCAACACTTATTGTTATGATTTTTGCACATATATTAATAATTACAATGATATCAGCAGGTTATAATTACGGTTACAAATTAGAAAATAATAATTTTATATCAATTATAAACAAGTTTTTAATAATATACCTTATAGTTAATTATTGCAGATGGGGTTGGAATATGCTTGATAAATCCCTCTTCTTTATCATTGGAGGTGTTTGTTTGCTTTCATTAGGTATGTTCTTAGAGAACAGAAGAAAAAAAATAATTAATAAGGATTCTTAATATGAATTTGAAAAAAATAACAACAATTATCTGTATCATTTGGACATTAATCGTCTCAATATGGGTAATTCACAATGAATATATTTTAACGGTTGGCAGAAAAGTTTTACTGAAAACAATACCCGTTGACCCAAAAGATTTATTAATGGGTGATTACGTAATTTTAAATTACGATATAAGTCAACTGCCCGATAGTTATCACTTTTCTAACTTTTCTTTAAATGAAGATGTATATGTCATTTTAAAAACAAATAAAGACAATATTGCATCAATAGAACGTATTCAGACAAATATTAAACCAAATGAACCTCTGTATTTAAAAGGTAAAATATCAAAATGCAATACAACCATTCCGTTTTTTAAAACAGGAACATGCATAAATTACGGTATAGAAAGTTATTATGTAAAAGAACACAGCGGTAAAGATTTGGAAGAAAAACTAAGAAACGGCGCTTTGGCGGAAATAAGCATTGACAAACAAGGTAATGCAAAAATAAAAGAAATAATTAATAAAAAACAATAATTAATTTTTACGTCCTATTTTGACATATTTCCCACTTAAAATAAAAAAGTAGTAAATAGAAAAAAAGGATGAAAATTATGAACAATTTTGAAAAAAGACTTTTCTTGGATTATTTGTATGTACTGCTTAATGATTTGAATATAAAAAGTTATTCTTTTGAGAACATTTTTGATTTTTTCTGTGACGAATTCAGAGTATCTAAAAAAGAATTTAAATTAGACGAATATGGAGAATTATTACTTGATAATCTTTCTCAGGAATATGAGTTTAAGAGAAAAATAACGTATAACATTAAAACATTAAAGGAAAAAATCCGCCCCAAACATACAATATTGGAACATCAACTTCTTCTTTTAAAGGATATTTTTAAACTTGATGAAGATGAATACGGGGTATTAACGTATTTGGTTGTTCAGGAAGTAAATAATATGTTTAAAGAATTATTTAAATGTATTATCAATGATTCATTTGACAATTTTAGTCATGTTTTCTTAAAAATGAGATATAACAGAAGCAGAAGGGTAACAGAGAGTCTTTATTTAAAAAATCTTACGGATAAGAAAATCGGATGTGAACTTAATATAAACCCCGAAATTTTAACAATTTTTGACAATCCTAAATGTAAAACATCCAATCAAATAATAAATATTCTGCTTGGCAAAAGTGAAAAATCAAACTTAACATTGAATGATTACAAACATATTGAGAATGAAAGAATTAAAGTTGTAAATATATTAAAATCTGCCGTTGAACAAAAGAAGAAAGGTATAAATATACTCCTATACGGACATGTGGGGACAGGTAAGACGGAATTTGCAAAACTTATAGCCAATACTGCAAAAATACCGATATATTCCGTAAAAACCGAAAAGGAAAATTTTAAAGAGGCTGATAGAGAAAACAGGCTTGTTGATTTATATTCAAAACAGGATATTTTATCAAGAGCAGATAGGGCCTGCATATTATTTGACGAAGCGGAAGATGTTATGAATAGGGGCTTTTCTTGTTTCGGAAATGCTTCAAAAGGATATCTTAATAAAATATTGGAAGAAACTCCCGTTCCGATTATTTGGACTACAAACAATATTTATGATGTTGACCCTGCTTTTTTAAGAAGAATGAATTATGCAATAGAGTTTGATAAATTATCAGACAGTACAAGACTTAATATCTGGAATAGGGTTTTGAAAAAAAACAATTTCAAAGTTAAAAAATCAAAAATTGAAGAACTAAATAGGGCTTATGATATTTCTCCTTCAATTATCTCAAATGCGGTGCAAATGACAAAATTAACTTCAGGCGATGAAAAAGATTTTGAAGGTTATATCGAAAACTTAACAAAGGTTGTGTATAAAAAAAAGAATGTTAAAAACACAAAAACATTCGATGTTAAAAACTATAATGTAAAATTGGTTAATAGTGATTTAGATATTGATGATTTAGAAAAGAAAATAAAATCGTGCGGGAAATTAAATTTTTCAATTTGTATGTACGGAGAACCAGGCACGGGTAAAAGTGAATATTCCAAATATTTAGCCGATAAGCTCGGAATAGAAGTAATACAAAAAAGGGCAAGTGATTTAATATCAAAATGGGTCGGAGAAACAGAAAAAAATATAGCAGATGCTTTTAAGGAGGCAAAAGATAAAAAAGCAATGCTTATATTTGATGAGGCAGACAGTTTCCTGCAAAACAGAAGTAATGCTCATAATAGCTGGGAAGTAAGTCAGGTAAACGAAATGCTTACTTGGATGGAATCTCACGAATATCCTTTTATATGCACGACTAACTTATTAGATACATTAGATGAAGCGAGCCTCAGAAGATTTACGTTTAAAATTAAATTTGATTTTATGAATAAGGAACAAGTAAACCTATCAATGAAGCACTTCTTTAATATCTCAAACGCAAATTTAAATATAAAAGGTTTAACAACGGGGGATTTTGCAACAGTTAAAAAGAAAGCGGATTTCTTAAATATTACCGATTTAATGGAATTATCAAAAATGCTCCGAGATGAAGTTAAACTCAAGCAATCAAAAGAACTTAAAAATGCAATAGGTTTTTAAGAAAAGAGGCAGGAGAATAAAATAACCCTGCCTTTTGTTTTCGTTTTTTATTTGCATAGCTTTATTTTTCTTTTTGTTTATTTAATAACTGTTCAAGCATTTCAATATATTCTTTTTTGAGTTTCGCAGGTGAAAGGATTTTAACATCTTCTCCCCATTTGAATAAGTGCCACAATATCTCTTTATCACCGGAGGCTTTAAATTTAACAGTTACAGACCCGTCATCATTTTCTTTTATCTTTTGTGTTGAGTGAAAATGATAATTTAATACATCTTCCGCTGCGTTTTTTGAGAAGAGCAATTTAACATCAAAACACTCGCCCTGATACACGCCAAACGATTTTTTTGAAAATTCCTCAAGGTTGAAATCTCCTTTATCAAATGACTCATTTGTTATTTTAACCTCTGAAAATTTATGAAGTAAATAACAATAAGGGTTTGTTCCTTTATCTTCTTCTACTCCTATAAGATAAACCTTAGCACCGTATATTAACCCGTAAGGGGCAAGAACTTTATTTTTATTATTATACTTTGCACTTATTTTTTTATTTGAATTCATAGCTTCTCTTATTGTTTCAAGCATATTAAGGTCAAATTTATGTCTTGGAGTCTGTTGAACTACAAAGCCTTCCGTCTGCATTAAGATTTCTATGGCATTATCTAATTGAGGTAATTTTTTCTTACTCAAAGCTCTTATTTTATTTATGGTTTGCTCTATAAGTTTTACTTTATCTTCCGTTCCTTGTTCGTGTTGATATCTTTTTAAGTTTTCAAGATTAGCAATTTCTTCAGGGGTAAAACTTATAATTTCTCTCATATAAGAAGAAGGAAATCCCCAATATTTTTCTCGTGATTTAAAGTTTTTGATTTCTTCCACCTGCGGAACGGCAAGCATAAGACTATCTCTCATTCTTTCCGCAGTTCTCCTTGAAACACAAAACTCTTTCATAATATCATTTAACGAAACACCCTGCACTCTTGACTGCATAAGTATCATCAGTTCTACAATATCCGTAGTTCTTGAATATCTCGGTTTATCTTCCATTTTCATAACTCCAGTATAAAAAATT
>CANQNX010000067.1 GCA_947625345.1 Candidatus Gastranaerophilales bacterium
GGTTTAAAATTTAATCTCCTCGCATATTCAAGAACACTTTGTGAAAAAGTTATAAATCTTTCCTGTTCATACCAACTGTCAATACCTGACGGATATACACAATTAAAGCAGGAAAAGAATTTCGGATTATCAATAAAAAATACGTTAATATCCGTATCAGGTAATTTGCACATTTTGAGCGTAAATATGTATTCACTGTATCCGAATCTCATTCTCAGCTGCGAGTTTTCTACATCTTTTATATTGTATTTATTCTTATCAATACTTCCGATAAACGGAGTAAATATAGCTATTTCTGTGTCTTTATCCTGAATGTATTTCGGAAGTGAACCCATAACATCGGCAAGACCTCCGACTTTTGTAAACGGTGCCAACTCAAATGATGCATATAATATTTTCATAATCGCCTCTTATAATTTTGACAAATATGTTAATGAACTCTTTAATATATCTTCTACTTTATTAATATCCTTATTGTATGACATAACTTCTTTAAATGCGTTTTTTATTTCCTCTTGTGAATATCCTAAGGATATTAATACACTTTGAACTTCTATTAATGTGTCTTGATTGATTTTTTCATTTTTAACTTCTATTATGTTTTCAGGTGTTACGTTTGCCCAGTTTATAAGCTTATCTTTCAGCTCTATTATAATCTTTTGTGCTACTTTTGCACCTACACCTTTTGCACGTGATAATTCTTTATAATCCTGTTTTATCATTATGTCAATTATTTCGGATATTTCAAATTCGTTAAGAATTAACATTGCCAATTTTATACCTATTCCTGAAACACTCTGTAAAATATTGAATATATCACGTTCTTCTTTTGTTAAAAATCCTGTTAAAGTCATAGAATCTTCTTTATGGTTCAAAGATACATATACTTTTATTTCTTCTTCCCCGTCTTTTATTTTTGATATTGTTCTTGCATTTGTAAGTATGAGATAACCTGTATTGTTTGACTCAACTACAATATGAGTGCCCCTGTATGAATTAATTTGTTTTGATACTATTTTACCTTTAATGTAATCGTACATATCTATTTTTCTTCCGTTAATTTATTATATGTATCTAAGGCTTTTTGAGCCTCCTTTTTATTATTTAAGTTTTTTTGTGCGAAAGCAAGATTGTAATAAAAATCAGGTTCATCACCTTTGATTTTTATTGCTTTTTCAAATGCCTCTTTTGCTTCTTTATAGTTTTTTAAGCCTAAATAAGCACAACCCATATTGTAATAATAATACGGAAAATCTTTTTTTATTTTGATTGCTGATTTATATTGATTAATTGCACTGTTATACTTTTTTCCTTTTAAATATATATTCCCTAAATTGTAGTATGCTTTATCAAAATCTTTTTTTTGTAAAATGGATTTTTGATAGAAAAATGACGCATTTGTGTCATTGTTAAAATCTTGAGCAAGATTACCCAATAAATACCATAATTCATAATCTCTTTCATCTTCCGTCATCTTAGAAATCTTGTAATAAGCTTCTTCAAGATTATTTGAATTATATAATGCTATAATTTCTTTTTTCTTATCTTCAAATGATATTTCGGAGTAACTCTCTATAGCAGTAATGTTTGTAATAATAATTGATAGTAATACAAATAAAAATTTTTTCATTATTTACCTCTTTTAACATTATATGTTAATTACAATATCTTTTTATAAGTTTATTTTGTAAATTTTTATAACAATTTTTGTTTTTTATTAAATTCTGATTTAAAAAATAACTTTATAATAATATAACCTTTATATAAAAATTATAGAAACAACGAGCGGATATGATAGGTTTAGAATTAGATTTAAGATATTTGAGCAGTCATTACCTCATTGGTACAAATGCCCTGAAACAGTACCAAGGAAAAGGTATTGTCGAAATAATGGAAATTGAAGCGGCTAAAGGTAATCCCAGAGCCGCCGAGTTTATGCTCAAAATTACTTCAAATCCCGAAGAATTAACTAAACTTTTACAACTAATTAATCCTCAAAATCGTTACTTAATATTAATGAATATGAATGAAAATGATTTAATGGAGGTTATGTCTTTCCTTCAGCCGCAAGAATTACTTCTCGGATTGAGCATATTTACGGGTGATGCTATTATTGAGCTTATGAAAAAGCTTGAACCGGAAAGTTTGGCTACGGTTGTCCTTGAAAAAATGGATGCTGAAAAATTTCTTGCAATAATTCCGGAAAAATTTTTAGATGAATTTCTTGACTCAAGTAAAATAAATAGAGGTATGTTCTTGGAAGCTCTACATAATGTGGATGAATTCCAACTCCAAAAAATGATGGAATCTGTTACAGGTCAGCCCTGCTATGATGAAAAAGATAGTATAATCAATAATCTTAGTTCTTTATCTGATGATAGACTTTTGGGTGCAATGCACCAATTTGAACCGAAAGGCAAACAACAGTTAATAATCGGACTTTTGAATAATAAACCCGAATTGTTTGAAGAATTTTCACCCGAAGCTATGACTTATCCGTTTAAAGCAATGGATAAATCAGACGTTTTAAAATCTTTAATGGTACTTGAAACTAAAGATTTGCTTCCTATGGTTGAAGATTTGCCCCGTGAATTTATGGCTTTGGTTGCAACCCAAATTAATCCTGATATATTTTCTAAATTACTTGTCGGCAATTTTAGTGATATTCTCGCAAAATGCGGAATTGATTTTTAAGTTTAATACATTCTCATAATAATTACTTCAGAATATGTATTATATTTTGTGTAAAGTTTTGTAACAAATTGAACAATTTTTGAAATTCTATATTTTGTATATACTTTATATATACAAGGCGAGGATAAAAAAATGGATTATAAAAATATAGATACAAAAATGAAAGAAGTTTATTTCGATACAAAACAAATATTAAATGATGACATAGAATCTGAAACTTATGAAACAAATTTTTGGAAATCTATGGATATGATAGCAATTCAAAATTTAACATTCCAAAAGTTGATGGCAGCTTAATTCATATGCCATTTCCGGTTTAGGTATTTAAGTGTACCGTCTTTATTCATTCTTCTTATTATTGCATCAACAGCTTGTTTTAGTTTTTGTGATTCATCTTTTTTTAACCCGATAGCGTAAGGTTCAATTGACAGTTTACCTTTTAACATTTTGTAGTCGTTATTTTTATAAACAAAATCTGATAAGATAGTGTCATCAGTGATAAAAGCATCCCCTTTACCTTTTTTTAAAGCATCAAATGCTTCTTCATAGGTTTTATAGCCTAAAATTTTTACTTTGGGAACAACTCTTTTTATATTTTGTTCTGCTGTAGTACCTATAACTATAATTACTTTTTTATTTTTCAGGTCATGAAATGTGTTAATATTACTGCTCTTTTTTACGACTGCAGTTTGTCCTGCCACATAATAGACCACCGAAAAATCTATTAAGAGCTGTCTTTGCGGTGTAACTGACATAGTAGCTATTACCATATCCACATTGCCTGAAGTAACTGCCTCTAATCTTGTATTTGGAGTTACGCTCACAAAAGTAATTTTATCTTCACTGCCTAATAAGTCCCTAACAATATATTTTGCGACATCAACGTCATAACCTTCGTTTTTCCCCGTTTTTTCATTTATAAATCCGAAAGGTTTTGTATCTGTTTTAACTCCTACAACAAGTGTATCGTTTTTTATGATTTTATCATAGGTTGACATACTTTTTTTAAAAGTACATCCGGTAAATAAAAATATTGGTAATATTAAAAGAGATATAATTTTTTTCATAATAAACCTTTTTATATAATAACATACAAACTGTAATATTGATGTTAAATTATTCACTTTAAATAAATTATCAGTATAATAAAATTATGAACAAGGTTTTGTCTTTATTAGGAATATTTATAGTTTTTTTTATAACTTCAGGTGCCGGATATATGGGTTCTTTGCCTGATATTGAGTCTGAATTTTCATATTTAAGAAAAGAAGCTTCGGAAAAGTCAATAGCACCTTATAGTGTTGATGAATTGGATAAACAGAATGAAAGTATGTTAAAACCTGTTCCGAGAGATAATGATAATTATGTTGATATTATTATTAAAAAAGATAAATCTTCTAAGTATATGAATGATGTTAACAGAGTAATAATGATATTGGAAAAATTAAGACGGTGTATAAATACGGACAGGGATATACAAAAATTTAACGCTATAGTCAGCAATTTAATTGATAATGTTGAGTATATAAGGAAAGAATATCAAACGCAGCCTGAAAGTAATTATCTTTCATATTCAAGGCTTCTTTATATATCTAATGAAGCAAGAGATGTAGCAAGTTACAGAATGAAAGAGCAAACGGCTAAAAAATATATCCCATATAATTCAGAAGTTAATATTTATACTAAAGAAAATTATGAATTTAAAATGGAAAGTCTTTTAAATAATGTGAACGATACCATATTTATTTTAAAGAACTTAGAATAAATAGCCATTGTATATATCTTAGTGTCCGTTATTAAACTAAAAAATTTTTTTTATAGTTTAAATGGCATTTATTATAAGTAGGAGTATTGTTGATGTTTTTTAATAGGATATTTATTATAGGCTTAGTGTACTTAATTTTTATAATGCCTGTAGAGGCTTTTAATGAAAATAATTTGGATGACATAGAATATTCAAAATACGGTCAGTCTTTTTCAAATGAAAGTTTAAGTGAGCGATTAAACAGAATTGAAACGGATTTTTTCGGAATGGAACAATCGGGTGATTTAGATTCACGATTAAATAATATACAAATGTTATCCTCGGATAAAATACAAAACCCATCCGTTGCATTTTCACAATCAGAGTATCCCGGAGAAAAGAAGGGAATATTCAGAAATTTTTTAGATAATGTATCTTCTTCCTTTTCAGATACGGGCACCTTTACGGGATATACCCCTTCTATGTTGTATAATTCGGGATATTCCAATAATTTATACAGAAACAGTTTAAGGGATTTTGCTAACGGATATTCAAATTATTGTCCGTATCATAATACTTATCATAATACATTCAGACCTAACGGCAGCAGAATTTTAAAGCGCCGTTATCATGGTAATTCATTAAGTAATAACTTTAGAAAATTTAATCATAATCCTTTGAACAGACCATTGAGACATCAAAGATTAAACAGTCCGTACCAAGGGACAATGTATTCTCCGTATTCAATGCCTGTCGGAAATTTTTCATCAGGTTTTGCTTCAGGTTCCTCCGTGCATATATTAAGGGACTGATTTTATACAATAAAAAAAGAGAACTTAAAAAAGTTCTCTTTTTATTTAAAAAATCATAATTAAGCTTCAAAAACATAGCAAAGAAGGGATGCTTCTCTTGCTTTTTTAACTGCACTTGCAAGTTTTCTTTGATGTTCCGCACAGTTTCCGGTTATTCTTCTCGGAAGAATTTTACCTGATTCTGTTAAATATTTTCTTAATTTTTGAGCATCTTTGTAATCAATAGTTTCTATTTTATCAGCACAGAAACTGCAATTTTTACGTTTTTTCTTGTCTAACTGTTCTTTTGCCATTTTATTTCCCTTTATTTTCTGTAATTATTTTTTGATTTAGAACGGTATTTCTTCTTCACCTACAAGTACATCATTCATTTCAACTTCCGAAAACTTAACAACTTCGCTATTTTTTGTATCGTCTGTTGTTGATGACTTAGTGGAGGATGCTATTTCAAAGCTTGATAAATCAATTTCCATAACTTTTTTTTCGGTGCCGTCATCAGATGGAACGCTTGTTATTTGAAGTCTGCCTTCAACAATAACTTTATCACCTTTTGAAATAAGTTGTTCTGCTGTTTCGGCGTTATTGCCTCTTGCTACAACTCTTATTAATGATTGTTCTTTTTCATCAATATTTATTGTAAATGTAGTAACAGGTATATTATTCCCCGTAAATCTTTTTTCGGGGTTTCTGTATACTATTCCTGACAATACCGCTTTAGCTATAGACATTTTTTATCTCCGTCTTTTATGCTTTTACTTCTGATGTTTCCAAAAACATTATTCTTATAATGTCTTCATTTAATCTTAATTGTCTGTTAAATTTTTCAACTTGTTTTGGTTCCATTTCAAAGTTATGTACTGCAAAATATCCGTCTCTGTAATCTTTTATATCATATGAAAGTTTTTTACGTCCCATTTTATCTGTTGATGTAACTTTTCCTTCAAGAGATACGATTGTTTCTTCTATTTTTGCAACAACTTTATCATATTCTTCGGAATCAATATTAGGTTTAATTATTGATAATAATTCGTAACTTCTCAATTTAATTCTCCTTGATTTACTTTGTATTCATTCAATATCTTATCACGAACATTTTTATTTACAAACATAAAAGGTATTTATGTTAAAATAGATTGCGTTATGGATAAATTTGAAATATTGGGTAAGAGTTTATATGAGCTTGAAAGCTTTATGGCGGATAATAATCAATCCAAGTATAGAGCTAAACAGGTATATAACTGGGTATATTTAAAATCTGTCAAAGACTTTGATTTAATGACTGATTTACCTTTATCCGTCAGGGAAATATTAAAAGAAAAGGCTTTACTTTGTTCTTTAAAAATAAAAGATAAACAAATAAGTAAAGATTCCACCATGAAATTTTTATTTGAATTATCAGACGGTAACTATGCCGAAGCAGTTTTAATGAGGTTTGATAATCGAGCTAACTTGACTGCGTGTATAAGTACTCAGGTGGGTTGCCCTATGGGGTGTGATTTTTGTGCTACGGCAAAATTGGGATTCAAACGTAATCTTACCTATGATGAAATCATTCAGCAGATTTTTTTAATTCAGGCTGATACTGA
>CANQNX010000068.1 GCA_947625345.1 Candidatus Gastranaerophilales bacterium
ATTAAATAATCAGATTTTTCAATAATATGTATTATTTATTAATATTAAACAATTAAGTAGTATCAAAAATAATATATCAGTGGTAACATATAAAGAAGGAAACAAAAATATGGATTTGTTAGCATGGGAAGAATAGTTTTAAACAGAGATAAATGCAAAGCTTGTTATATATGTGTAGATGCATGTCCCAAAAAGGTCTTGGAGGCTGATGAAACTGTTAATTCGCTTGGGTATTATCCTGCAAAGGTTAATGCCGATAAAGAATGTATAGGATGTGCAATGTGCGCAAGAGTATGTCCTGATATGGCTATTGAAAAGGTGTATTCATGAAAAAAGAAAAAGAACTTTTAAAAGGTAATTATGCTATAGCGCAAGCGGCTGTTCAGGCCGGTTGTCAAAGCTATTTCGGATATCCTATTACACCTCAGAGTGAAATCGGAGAATATTTAAGTACTAAAATGCCCGAATTGAACAGAGCATTTGTTGCGGCAGAAAGTGAAGTGGCTGCAATCAGCATGTTATTAGGTGCAGGTTCAACCGGAGTAAAAGCAATGACATCATCATCATCTTGTGCCGTTGCTCTTATGCAGGAGGGATTATCCTTTATTGCAGGTGATGAAATACCTTGTGTATTGGTTAGTGTTATGAGAGCAGGTCCGGGGTTGGGTTATATTTATCCTTCTCAGGGTGATTATCTCCAAGCAACAAAAGGCGGAGGTAACGGCGATTATAAATTGGTTACGTATGCGCCTAATAGTGTTCAAGAGTGTGTTGACTTAACTTATAAATGTTTTTATGTATCTCAAAAATACAGAACTCCCGTTTGTCTTTTAGCCGACGGAATGCTCGGACAAATGATGGAACCTGCTGTTATTGGTGAATATCCATATGAAGAAATTGACCAATCTTCTTGGGCTTTAACCGGTGCTAAGGATAGAGAACCAAGACATATTGCCTCTATTGAAAGAGATCAGGAAACCTTAAGTAAAAGAGTGGTTAAAATATTTGAAAAATATTCACGCATTTTGGAAAATGAAAATATTTTTGAAAAATATGAGACAGAAGGTGCTAAATTAGTCATTACCGCTTTCGGAAGCATTGCGAGAATTGCTAAAGCAGCCGTTAAAATGGCAAGAAAAAACGGACTTAAGGTTGGCTTATTCAGACCGATTCTTTTAAATCCTTTTCCGGAAAAAATAGTTGCTGAAATAGCTCAAAAAGTTGACGGTATTTTGGATATAGAACTGAATTGCGGTCAAATGCTTCACGACATCAAAGCGAGTATTGCAGGTGTAGCTACAATTCCCGTTAAATTTTACGGCCGACCTGCAGGTGTTATGATGACGGTTGAGGAAATTTATAAACAAATAGAAAATGTATACAAAGAGATAGTAGAGAAAAAATATGGAACGGCTTGTATATAAAAAACCCGAGTCAATAAGAGATGACTTTAAAATAACATTTTGCCCTGGATGTGATCACGGGGTTGCAGTCAGGTTAGTGGCTGAAGTTTTGGATGAATTGGGTGTAAGAGAAAATACAATAGGTATTGCATCCGTCGGTTGCAGTGTATTTTCTTATGACTTCTTCAATTTTGATATAGTTGAAGCAGCTCACGGGCGTTCATTGGCAGTTGCAACAGGTATTAAACGCTCAATGCCCGATAAAGTTGTATTTACTTATCAGGGTGATGGTGACTTAGCTTCAATAGGTCTTGCAGAAACAATTCATGCTATGACAAGAGGAGAAAAAGTCACTGCTATATGTATAAATAATACAACATACGGTATGACCGGCGGTCAGGCAGGACCTACAACATTGATAGGTCAGGTTACAACCACTACTACAAAAGGCAGAAAGCCTGAACTTTCCGGATTTCCTTTAAAAATTTCAGAGATTCTAAAAGAAGTTGACGGCACCGCTTATGTAGCGAGAGTTACTTTGGATAGTCCGAAAGAAATAATGAATGCTAAAAAATGTATAAAAAAAGCATTTGAAGCTCAGTTAAAAGGTTTGGGAGCAGGGTTTGTTGAAATCCTTGCGACTTGCCCGACTAACTGGAAAATGACTCCTCAAGAATCTCATGAACGAGTCAGAGGTGAAATGTCTGAGGTTTTCAAACCGGGTGTCTATAAAGATAAAGTCAGTGAGGCATAATAATGGATTCTAATGTATTAATAGCAGGTTTTGGCGGTCAGGGAGTTTTATTTATAGGACAGCTCTTAGCTAATGCCTGTATGAATGAAGGTCTTAATGTTACCTGGTCACCTGCATACGGTGCGGAAATGAGAGGCGGTACAGTTAATTGTACTGTTTGTATGTCGGATGATGAAGTTGCATGCTCTTACATTGAAAATCCCGAAAACGTTATTGCTCTAAACGGCCCTTCTTTCGAAAGATTTGAAAACCATATTAAACCCGGCGGTATAATGATAGTTAACTCTTCTTTGGTTAAAACTCCGCCATCAAGAAATGATATTACGTATAAATTTGTTCCTATGACTGATATGGCTCATCATTCGGGCAACGAAAAAATGGCTAACATAGTGTCATTAGGTGCTTTTATTAAGGCTTTTCCGGTTGTTAAAAAAGAAAGTATTATAGAAATTATGCACAAAAAGCTTACCGGAAAAAAAGCGGATATGCTTGAGGGTAATCTTAAAGCCTTAGATGCAGGTTTTGCCGCTGTTAATTAAAAAGAATTTAATCTTACGTCAGATGCTAATTTGTGTGCGTATAGTCCTTCCTGTTGCGCTAAATTTGAGGCATTGTATGCAGTTTGTTTCAAGGCTTTATTATTTATTATTTGATATGTTTGAATTTTAATGTAATCAAAAACGCTTAAACCGCCCGAATATTTTGCAACCTGATTCGTAGGAAGAGTATGATTGGTTCCGGAAACGTAATCACCGAAAACTTCAGCACTATAGTTTCCTATAAACATTGAACCGTAATTTTTAAATCTGTTTTTATAATTTTTTGCATCTTTAATAACAAGTTCAAGATGTTCAGGTGCTTTTTCATCAGACAGCCTTATTGCTTCTTCTATTGAATCTGCAATAACGGCAATGGATTTATCATATGATATTTGTGCAATATCTTTTGTCGGAAGTGTTTTAAGATATTCTTTTGCTTTATTATCCACTTTTTGTGCAAATTCTTTTGAAAAACAGATTAAATATGCTCTTGCATCTTTATCATGTTCGCATTGTGCAAGCATGTCAGCTGCTACAAAATCGATATTTGCAGTTTCATCCGCAATAATCAAAACTTCGGATGGTCCTGCTAAAAAATCAATTCCGCACTGACCGAAGACCTGTTTTTTTGCGGAAGTTACAAATTTATTTCCCGGCCCCGTTATTTTATTTACTTTTTCTATTGATTCACTGCCCCAAGCCATAGCTGCAATAGCTTGTACTCCGCCTATTCTGTATATTTCATCCGCACCTGCCATATGAATTGCACATATTGTTACGGGTTGTATTTTAGGTGACATTGCAATTACTCTTTTTACGCCTGCTGTTTTTGCAGGAACTATTGTCATTATTGCACTTGAGGGAAGAGGATAATTGCCGCCGGGAATATAGCATCCCACTGAGTCAATCGGTATTATTTTATGTCCTAAGATATTACCGTTTATATTTACTTCAAGCTCTTTTATACTGTTTAATTGAGCTTTTGCAAATTCCTTTACGTTATCTATTGCAAATTGTATTGTATCTTTTGTTTTTTCATCTGTCTTTGAAAAAGCTTCTTTAATTTCCTCATCACTAACCCTAAAATTTTTTATAAATCCGTCATTAAATTTTTGGCAATATTCTCTTATTGCTTCATCCCCTCTTGTTTTTACGGCATTTATTATTTCTGAAACCGAAGATATATTTTCAAATTCGATTTTTTGAAAAAAACTTTCATCTATATCTTTGAATTTACATATTTTCATTTATTAAAAACCTATTTTGTTCTTGATGCTAAATTGTTTAAAATATCTTGCGGAGTGACATTATGAAGTGCCATAAATGTAAGCATGTGATATGTAAGGTCGCTCGCTTCCCATCCGAGGCCGTCACCCTTTTCAAAATTAACCGACTCAAAAGCTTCTTCCATTATCTTTCTCTGAAGCTTAAACTCGTCCTTAAATAATTTTGTTGTGTACGAGTTTTCAGGTAATTTTTCTTTTCTGTCCAAAAGAAGATTATACAATTCATTTATACAAAAGTCTCTGTCTTCAAAACACGAATATCTTCCGGTATGGCAAGCATTTCCTTTTTGTTTGACTTTAAATAACAGTGTATCTTGGTCACAATCAAATTTTGAACTTATTAATTCCTGTGTATTGCCTGATGTTAATCCTTTTGTCCATAATTCATTTCTTGAACGGCTGAAATATGTCGCCATTCCCGTGGATAATGATTTCTTTAACGATTCTTTATTTGAATATGCCAACATTAAAACTTGTTTTGTTTCTATGTCTTGAACAATTGTCGGAATCAAACCGTTTTGTTTTTCAAAATCCATAACTTCAATATAGGCATCTTCAAGATTTACACTTCCCGTATATATACACATGCCTAACTGTGTTGAAACATTCATTTTTATTAATGTTTTTATTTCATCGATTGTTGAAATACCGCCTGCTGCAATAAGTTTCTTTTTGGTAAGTTCTCTTACTTTTCTTATTGCTTCAATGTCAGTACCTTTCATCAGACCTTCTTTATCGACTATTGTGTATAAATAACCGTCACATAAGTCGTCAAATCTTTTTATATAATCTTCGGGAGTTGCATTAACTTCTTTTGTCCAGCCTTCAGTTGTTACTTTACCTTGTTTTGAATCTATTGCAACCAGTACTTTATCTTTAGGAAGCTTTGATAAAAATTCTTCATCGGCTGCCGTACCTATTATAATTTGTTTTGCACCGTAAGAAAGAATTCTTTTTGCTTTTTCAACGGTTCTTATTCCGCCTCCGACTCTGCAATGGGCTATTTTACATATTTCTTTTATAAGTGCTTCATTTTCACCTTTGTTCATTGCGGCATCTAAATCTATTACGCTTATTTCTCCAAAACGTGAATAATATTTTGATAGCTCTAATACATTTTCTTTTTCAAGAACTTTTTCTTTTCCCTGCTTTAATTGAACAGCTTTTCCGCCCATCAGGTCTATACTCGGAATTATCATTTTATAACCTTTCTTTTAATCCTCATTATATTTTAAACAAATATTAAATCAAACAAAGGTTATTATGAATCCATTCAAGCATGGGTTTTAATGCATTTGCTCTGTGGGATATTTTATTTTTTATTTCTTCGGGTAACTCTGCTATTGTTTTATTATATTCGGGAACAAAAAATATAGGGTCATATCCGAAACCGTTAATTCCCTTTGCGCTGTCATCAATATATCCGTATATTCTTCCTTCTTCTCTGTTTAAAATATTCCCGTTTGCATCGGTTAAAACCATAGAACAAGTAAAATGTGCACTTCTGTTTTCATACGGTACATTTTTTAATTCAGTTAAAATCTTTTCTATTTTTTCACTTTGTGTGGGTGCGTATCTGTTAGAATGAATTCCCGGTAATCCTTCCAAGACATCTATACATAAACCTGAATCATCCGATAAACAATATGTTTTCATAACTTTTGATGCAGCTTTTGCTTTTATAATTGCATTTTCTTCAAAAGTATTACCGTTTTCTTCAGGGTTAAATTCACCTTTAATAACTTCAAACTTAATATCCGAATATGTGTTTATTTTGTTTATCTCCTCTAATTTGTGAGGGTTTGATGTAGCTAATATTATTTTAATCATTTTCCGAATCTTCTGTCCCTTTTTTCAAATTCCATTATTGCTTCTTTCAGCATTTCTTCATTAAAATCAGGCCAATATGTATTTGTTACATATATTTCCGTATATGCTAACTGCCATAATAAGTAATTACTGATTCTTTTTTCTCCGCCCGTTCTTATTAATATATCAGGGTCGGGTATATTTTTTGTATACAAATTTTGACTAATTAATTTTTCATCAATGTCTTCTATATCCAAATCGCCCTTTTGAACTTTTTTGGCTATTTCCTTTAATGCGTTTGTTATTTCTGCCCTTGCGCCGTAATTAAAAGCAATTTGCAGGTTTAATCCCGTATTATTTCGTGTTTGTTCTTCTCCGTATGACAATACTTCAATTAATTTTTCGTTTAATTCGGTTTTGTTTCCAATGAAATTTAACTTTATATTATTTTCATTAAATAAAGGAATTTCATTAATTATTGTTTTTGCCAATAAAGACATTAAATAATCTACTTCTTCTTTATCTCTGTTCCAATTTTCCGTGGAAAAAGCATAAACCGTAAGATATTTAATACCGAATTTATTGCAGGCTTTAAGTGTTGATTTTAAGGCTTCCACTCCCTGTTTATGACCTGATGAAATCGGCAATAATTTTTGTTTTGCCCATCTTCTGTTGCCGTCCATAATTATGGCAATATGTTTGAGGTTTGTTTTTTCCGTAATTTTTCGTATTTTTTCAACTGTATTTTGCATAAATAAAATTATAGAACAAAATTAGGGATTTAAATAGCAAATTCCGATAGAATGGCTAAATCTTTCATTATGAATTTATTTCGAGGTCTAAAAAAATATGTCACCCTGAACTTGTTTCAGAGTCTAAAAAAACTTGTCACCCTGAACTCGTTTCAGGGTCTA
>CANQNX010000069.1 GCA_947625345.1 Candidatus Gastranaerophilales bacterium
CTGAAACGAGTTCAGCACGACAGGAAGAGTTCAAAATGACATTGTTACTACATTTTAAACATATTTTTCAATTATATATAAGTCAAAAAAGCAAGCTTTACAGCTTGCTTTTTTATATATTAATCTAAGAAATTATGCATTAGCACCGGCTTTTGAAATAATTTCTTCCTGAACGTTAGTCGGAACTTGTTCATATTTCAAGAATTCCATAGAGAATGTGCCTCTTCCTTGCGTATTAGAACGTAAGTCGGTAGCGTATCCGAACATGTTACCTAAAGGAACTGTAGCTCTTACAATAACATTTCCGGTATTTCCCAAAGGTTCCTGACCTTCAATTCTGCCTCTTCTTCTTGAAATATCACCGATGATTGTACCTGTATATTCATCGGGAATTTCGATTTCAACTTTCATCATAGGTTCTAATATACAAGGTCTTGCTTTTTTGCATCCGTCTTTAATAGCCATAGAGCCTGCAATTTTGAATGCCATTTCTGATGAGTCAACTTCGTGGTAAGAACCGTCATAAAGTTCAACTTTAACGTCTATCATAGGATAGCCAGCTAAGATACCGCCTTCAAGCGCTTCTTCCATACCTTTTCTTGCAGGTTCAATGTATTCTTTAGGAATAGCACCGCCGACGATTTTGTTTTCAAATACAAAACCTTCATTTTCGCCTGCAGGTGAAATTCTGATTTTAACGTGTCCGTATTGACCTTTACCGCCTGACTGACGAATGAATTTAGAGTCTTGATCAGCATTGCCTAAAATTGTTTCACGGTATGCAACCTGAGGTTTACCAACGTTAGCATCAACTTTAAATTCTCTTAATAAACGGTCTACGATAATATCCAAGTGAAGTTCGCCCATACCTGAAATAATAGTTTGACCTGTTTCTGTATCGGATTTAACTCTGAATGAAGGATCTTCTTCAGCAAGTTTTTGAAGAGCGATACCCATTTTATCCTGATCTGCTTTTGTTTTTGGTTCAATAGCAACAGAGATAACGGGGTCGGGGAATTCCATTTTTTCTAATATGATTGGTGCACTTTCTTCACAAAGTGTATCACCTGTTGTTGTTTCTTTTAAACCTACCGCAGCGCAGATATCACCTGCGTATACTTCGGTTATTTCGTTTCTTTGGTCTGCATACATTTGTACTAAACGTGATATACGTTCTTTATTTCCGTTTGTTGCGTTTAATACATATGAACCTGAAGTTAATTTACCTGAGTATACTCTTAAGAAGGTTAGTCGGCCTACATAAGGGTCTGTCATAATTTTAAATGCCAATGCTGAGAAGGGTTCTGCTTCTGATGAATGTCTTTCAACTTTTGTTCCGTCTTCAAGTTCACCTTCGATAGCTTTTACATCTACAGGTGAAGGCATATAATCCATAACGGCATCAAGTAATAATTGAACACCTTTGTTTTTGAAAGCGGTTCCGCATGTTACGGGAACAATTTTGTTTTCACAAACAGCTTTTCTTAATACCTTTTTGAGTTCTTCAACAGTAGGTTCTTCACCTTCTAAGAATTTCATCATTAAATCGTCATCAAATTCAGATATTGCTTCAACTAATGCTGCATGATATTCTTGAGCTTTATCCATCATGTCCGCAGGAATTGCTTCTTCTCTTATATCCGTACCTAAATCGTTTGTATATATTTCAGCTTTCATATTCATAAGGTCAATTAAACCCGTGAATTTGTCTTCTGCACCTATAGGTAATTGGATAGGTACAGCGTTTGCACCTAATCTGTTTTTAATTTGGTCTACTACTCTGTAGAAGTTAGCACCTGTTCTGTCCATTTTATTTACGAATACCATTCTCGGTACTTCGTATCTGTTAGCTTGTCTCCAAACCGTTTCAGACTGTGATTGAACACCGCCGACTGCGCAGAATACGGCTACAACACCGTCTAATACACGGAGTGAACGTTCAACTTCGATTGTGAAGTCAACGTGCCCGGGGGTGTCTATAATATTAAATTGATGGTTTTTCCACATTGCTGTTACTGCCGCAGATTGGATTGTGATTCCTCTTTCTCTTTCCTGATCCATAAAGTCGGTTACGGCAGCACCATCATGTACTTCTCCGATTTTATGTGTTTTTCCTGTGTAGAATAAGATACGCTCCGTTGTTGTTGTTTTTCCCGCATCAATGTGGGCAGCTATACCGAAGTTTCTTACTCTTTCTAATGGGACTTGTCTTGCCATTTCGTTTTTCCTTTATTATTTTCTACATTATTTAAATTTTCTCAGCTCTCGCTATTTTAATCTTTACATAAAAATAATTTTTTTTAAAGAATATCTTAATAAAAAGTAAAACCGCCATAAATATGGCGGTTTTACTTTTTTGTTTTTTAATTTATTCAACTTCTTTTTCTTCTGTTGATTCTTCGTCGGATGCTTTTTCTTCTTCTGTTTCTGTTTCTTCTTCAGAAACTTCTTCTGAACTATCTTCTTCTTCGGAATCCGATTCTTCCTGTGATTCTTCTTGTGATTCTTCATCATCTTCATCAGAATCTTCTTCAGAATCTTCATCGGAAACTTTTTCTTCTTCTTCCTGAAGTTTCTTTCTTATTTCTTCAAGTTCTTCTTCCGTTTTTGCTCTTACTATCGGTATATTGAGCATTAATGCAACTGCATCCCCTTCATTTTTTAACCCGATTTCAAGTTCTTCTTTATCTATTACCACGTATTTAGAGAATACATCTATTAATTCCTCTCTCATCTTATTCATAATAAGAGGGTCTAACTTTGTTCTGTCATGCATTAATATTACTTGGAGTCTGTTTGTTGCACACTCTGATGTATTTTCTGATTTTTCTATTTGAAATAATTCTAATATTTTATTATAAATATCGGCAAAAAGTGTTTTCATTTATTGCTCCTTTCCTTGTTTTTTTAAATTTGAAAGGAATTTTTTTAATTTCCCGACTAAATCTTTTGGTTGGTCTATATCTAAGAAAGGAACTTCTTCTCCGTTAATTCTTCTTGCTACGTTTATATATGCCTTTCCTGCCAATGATTTCTCGTTATTAATTATAGGTTCACCTCTGTTTGTTGAGGTTATAATTCCTGTATCTTCGGGAATAATACCTATTTTTTGACAAGACAAAATATTTTCAACATCTTCAACACTCATCATGTCGTTTGATTTAATCATGTTAGGTCTTACTCTGTTGATTAAAAGTTTATAGCTTTCTATTCCTTCAGCGGCTTCCAATAAACCTATGATTCTGTCTGCATCTCTTACTGCTGACATCTCGGGAGTAGTTACGACGATTGCTTCTGATGCTCCTGCTATTGCGGTTTGAAATCCCTGTTCAATTCCTGCAGGACAGTCTACCAAAATATAATCATAAT
Organism: Candidatus Gastranaerophilales bacterium; assembly: GCA_947625345.1. Taxonomy (GTDB): domain Bacteria; phylum Cyanobacteriota; class Vampirovibrionia; order Gastranaerophilales; family Gastranaerophilaceae; genus Avigastranaerophilus. The sequence continues at coordinate 3,370 of CANQNX010000069.1, forward strand.
CCTTTTTTAATTTATCGGTTATTTTCTTTAGCTGTTCAGCACTTACTGAAGACTTATCTCTCGTTTGTGCCGCAGCTAATAAACATAAATTAGGATTCTTTTTATCTTTTACCAAGGCTTGTTTTAATTTGCATCTCTCTTCAACTACATCTACGAGGGTGTATACAATTCTGTTTTCCAAACCTAACAGTAAATCTAAATTTCTGAGTCCTATATCGGTATCAATAAGTACTACACTATGCCCGTTTTTTGCAAGTGCGCTTCCTATATTTGCGCTCGTAGTTGTTTTTCCTACTCCTCCCTTGCCGGATGTTATTACTATAACTCTCCCTGCCATCTAAACCGCTCCTTAATCGTTTATTTTAAATACTACTATTTCACCGTTTACTATTCTCGCTTCTTCCGGTGTAAAAGAATTCGTTTTTTCAGTATATATTGTATTCAATGAATCGGGTCTTCTTGAATAGCAATTAGCTATTCTCAACTGTATCGCATTCATTTTTAATGCTCTTACTCTCGCTTTTTGATTGCCGCCTGCTCCCGAGTGAGCTATTCCGCTTAATACTCCCCATACGGTTATATCTCCGAATGCGGTTATTTCACACCCCGGATGACAATCACCTATTATTACAACATTTCCTTCATAGTTTATTACCTGACCTGACCGTATAGTCTGTTTTATATATTTGGTAGGAAATGTTTCTATTTCTATATCTTCTTTTGTATATTCATTTTCCGGAACTATTATATCATTCAGTTCATTTGTTTCTTCATTTTGTTCATGATGGGTTGATTCCATCTCATAAAACGTTTTTTGAGCAGGTGAAGAACTGAATATTACATCTAACTCATCATGAATCGGTTCCGTTTCGGTTTTTTCTTCCGATATGGTTTCTTCAATTTTATTTTCCGCATTTTCTTCCTGAACTGTATTTTCTGTTTGCTCGACTTCTTTTTGTTCAACTATTTCTTCTTGTATTTCTTCTACAATGTCATAATTATTATCTTCAATTTTTTCTTCCGTTGGTTCTTCTTGTATCTCTTCTTCTTTTTTTTCTTGATTTTCTTCTTTTAATTCTTCCGCTAATTTATAAGGCATTGCAGGTGCACTCTCGGTTGCATTTTCCTGTGATATATTTGATACTATTATTCCCAAAGATAATGCTACTTTTTCCGTTTCCGTTGACTTTGTTTCAATTGATGATAGTGTAGAATCTATTCCGTTTATTAAAGATTTTATACTTAATAACTGTGCCTGATTTAAGTTTACATTACCTAATTTTAAACAAATTCTTTTGTTGCGTGATTCTTCATTGTCTAATGCAGAACTCAGCATAAATATTATTTCAGGTGCACTGTTGACTTCTCCTAAATCTATAACATACATGTTGTCATTAAAAAACTGTTCCATATCCTTTATCCGATACCTCTCAAGGTTATTTTTTTATCACCCGTAATCTAAAACTGTCTTATTATGTTTAGAATATCCTAAATTTTATAATATTTCAAATAAAATCAAAAATTATGTTTAGTTTTATAACCTTTTATTCTTAACTTAAATTTACAATTACTCTAAAATACAGTATTTATAAATATTTTTCTAACTGATTTTATTTTTTGCTTTTAAAAAAATTGTCCTTAATAACTAAATGGGTAATAATAGAAATATGAGATTTAAGACAAGTAAGGGATATATGAGAAAAGATAAGATACTGTTTATTATTTCAGCAATGATGTTATTTAATTTATCACAACCGTCATTTGCCTCGGGGATAGATGAAAATAAACTTCAATCCAAACAAGAAACGGAAGGTATGAGTGTTAATAAGCCCGAATTTGATACTGATGCATACGCACGTAAATATAAAAAAGTAACTAAAGACGGTGCTGTTATGCAAGCTATGGAACTTATGCAAACCGTTAATATCGCAAAATATTCTTATAATGCTTTAATGGGGAATAATTTAACGGAAAAACCATTTAAAATAGAATTTAAAAATATTTCGGAAATAAAACCCGAATATGCTTCCTTTGATGCTTTAGGTTGGAAGAAAAAAGATACTTTATATATTTATATTAACGAAAAACACAGAAATGCCCCTCCTGAAGCCATTGCAGCGCTTCTCTCCCATGAAGCAATACATCAGGATGAATTTGCTTCTTTGAATGAAGAAACTTATGCATGGACATTGGAAGCTGCGGTATGGATGAAGCTTGTTGAAAAAAATCAATCGGCATTAAAAAGCCCTTCTACTCTTGTTTCGAGAGAAAATATGCTTAAAAAACTATTTGAAAAAGGTGATTATACCAATAAATACATAAAAAAAGCCGTATACACCAACCCCGGTTATAAAAACCTTCCTACCCGTTCTCCCGGATTTGAAGATGAAGATTTATAATAAAAAAAACGGACTATAAAAAGTCCGTTTTTTATTTAGAAATATGTTATTTAGATTTTACTGTTTCAACAACTACTGAAAATGCTTCAGGTTCATTAACAGCTAAATCGGCAAGCATTTTTCTGTTTATTGCAGCATTTGATTTTTTTAAGGAATCAATAAATTTGGAATAGCTTAAACCATATTGTCTTACTGCGGCATTAATTCTTACAATCCAAAGACGACGCATATTTCTCTTTAAATGACGTCTGTCTCTGTATTGATATTTTAATTTTTTCATTACGGCAGTATTGGCTACTTTATAGATTCTGCTTCTTGCGCCTTTAAAACCTTTAGCTAATTTTAATATTTTTTTATGTCTTTTTCTTAAGACGTTACCACGTTTAACTCTCATTTTTCTATTTTCCTTTCTTCATTAAATTTTGATTACCTGCACTTCGCATAAGGAAGTTCTTTTAAAACAAGTTTCTCATGTGTCTTGGAAACTTCAATCATTGAAGAAAGTTTTCTCTTTCTTGATGCACTTTTGTGCTGGAGTAAGTGGCCTTTACCTGCTTTTCTTCTTAAAATTTTACCGCCGGCGGTAATTTTATACCTTTTAGCACCGGAGCGGTGTGTCTTCATTTTTGGCATAGTTTTCTCCTTTTTCTTATGACTTATCCTTACAGCCGATTTTTGCGACATGCCTCCGCATTATCAAGCCTTAATTTTTATTTTAAAACAAACATTTTTCTTTGCAATATC
>CANQNX010000070.1 GCA_947625345.1 Candidatus Gastranaerophilales bacterium
GAAGGTGATATAATCCTGCCGGCAACCGCACTCGCTGCCGCTACATAAGGTGAAGCTAAATATACTTCACTCTCTACATGCCCCATCCTGCCTACAAAATTCCTGTTCGTTGTCGATATCGCCCTCTCACCTGCTGCAAGTATTCCGGCATGACCGCCTAAACACGGGCCACACGTCGGTGTAGATACGGCTCCGCCTGCTTCGATTATCGTCTCTATATATCCGGCTCTTAATGCCTCCAAATATATTTGCTGTGTCGCAGGAAAAACTATTAATCTCACATCTTTATGAACTTTTTTACCTTTTAATACCTCGGCTGCAGCCTTTATATCCGATAACCTTCCGTTAGTGCAGCTGCCTATTACCGCTTGATCAATTTTTATTTCTCCCGCTTCAGATACCGCTTTTGTATTCCCAGGTAAATGAGGAAACGCCACCGTAGGCTCTATTTCCTCCGTATTATATTTTATAACTCTCTCATATTCAGCATCTTCATCACTTTTATAAAATTTATAAGGTCTTAAACTTCTGTTCTCAAGATATTGCTTCGTTATCTCATCAGGTTCAATAATACCGTTTTTTGCCCCTGCTTCAATTGCCATATTACAAATTGTAAATCTTCCGTCCATCGGTAATTCCCTAATGGCAGAACCCGTTATTTCAAGGGTTTTATATAATGCACCGTCAACTCCGATATCTCCGATTAAATGTAATATTAAATCTTTTGCGGTTACATACTTATTTAGTTTCCCGTTAAACTCAACTTTTATTGCGGAAGGAACTTTTAACCATGTTTCACCCGATGCCATTGCACAAGCAATATCTGTTGACCCCATACCCGTTGAAAATGCACCTATTGCCCCGTATGTACATGTGTGAGAATCAGCTCCGATAACTATATCACCTGCCGTAACTATTCCGTTATCAGGTAATAACGCATGCTCAATCCCCATTCTTCCTACCTCAAAAAAATGCTTTAATCCCTGATTACGTGCAAATTCTCTTACTTGTTTAACCTGCTGTGCTGATTTTATATCCCTGTTCGGTACAAAATGGTCCGGAACAAAAACAACTCTTTCCTTATCAAATACTTTATCCACACCGATTTTATTAAATTCATTAATTGCAACAGGCCCCGTTATATCATTTGCCAATGTTATATCTACCTTGGCGCTTATTAATTGCCCTGCTTCAACCTCTTTAAGCCCCGCATGTTCAGCTAAAATCTTTTTCGTTATATCCATAGGTTTTGTCATTTTATTATTCCTTCCGCAAAAAACTATTTAAATGATATTATAAAATATATAATAAGTCCAAAAATTAACGAGAGTAAATATGTTTATAAAAGAATTTAAAACTACCATAAGCCAAGAACCGATTATTATAGGCCCTGACAGTAACCGGGATAATATCATATTCGCAATAGAATCAAGCTGTGACGAAACGGCTGCAGCTATAGTAAAAAACGGTCGTGAAGTTCTTTCTAACACAGTAGCTTCACAGATTAAAACACATATAGAATTCGGAGGAGTAGTTCCTGAAGTAGCTGCACGAGAACATTTGGAAGCAATTAATGTTGTTATTGCTCAAACGTTTGAACAAGCAGGATTAAAAGGTGAAGATATAACGGCATTTGCAGCTACCGTTGGTCCCGGTTTAGTGGGTTCTCTCCTCGTCGGTATGAATGCGGGTAAAGCTTTGGCACTCTCATATGATAAACCTTTTATAGGTGTAAATCACTTAAATGCCCACGTATGTGCAAATTATCTTAACAGCGACCTTGAACCGCCTTTTGCGGCACTGCTTATAAGCGGCGGACATACCCAAATAATTCGGGTTAAAAATTATACAGAACAAGATATTATAGGCGAAACAATTGATGATGCAATAGGTGAAGCTTACGATAAAGTAGCAAGGCTTATAGGTTTACCCTACCCCGGAGGCGTAAATTTGGATAAATTAGCTCAAACGGGAAATCCTTTCGCTTTTAAACTCCCTGAAGCAAAACTCACAAATGAATACGATTTCAGTTTCTCAGGACTTAAAACCGCTTCCTTACAGCTTATTCAAAAATTAAAAAAAGATAATTTAGAACTGCCCAAAGCCGATATAGCTGCAAGTTTTCAGGAAAATGTCACTTCAACACTGTTTAAAAAAACAAAAAAAGCCGCTGACAGTATCGGGGCAAAAACAATTGTCTTAGCAGGCGGAGTCGCTGCAAACTCGGAAATAAGAAAGAAATTTTTTGAATTGAGAAACTTCGGTTACAAAATATATGCCCCCGAGATGAAATATTGTACTGATAATGCCGCTATGATTGCTTCAAGCGCATACTTTTTGTCAAATACAATGGATTCCCTTGACGTTGAAGTATTTTCAAGAATGTAATTATATACTTATAGTTACTCTTGAACCTTCCTTATGGTAATTACCTCCGCCGCAAATTGTTTCTATAACCCTCAATACAAACTCTCTCGGCGCATCCATTTGATTTATTAAAAACTCTTGATTCCCTAAATGTCTGACTTTTATTATCGCCTTATTTGTTTTTTCCGCAGGAACATACAGTGATGCAACCTCTAAATCCAATAATTTCTGCTCCACTTCATCATTAAAACCTTGTAATAGCTCAGGAACAGTTCCTTTTATTGCAATAATTCTCCCCGTAAATAAAGGTACATCTTTTTCTCTGTGAAGCGCTTTAGGCTTATCTTTCATATTTGATGCAAATGTTATTGAATGCCATAATATATTCATTATAGCAATGTGTCTTTGCTTGTCATATTCACAGTATATATTTTCCGACGGTATCCCTCTTGCGGTAAAAGACTGCTTCAAATACTCCACGGTTAAATTCATATTTTTTACCATTTGGTCAAACAAAATTGCCGTATTAGCATTCGATTGCTGATACTCAAGAAATTGCTTATACATATGACCAGATACAAGACTCATTCTCTCTTGTATTACTGACGACTTTCTTGCCGTTGTTTCTAAATCATCAAAATTACCGCTCAAAAAAATCCTTCTCTTTCCGGTTTCATTTTAACGGAAAATTATTTTTTATAAAACTATTTTATACATTTTTATTACAAAAACGAATACTTAATTTACATTATTTTTTTATAATATTTACAAATTTATATAACTTGAATATTATTTACTTATGAAAGTTGTAATCGTTGGATACGGAGAAATGCTTGAAGCTTTGTGTTTAGGTATAAATGACTCTAAACACGATATTGTGGGAGTTTTTAGGAGCCAAAACCTTAAACGCACAAAATTAAAACGCTTCTTATTCGATTTATTTCTGCCCTCGGATGATTTAAGATTAATTAAAACTCTATATCTGTATGACATCAAAGCACCAAGTGTTAATTCAAAACAATTCAGAGAGGAAATTAATAAATTAAAAGCCGATATAATTATAGTCGGTTCTTGGAGCGAAAAACTATCCGAAGAAACAATAAATTCACCTAAAATATGCTCCGTTAACGTTCATCCCGCACTTTTACCAAAATACAGAGGCCCTAATCCATATTTCAATGTTATTTTAAACGGGGAAGACAAAACAGGTATAACTTACCATTTAATAGATAAAAACTATGATTCGGGTAATATCCTAAAACAATTTGAAATACCTGTTTCCGAAAATGAAACAGGTAAAAGTCTTAAATATAAATGCTGTTCAAAAGTTCAAAATACTGTTGAAGAAGTATTAAATAATATTGATGAATTAATTAAAAATTCAACAAAACAAAATGAAGATGAAGCATCATATTTTCCGCAAATTAATTTAAAAGATTCCATATTGGACTTCACAAGTGAAACGTCGGAAGAAATTTCAAAAAGAATCAGAGCTTTAAATCCATGGTTAAAATGTTATATTCCCTATAAAAACGAATTTTTTACATTTGAAGATTTTAAAATCACTGCGGAAAAATCTCAAAAGGCAGCAGGAACAATCGTAAATAAAACAGAAAATTCATTATCCATAGTTTGTAAAGATTCAAATATCATCGAATTTAAAGGACTTTTAATCGTAAGAGCCTTTTGTAAACAAATAACTAAATTTTATTTAAAGCACTGTGTTAAAATTGATACGTCAGCCGTTTAAATTTTTGTTGTATAATATTGCAAAACCCAACTAAACTATAATTAAGTTAAATATAAATACATAAACAGGAAACTAAAAATGCTTGACTTAAATGCAACTTATGAAGTCGTAATATACGCAACCGGAGATACAAAAGCAGGTTCTAAAATGGGAAAACTGCAGGTAAAAAATACAGCTACGGAAGAAGTTTTAAACTGTATTCTTTGGGAAGAAACCCTTAACAGAACCGATTCCAAAATATTCAGAACGGGTAATATTATTAAAATTGTTTCAGGTACCTATAATGAAAAATACAATAACTGTTTAATATCTGATTTAAAACTCATTAAAGAAGCAAAGCTGGGGCTTGATGCAGAACAAAGAGAAAGTTTATTTAACAAAATAGTTGAAGAGGTAAATAACTTTACAAATCAAAAATTAAAAGAATTTGTTCTATCTCTGTTATTTGAACATGAAGAAAAATTTAAACTTTCACCTGCCGCAAAACTTATGCACCACAATTATATAGGCGGATTATTACAACACACTTACGAATGTATAGACATTTCAAAAAATGTACTCGAAAAATGTAATAATAAATTAGATAAAGACTCTGTTACAGCTGCATGTGTATTGCATGACTTCGGCAAAATTTTTGAATATAAATTTGATACGGAAACAGGCTTAATAGAGTATGACGAAGATTTCAGAAAAGATTGGAGAACTCACTCGCAGTGGGGATTTTCAATATGTATGAACAACGGGTTTAAAGATATTGCAAAAATGATTGCAGCCCACCACGGCAGAACGGATTGGGGTGCTTTAATTGACTTAAATGACAAAGATGCGGAACCGTTTATGTATATTATTCACCACATAGACGATTTATCGGCAAAATTCGGTAAAGTTTCAATAGCAGATTTAAATTAAAGGATTTGAACATGAAAAAAATATTTTCTGTATTTACATTAATACTTTCATTAATTTTATTAAACATAATGCCCGTTAATGCGGAAATAAATAAACAAATAAATGCAAATATAAAAACAAAAAGAGTTCCCGAAGGAACGATTATTACCCTAAAATTGTTAGACCCTATTAATTCTTCCATGAGAGAGTTAGGTGACAGCTTTGATTTAATGGTCGTTGATAACATAAAAGTGGATAATGTGGTTGTAATACCGAAAGGAAGCGTGGTAAGAGGCTCCATAGAAGAAGTTACGGCACCAAAAATGTTATATAAAGGCGGCATAGTCAGACTTTATTTCGATCATATTGTTAGTCCGACAGGTAAACAAGTAACATTCAGCGCCGGTTTATGCAATAACAAAAATATAACTTATGACGGGGCATTGAGTTCCAAAACAAATTATGCAACAGCAATGAATAAAACCGCAGAAAAAACAAAAAATATAGTAAAAACACCCGTAAATTGGGCTTGGGAAAAAGGTGATAACGTATTAAGCGGAGCACCTAAATACGTATTAGCTCCTCTTACGGCAGTTGTTTCCGCACCTGTTGCAGGTATTTATTTCGTAGGCGACAGCATAGTTAATATTTTCCGAAAAGGTGAAGACTTAAACATGAATCAGGGAGAAACAATTCAAGTACAACTGCTTAAACCTATAGACATGCCGGTATACTAATATGAAACTAAAGACAATAATATCAAACAGCTTATTTTTATTTAAAAATTTATACGATATACTTTTTCAAACGAGGGAAAAAGAAATATCAAAAATATTAATTGCAAACAATCTTAAGTTATTATCCGCAGAATCTTGCACGGGCGGATTGATAAGTTCAAGAATGACTGATATTTCCGGTTCAAGTAATTATACGTTTCAAAACTTTACAACATATTCAAATGAGGCTAAAGAAACTTTGCTCGGAGTAAATCCCGAATTAATAGAAAAAAACGGAGTTGTAAGTGAAGAAGTTTCAAGTGAAATGGTAAGAGGATTATTAAATAAATACGAGGGCGATATAGCAATATCGACAACAGGTATAGCCGGCCCGACAGGCGGAAGCAAAGAAAAACCACAAGGACTTGTATATATATCTGTCGGAAACAGAGAAAAAATCAATAC
>CANQNX010000071.1 GCA_947625345.1 Candidatus Gastranaerophilales bacterium
CAATATATTAATACCCATGGCACAAGTACACATTTAGGCGATATTGCAGAAACAAAAGCCATTTCAAAAATCTTTGGAGATAAAACTCAAAATCCGAATTTAAGAGTAAGTTCAACAAAATCAGAAACCGGACACATGTTAGGTGCTTCAGGTGCCGTTGAATCTATTATTTGTATTAACACTATAAATAATGGTATTATTGCACCAACAATTAACTTAGAAAATTTGGATGAAGAAGTTGCTGATTTAAATTATGTTCCTAATGTTGCGCAAAAAGCTGATGTTAATATTGCACTGACAAACTCATTCGGCTTTGGCGGTCATAATGCAGTGTTAATATTCAAAAAATTTAATTAATTAATTTATTTATTAAATATAATAACAAAATCTGACATATTAATGTCAGATTTTTTGTTACAAAAGTTTATATTTAATATATAAAAAGTAAATAAATTTTAAATAGATTACTTTATATATCTATAGTAATAAACGGAGGATGTATAAATGGTAAACAGTATTAGTAACGGATACAATGCAGTAAATTGGCAAGAAACTCAACTAAATACAGCAGTTAATAATCCGTCAACAAATTATATAACAAGCACAGGCGGAGAAGATACATTAACATTAAGTCAGCAAAACCCGAGTGATGGCTGCACCGACGGAAAAGACGACGGTAAAATCGGATTTTTCGGCGCACTATGGAACGGAATAAAAGGAGCAGCTAAGACAGCGGTTAATATGGTAAAAGGTTGCTTTACGGATTCAAACGGTAATTTTTCATTAGGGAAAACATTATTAACGGCAGGTACGGCAGCATTATGTATTGCATTCCCTGCAGTAGGTTTAGCTGCTTGTGCAGTAGGAGCGGTATCAGGGGCTGTACAACTCGGAAAAGGTATATACAAAGCAACAACTGCAACAACTGATGCTGAAGCAAAAGCCGCATGGCAAGAAGTGGGCGGAGGTGCATTAACAACAGGATTATCAATTGCCGGTGCAAAAGCAAGTTACGGTGCAATGCAGTCATCAGCGGCAGCAGCATCTGAATCAGGTGTCAGCGCAATGGAATCATTAGGTGAAAATGCTTCATTAGCAGCAAAAGGTAAAGCACTTGCAACTGATATGTGGACTTCTACAAAAGGAAATGCAGCAAATATAAAAAATACAATAACTACGGGTATAAAAACAGCAAAACAAGTAAAAGAAATAAAAAATACAGAAAAAGGTATTACAAAAGCTTTAAAGAAGAACAATGAAGAAGCAATTACAGAAGGACTCTCAAAACTTGACGAATTAAAAGCATCTGAAAAATACCAAACTGCATTTGATAAAATAGCCGAACAAGAGGCAAAAGCAGGTGAAGCATCATATAATAAAAGTGTACTGAAAGATAACATAAATAAAGCTAAAGAAAATTTATCAAAAGCAAAAGAAGGCAAAGATAAAGCGGCAATTAAAGACGCAAAAGCAGGAGTTAAAGAAGCAAAAACAGAATTTAAGCACTCCGAATCAAAAATTTACAAAGCAACCGATGCCGTTAAAGATACAGCTAAGAACGCTACAGAAAATACAAGAGATGCATTAAGCCAGTTTACAAAAGACTCAGGAAAAGGAATTTTCAAAAAAATAAAAGCCATAAAAGAAAATACAAATTCCGCAGCATTTAAAAATATCGCAACAGGTTTATCTAAAGACGGACAAGCTATATTAGAATCACTGGTGGATGGCAGCAAATCATACAATCAACTCGTCAATGAGTTCGGATATGAAAATGTATTAGAAGTTTTAGAGGCTTTTAGCGGATTTGAAGCAAGTAATCAAACAGTATAATTAATAATAAAAAAAGGGGAAGGTTAAAACCTTCCTCTTTTTTTTATTTAAGTATAATTTTTATATCTTTTTCAGGATTATCAATAGATTTTACACCAAATAATTTTGAAATCCCTTCAATAACCGCAGGATTTATCAAATTAGGACAACAAGGACCTAAGAAGATATTTTTTAATCCCAAATATAAAAGATTAAAAATATGAGAAATTGTTAAAGGATTACACTCTGACATAAATATACTGACATTTTTTTCAAAGTCGGATATGTTTTCGGATAATTTTTCAATAATGTTATAAAGTATGGGGAAATCATAAAAAGAATTGACATGCCAGAAATTTTCTTTTCCCGAGTTTATGCAAAAAGAGATAATATAGCAATCATCAGGGCATAGAGACACAAATTTTTTCATATATTCTGATTTAACGTTGAACATATCAATATATCCGATAATGAAAATGTGTCTGATATTTTTTGTTTCAAATTTAGATTTAATTTCAGATATTTTAATATTTAAATCATCTGAATTAAAGCCGATTTCAACAAAAGAGTCCAAATTATCATCTTCGGTAAATCCTTGAGATTTGAGGGCATAATCAAACATCGGTTTAAAATCATAATTTTCAATTTTAGCAATACCGTATGCCGGATAACGTGCAGAGGTGTATATTTGTCCTCTTATTACATCAATTTTTGGAATTGAATTTGAAGATATATAGATAGGTCCGGGGAATTGAGCAAATTCCAAGGCATAATTTCCGTAAGGTAATTGGTAATGTCCCTTAAAATTTTTATTCTTTTTTAATTTTTCATATTCATGTGCACAAAGCATTTCATGGTGGGTATAAATATCAACATCATAATTTAAAGATGCCTCAAGAATCTTTTGCAATTCAAGGAAACTTGCTCCTGAGACTAAAACAGCTTTACTTTTTTTTGTTCCGAGATTAACTTTTGTTTTAATAACCGGTCCGAAATTTTTTATTATTGTGGAATATAGCAGTTTAACAATTTTATAATTACAACCTGAAAAATCATTTATTTTTGTTTTTAATTTTTCAAAGTTATTACCTGATTCATTTGAACTGTTTAAAAGACAGAGAACTTCATCTTTTCCCTCCGTATAATCAACTCCAGAGTTTTTTAGTTCAATAAGTGAATTACACGCATTTAATACAATATTAATAATAATTTCATAAAGTATTTTTTCATATCCTTTTGCCATATCATTCTTAAAGGAAGATTTCATTGTTTCATTCAATGCTTTTATAATACTTTCTTTATTATTAAGATTAATTTTTTCTTTTGCTAAAAGTTTAGGCTCTTCTTCAGTATCATTACATAAAGAAATATATAAATCTTCAAGATTTTTTTTATTATTATATAAATCTTCGACTATTACAAAAAAGCTTTCTTTTTTAAAATCCGAATTAACTATTAAGACAGAGATAAATTCTATAACTTTATCTCTATACTCAGACATATTCTGTCCCATATCCTTTAGTTTTTCTATATAGTAGACAATTTGCTGTAATTCGGAAACAAGCATTTCTTTAATTGCTGACAAATAAGGATCAAAAGAAAACGATACCGGAGTATTAGTAAAAGAACACAAAGAATTATAGAAATAAAAGAATCTGTTCATAATAAAGCTCCTTAATCTTCAAGAAGTTTCTCAAGTTCTCCGGCTCTGTCAAATTTGTCTAAAACATCAAAGCCTCCGATTCTTTTCCCTCCGATTATAATTTGCGGAACAGTAACTTTGCCTTGTATATCATAATAATCGCCCAATTTTTTTCTGTACTCGTCTTCATTTTGAGTTATATCAATTTTTTTATATTTAATTCCTCTTTCATTCAATAAAAGTTCAGCCTTTTTACAAAAAGGACAATAATCAACCGTATAAATTAAAACATCTTTCATAATATCACCAATCTAAATACTATACTGACAGATTATCAGCTAAGTATAGAAGTAATTAATCAGACAAAAGAATATAACTATTTACTTATTCTTTTAATTATATCTTCAATATTTTTCTTTTCTTCATCAGGAAGGTCAAAATTTAAATAGTCCTGAAAATACTCAATAGCACTTTCGTTATCGCCACGAGCCATAAACAGTATTCCCAATTTTTTATAAGAAGGATGAAAATTTTCATTACATGAGAGTGCTTTTAAATGGTTTGATATGGCTTTATCAATATTATTATTTGCTTCATAAGCGAGTGCTGTTTGATAGTATAATATTGAGTTATCGTCAATTTTTTCAAGTACATTTTCATAATTTTGAACAGCACTGTCATAATCACCGATTTCATACTGAATATTACCCAAATCCCAATAAGCATCAATATTATCTGAATCTATATCCAAAATTTCATATAATTGATCCATAGCTAAATCATATCGACAGTCTTCAAAATAAATTCTTGATAAATAGTGTTTAAGAGCTATTTCATTAGGCATCAGTGTAACACCGTTTTCAAGCAGATTTATTGCATCAATTAAATTATTATTTCTGAAATAAACATCGGAAAGATTAATATAAGTTTGAACAGATTTTGGGTTAAAGGACAAAGCTTTAATAAAGTATTCAATTGCTTTATCGTCATCAGAAAGTTTTGAATAACAAAGCCCGATATTATTTAAGATATTAGGATTATTTTTATCAGATAAAAGCACTTTTTCAAAGTACTCAATTGCCTTTGAATAGTCTTGAGCCTTAAAAGAATTTAGTGCCAACTGTAAATCATTATTTATTTCATTTTCCATAACTTTATATTACAATAAAAGAAAATAATAACAATATATGAAAGGAATAAAAATGTCAGGACACTCAAAGTGGTCAACAATAAAACATAAAAAAGCTGCGGTTGATGCGGCAAGAGGTGTAACATTTCAAAAATTTTCAAGGGAAATAATAGTTGCCGCAAAAATGGGCGGAGCTGATCCTGCAGGAAACTTCAGATTAAGAACTGCAATAGACAGAGCAAAAGCTGCGGGGCTTCCTAATGACAACATAAAACGTGCAATAGAAAAAGGAGCAGGTTCATCAGGTGCCGATAACATGGAAGAATTAACATATGAAGGCTACGGTGCCGGCGGAACGGCAATTTTTATTGAAGCTATGACAGACAATCGCAACCGCACGGCAGGTGATATAAGAAGCTTCTTTTCTAAATTCGGAGGTAACTTAGGTGAAACAGGATGCGTAGGATGGATGTTCAAACAAGTTGGTGCAATTGAATTTAATAAAGAAGATACCGATTTTGATAAATTATTTGAAGCTGCAATAGAAGCTAATGCAGAGGATGTTATTGAAGAAGATGACATTTATAAAGTGATTACTACACCTGATAATTTCCAATCCTGTGTTGAATCACTTGAAAAAAACGGGTTTAAAGAAAAATCAGCAGAACTTACAAGAATCAGTGAAAATTCAGTAGAAGTAACAGATGAAAAAACAGCTGCTAATATATTAAGATTAATGGAAAAATTAGAAGAACATGATGATGTACAAAATGTATATTCAAATTTTGATATATCAGATGAATTAATGGAAAAAATTGATATATAATAACTGATTTTAAAATAAAAAGAAGGGGAAAAACCAAAGTTTCTCCCCTTTCTTGTTAATAACTTTTACTACCCAACGCCTTTAAATTTCGGGGTTGCTCTGTCTATGCCGCTGGATTCTGCATCCATTACGGATTCTAATTCTTTTTGTAATGCGGTAACTTGAGTATCAAGTCTCTTTACCCACATTTCAAGTGAATTTTCTTTTATTGAAGTTAAATATATTTGTCTATTTATAGCGTCAATTTCTCCTTCATTTCGCAATTCAATTTCTTTAATTTTATTAGCGATAGCATCTCGTTGATCTTGTAAAGTTTTAGAATCTACGTCTTCTGTATCTTCTACATCTGATCCGCTTTTTGAAACAGTAGCATCACCTTGCCCATCTACTTCTTGTTCCGCACCGACATCTGCAAGCTGTTTATAATAATCTGCCAATTCATTAGCCTGAGATGTTTGAAGAGAACTTAACTGTTGCTGCAATGACGTTGTATGAGTAGCTAAAGCAAACTGTTGATTTGCAGCCATTGTCTGTTGCAATGATGCAATGTTTAACTGTCCTGTCAAAGTCAATTTTCGTTGTGCAAATAATGCGTAGCCCATATTCTTTCCTCTTTTTTTGTACAATCATATCCCGT
>CANQNX010000072.1 GCA_947625345.1 Candidatus Gastranaerophilales bacterium
GAAGATGTCGCGAGTTCGAGCCTCGTCTCTCGCTAATAAAAAAGCCATACCCAAAGGTAGGGCTTTTTTATTGCGTTTCAAAGGCGAAGAACGAGCTTTGCGAGCTTGCTCGTTAAATGTGCTTAAATTAACAAATAAAAATTATAAACATATTTATGCTAAGATTAAGAAAAATAGGAGTACAATCTATTGTTTTATTCAATTATTCAAAACAAAAGAGATGAATGGTATTGTTCACAAGAGTGTACTGTAAAAGAACTGTTAAATTACATAACAGAAACAAACGAACTAAGAGATGCTCAAATTGATGCAATTAAAACATATTTGTTTCTAAAAATAAAATGTCAAAATATGCCTTTATGGAAATTATTTTATGATGGTGCATTTGTTACATTAGATATTGATGAATTAGAAATAAAACAACAATTAAAAGATTATTTTAAAAAAAATCCTTGTGCCTTATCTCTTTATCAATATGCTATAACAAAGAATGATAAAGGCGAACAAATATCAACCAAACTTGAAAAAGAAATAAAAAACAATTTTGATAAAATTGATTATGAACGAGTTTTTAAAAATATTTTTTATAATGTAAATTATACTGATTATTTATTTAGTTTACCGATGGGAGCAGGAAAAACTTTTCTGATGGCCTGCTTTATATATTTAGATTTGTATTTTGCTCTAAATGAACCAAATAATAAAGCTTTTACACATAATTTTATTATTTTTGCTCCATCAGGTTTGAAAAGTTCTGTAATCCCAAGTTTAAGAACCATTCAAAAATTCAATCCTGCGTGGGTAATTCCCGAACCATCCGCAACAGAAATCAGACGAATGATTAAATTTGAAGTTTTAGACCAATCTAAAACTGATAAAAAGAGTAACAAGATTAAAAATCCAAATGTTCAAAAAATTGCGATACATCAACCGTTATCAGAATTATTTGGACTAATTGCCGTTACAAATGCAGAAAAAGTTATTTTAGACAGAGTAGAAAATGTAGATAAAGAGCAATTAATACTTTTATCAGAAGATGAACAGGCAAAATATCGTGCAGCTAATGAGTTAAGAACTTTGATAGGGAAAATTCCAAGTTTATCTATATTTATTGATGAAGTTCACCATGCCGTAAATGATGAAATCAAATTAAGAAGTGTTGTTAATGATTGGACTCAAAATAATACTGTAAATTCAGTTATTGGTTTTTCAGGTACTCCGTATCTTGAAAAATCTGAAAAAATCGAAATAACCGAAACATTAAAAACTGAAAATAAAGAAATATCTAATATTGTTTATTACTATCCATTAGTTGATGGTATTGGAAATTTCCTTAAAAAACCGACCGTAAAAATATCAAACAGCAGAAACAGATTAGAAATAGTTGAAAACGGTGTCAGAGAGTTTTTAGACAAATACAATGATAAAAAATATGCCGATAATACAATCGCCAAGTTAGGTATTTATTGCGGTACAATTGAAAATCTGGAAGAGGTTATATATCCTAAAATTTGCGAGATTTTGTTAGATTATAAAATGAATTCTGATGAAGTTGTATTGAAATTTCACAAAGGAAACAAAAAATACACAGAGCCTCAAAATGCTCAACTTGAATTTGACACACTTGATAAATCAATATCGAAAAAGAAGATTATTTTATTAGTACAAATCGGAAAAGAGGGTTGGGACTGTAAGAGTTTAACAGGTGTTATTTTATCACAAGAGGGTGATTGTCCTGTTAATATGGTATTGCAAACTTCTTGCAGGTGTTTAAGACAAGTAGATAAAAACCAAACTGAATCCGCTATGATATATCTGAATGAAGGCAATGCTGATAAGTTAAATCTACAATTACAAAAACAGCATCATATAGATATAAAAGAATTTGAGCAAGGTTCTCAAAAACAAAAAGTGTTGATTAACAGATATAATAGAATGGATAAAAAAAATTTACCACCCATCGAATATTATCAATTATCCGTAAAATATGAAACTTTAGTTATTGAAAAAGCAAATGTGTCCGATTCAATAAAAAATGCTACAGTTGGTCAAAAATACAATGGAATAATTAAAACTTGGGATATTATAACCGGAAAAGATATTGAAATAGATACAGCAAAAGAAATGGGCAAAAAAGTTGCCAATTTTAATTTATGGTTACATAGAATTTCAAAAGGTAGTTTTAATAATATAACTTTAAAAGATTTAAATAAATATAGAAAAGAATTAACAAAGGTTTTTGAAGAAATAACTTATAAAAAAGACGATATAAGATACTTTAGTTCAAAATATAATATAACTCAAATCGAGTCTAATGTCAGAAAAGCATTTTTCGATAAAAGAAATTTTAATACAAAAGAAGAGACAATAAAAGATAACGCAAATTTGTTGGTTGTTGAAAAATTAACATCTCCAATAGAAACTTCAAGACCTGAAATTTTCATTCCGACGCAGGATAAAGTTGAGTCAATAATCAAAGAAGATGAAGGCAAACTTACATTATCCGATGAAATGCAACAAACAATCAAAACGTTGCGTGCCAACGGTCTTGAACAACAAGCACAGGAAATTGAAGATAAGTTTAAATCAAATATAGAAAAAGATAAAACTTATCATTACCTTCCATACAAAACAGATAGTTCTTTTGAACAAAAGTTTTTAGAAAAAATATTAACCTTATCGACTTTCAATGATAATAATTTAGAGATTTACTATAATGGTGATGAAGTATTGACGGAGTTTAAAATAAAGACTTATAAGTGTTCTAAAAATAATCGGAAATATTTGGGCATTTATACTCCTGACTTTTTAATTATTAAAAGAAAAGATAATGAAATTCATAAAATAATGATAGTCGAAACCAAAGGTGAAGGTTTTGCAAAGAATTTCAAAGAGAAAAAAGATTTCATGGAAAATGATTTTGTTCCACAAAATAACAAAGAATTTGGATATAATCGTTTTGATTTTTTATACATGCAAGATGATATGAGTGATACAGATTTAATAACAATAACAAGCGATAAAATTAAAAACTTTTTTAAGGAGAACGCATAATGGCAATCAAATATATACCATATTTCCCTGAACCGATAGAAGGGCAAGCAATTCTTGATAATTTTTCAAGAACATTAAAATACAAAGGTAATTTAGACGTTCAAGAAAAACTTAAAAGAGGAATGCCATTTTATGAAGTTGAAACAATAGAAGTCGTCGGGGAAAATCCTAATAACAATATGGTCATTAGAGGAGAGTGTTTATCTGCTTGTGCGTATTTAAAAGATCAAGGAATAAAAGTAGACTTAGTGTATATCGATCCTCCTTTTGCAAGCGGAGCTGATTATGCAAAAAAGGTTTATATAAGAAAAAATCCAAAAGTTGCTGAAGCCATATTTCAAGCAGAACAAGAATTAGATATGGATGAACTTAAAGACTTTGAAGAAAAAATGTATGGAGATGTATGGAATAAAGAAGATTACTTAAATTGGATGTACGAAAACTTAATGGCTATTAAAAGTATTATGTCTGAAACTGCATCTATTTACGTTCATATTGATTGGCATATAGGGCATTATGTAAAAATATTAATGGATGAAATATTTGGTGAAGATAAGTTTATAAATGAAATAATATGGCATTATGGAACATACGTTGGTCAAACTACAAAAAATTTCCCTCGTAAACACGATACAATACTTTTTTATGCCAACGGTGAAGAAACAACATTTAATATGCTTAGAGATGGAATGCTTGAAAATGATGCTAATTACAAAAGATGGAAAAAATATTTTAATAATAGAAACCAAGTAACAGGTGCAAATTATCCAAAAGATGACAGTAAATTTAGCGGTTATGTTACAAGATTTATTAATGAGAATAATAGAGAGCCTTCTACGGATGATGATATTATATTATCAATTGATGGAAAGTTAGTGGATTCGGTATGGGAAATTCAATCCGTTAATCCTATGTCTAAAGAACGCACCGATAACGAATATGCAACACAAAAACCAGAGGAATTATTGGAAAGAATTATAAATGCGAGTTCAAATTCAAATATGATTGTTGCTGATTTTTTTGGCGGAAGTGGTGTTACTGCAGCAGTTGCTAATAAACTAAATAGAAAATTTATTCATTGTGACGTTGGTATAAATAGTATACAAGTAACAAGAGACAGATTAGTTGCTGATAAAGCTGAATTTACAGTAAAAGAAATTAAAGACGGAGTTTCTTTATATCGTAATCCTGTTCAAACAATGGATAAAATGAAATCTATTATTCAGGGATTGAGAAATGAAGATTCTCTTGATGAATATTGGGAAGGGGCTGTTCAAGATTCAAAAGATGGCATGATTCCTATTTATACACCAAATTTAACGGATAGTACAACAAAATTACTGGATATACCGATGATGAACGAAATAATCCATAAAGCCATTCCGGATTTACCTGATGGTGTAAAAAAGGTAATTGTTTATTATATTGATATTACAGACATTGATGAAATCGAAAAATTCATAGCAGAAGATGATTCAACTGATATTCAAATAGAACTTCGAGATTTAAAAGAACTTCTTGATGATATGATCGTTGAAGATGTTGTAGAATTTGATGTAAAAGAAATACAAGAAAAATTATTCAAAGAATACAAAGTAACAATTAATAACATAACAAGTGATAGAGTTATTCAAAGAATTGAAGAATATAATGCAAAAAAATATGCACAATCACTAAAAGGAACAAACAAAAAATATACTCCTATTACAATAAGCGAAGACGGTTTAGAAACAATAGAGTATGTTTCTCTTGATTGTACAAATGCAGATGGGATATGGCATAGTGATAGTGAAATAAAAATTGACGGCAAAACTTCTCATATAATAGTTAATGGCAAAAAGAAAAAAGAATTTTGGGATGGCTCTATTAAATCTGAAAAAAAACCGTTGAGATTAAAAGTAAGAAATATTTGTGGTGACGAAACAATTATTCTAATTAATGAAGATGAATAACTGATGTCTTTTAAGTTCCCTTTTTTACCTGAAAATTTACCCAATATATAATCAAAATATAAACGAACTTTGAGAATTAAATATCGGTGCAAGCCTACATTTCAAAAGAACATCGGCACAACATCAATACTTCGATTTCAGTCGATAGTTCCGAATGAAAGGAGGTCGATTATGGACGAATTCAATTTGAGCTTATTATTACTTTTGTTGATTTTATACATAATAAAAAGCGGCACCCAACGCAATCGTTAAGTGCCACTTCGATTTCTTAAGCAGGTTACGGTAGTTCCAGCTACCGCCACGATATTTTTATTATACCCATTTTTAAATTTTTCAACCCAAACAAAATAAAAAAGATATTCCAACCAACTGTTAAAATCCGCTGAAAAAATAATCTGCTTACCTAAAAGGCTTACGGATATTAATTTTTAAATAGTGGGCATGAAGAGACTCTCTTGCATCGTGGGCGAATATATGAGCCCTACGAGGCAGGATACTCGAACGAGTAGAACTCCTTAATTTTTGACCTACAGGAAAAAATTACGAGTTTGAGGCTCTTGCATTTATTAAAAAATAGAGCCTATTAGGCTCTATCATTAAGTTTGGGCGTGAAGAGACTCTCTTGCATCGTGGGCGAATATATGAGCCCTACGAGGCAGGATGCTCGAATGAGTAGAACTCCCTAATTTTTGACCTACGGGAAAAAATTACGAGTTTGAGGCTCTTGCATTTATTTAAAAATAGAGCCTATCAGGCTCTATCATTAAGTTTGGGCGTGAAGAGACTCTCTTGCATCGTGGGCGAATATATGAGCCCTACGAGGCATGATACTCGAACGAGTAGAACTCCTTAATTTTTGACCTACGGGAAAAAATTACGAGTTTGAGGCTCTTGCATTTATTAAAAAATAGAGCCTAACAGGCTCTATCATTAAGTTTGGGCGTGAAGAGACTCGAACTCCCATGCCGAAGGCGCCAGAT
>CANQNX010000073.1 GCA_947625345.1 Candidatus Gastranaerophilales bacterium
TTATTTATTAATTATAACACCTTGAACGTCTTTTTGAAGATTTAAAGAATCTTGAAGGCTGTTTTTTAACTCAGCTGCGGTATTTGCATTATAAAACTTGCCCGAGGTAACAAGAGAAACGCACTTAAGCTGATTATTAGCATCCTCATCACCAATGGAAAGAGCAATTACATCAATTCTAATATCATCTCTGTATTTCATAAGTTCAATTACAAAATCACAAGGGCTTTCGTCGCAATTTTCTCCGCCATCGGAAATTAAAATAATTCTTTTTTTAGATTCATTGTCAACAAAATCAAAAAAAGCGGCTTGTTTGAGTGAATATGTAATCGGGGTCCAACCTACAGCATTAATTGAGCTTAATTTTGCATATATATTTGCGGTATTATTTTGTTGTATTGGAGATATAAGTTGTGATGCCGTACAGCTTTGTTTTGGAGTAAATCCGGTTCTATGTCCGTATACCCTTAAACCGACATGAGCATTTTTAGGCATTTGTTGAAGAATGTCTTTTAATGTAGACATAGCTATATCAAGTTTTGTTCTGTGTCCTAACCTTTCATTCATGCTGTTTGAAAAATCAACAATGAAAAGTATTTTTTCTTCAGGTGCATTATTTGTTGTATTTTCGCTGAAATTATAATTTCCGGGAGTGGAATATGTATAATTGGGAGCTGAAAAACATGGGTTCACCCCTGAAAATAAACATATAATAAAAAATAAGAATAGCTTTTTCATATCAACCTCGAAACTGTTATTCTTATACTATCAAAAAGTTTTTAATGTGTCATTAACCAATAGTTTAAAACAATGGTTATAAAAAAAGAAGGAACTTTTAGTTCCTTCTTTTATAAATTATATCTTAACAACCTATACCTAACATTTTTTTGTACCAACTGAATGTTTCAATATCGCATCCGTTAAAAGTAGCTTTAAGAGCTTGTTTCTTTAAATATTTTTCAAATTCTTCAGTAAATTTTGAAGTAATGGTATTTGTGTTGGTTGAGAGTTCAGTAGCAGCGTTCGACATAGGTTTTCTCCTTTTTTTTGTTAAGTAATTCTATATAAAATATCCAAAGGGACGTATTCTTTTATATTGTATCATTTTTTAATAATTTTTTCATTTAGATAGTTGTTTATTTTTTATGAGATATAATGCAGCTCAATATTTTACGGTGTAAATAATAATTAATTTTATTGTTTTTATAAACTAAAGAAATATTAATTACATATAATTTGGATTAATTGATAGCCATTGGTATGAAACATTTTCTGATAAATTTGGCTTCTCAAGAACAATAGTTCCGCCCCATCTTCCCCTGTTGAACGTTATATAACCGTCTTCGGCAATATTTTTAAGGGCTTTTCTTATGGTATTTGTACTGACATCATATTTTTTAGCTAATTCAGACATAGAGGGAAGCTTATCACCTGAATTAAATTCTTTGTCAATTAATTTTATTAATTCATCTTCGATTTTTTGATAGCTGTAAAGAACGGCATCTGAAGAGTCTGAAAAAATCATGTCTTCTTTTCTTATATTATTATCAAGAGGATTTCTTGCTAAAATACAGCCGTATTTACCTCTTCTTGATATAACAATTCCATCATCTATAAGCTTTTGTATAGAGTCATGGGCTGTTTTAAGGCTAACACCTAATTTTTTTGAAATTTCATCATGTGTCGGAATTTTATCTCCTATTGAATAATTTTTAGATAGGTGTTGTTTTAGTGATAAAGTAATTTTATCAACAATTGTCATTGAGTCCATGTTATTGGAATGTAGTATTTCTTCACGGGTAAGAACAGGAATTGCTTTCAGATGCCAATTCGGCTCATTACCTCTTGAAAGTTGTGAGTCAATGATTCCTTCGGTTTTAAGGTATTCATATGCAAGTCTTATTGTATTTTGAGAAATACCAATTATTTCAGACATTTTTCTTGTTGAAGGAAGTGATTTGTTTATAGACATTCCGTTTTGTATAATTGTTTTTTTTATTGCAATAACTGCTTTATCACGTTTAGAAGTAGATTTTATTGAATTAGTTACATTTGTGTTGTCTGAAATCATAGTACCTATTTTTTGTTTTGATTTTAAGAGCCCTTCATCTTCAACATATCTAATCGCATTTTGAACAGTACCTATGCTGACACCGAGGTGCTTTGATATATCAGCTTTGTTAGGCAGAATATCATTTTCTTTAATACTTTTTTTGGAAACGGCAGATAAAATCCAATCTATAATCCATTTTTTTATAATTGAGTCTTTGGGCTCAAAAGATGATGAAAAATCAGGTATTTCAGCCGGAAGTTCATTAATATTTATTTTCCTTTGTTTTGATATAATTTCAGTCATACTTACTCCGATTTTTTTATTTATTATAAGTCTGATTGAGATCTTTTTTGTTATTTTAACATTGATTGTTAAAATTTTGTTACTTTATATAAAAAATTATGGTTGAATAATACCTTCTTTGATAGCTTTAACAGCTGCCTGTGTTCGGTCATCAACCAACAATTTTTGAATTATATTACAAACATGTGCTTTTGCTGTATGTTCAGATATACAAAGCTCTTGTGCAATATCATTATTTGATTTGCCGTCAACAACTAATTTTAATACTTCATACTCTCTTTGAGTTAAGTTTGCGTGAGTATTTCTAAACATTTCACGAGTTGTATGTTTTTTAGGAATAACCATATCACCTTTGTCCCTTAAATTGGGTACAATTTTAGGATCAAGCCACATGGCACCTTGCCATACGCTTTTTACAATATATAAAAGCATTTCAACATTAATATCCTTTATAACATATGCATATGCTCCTAAAGATAAGCATTTATGTACTTCATCGCCGTCATTGTGAGATGATAAAATTATAATTTTTGATTCGGAATCATATTCCTGTAATTTATTTAAGACTTTAATACCGGACATGTCAGGTAGTCCTATATCAAGTAATATAACATCAGGCTTTAATTTTAAAGCTTTATCAATTGCATCTTTACCTGTTGATGCTTCTGCAATTACATCATAGCCATCTGCTTCGTCAAAAATTGTTTTAATTCCCACTCTTATTAACTTATGGTCTTCTACTAACATTAATTTTATTGGTATACTGTTCATATCTGCCTCCGATATTATGGTATAAATTAAATTAAATATATTAATCCTTCTCTTATAAGTTTATTAGTGTAAAAAAGTTAATTATAAAATTAAAAATATAATTAAAAAAGTTTTTGTAATGGCATATTATTTCTACAAGATATATAACAATAATATTGCTAATGCTCTATATAAGTATTCAGCCTCAATGGGATAAAATAATGAATGTATAATCTGATAATAAAATACTATGTAAATATTTAAGAAGAATTTTTAAATAATAAAAATTATTTATAAAAAATAATTTAAAATATTAATAATAATTTTAAAATTTTTAAAAAATTCAAAATAAAAAATTATTTTAAAAATTTATATCAAATTATAAGTCTAATAGATATATAGCTATAATATTTATGGATAAAATTAAAGTATATAAAACCGAAGATGAATCAACAGGATTATATTCCGAAACGCAAAATGACATATACCATTCTAAAACAGGAGCGTTGAAGGAAGCTGAGGAAAAATTTGTAATACCGGCAAAGTGCATAGATATAAATGAAATAAGACTATTAGATGTATGCAGCGGAGTAGGATATAATTTAAAAGCTTATATAAAAAATAATAAGAGTAAGAAAATATATGCAGTTTGTCTTGAAAAAGAAATGGAATTATCGGTATTGTCTGTATTTATAAAAGACGGAATTGATGATATCGGATTAAAAATAAAAATACTTGAGAGTTTAATTGAAAACGGAATATGTATTGAGTATATAAATAATGTGCTTGAGCAATATTTATCAGAGTTTGGAAGTGATTATTTTTTAGACGAGTCTGTTGCCTTTTTAAGGCACTTAAAAAATCTTGGACATATCATTTAATGGTTTTGAAAATAATAACGCATTCTTACATAATATATATTATAACTATATATCAAATAGTATGAAAAGTCCTAAAAGAATCAATGAATATAATAATGTTATAATTAGGTATATTTTTGATGATGCAAGAAAGAGTGTTTTAAATTTAAATGAGAGTTTTAATGTTGTTTTTTTAGACGCTTTTTCCCCTCAAAAAGACCCAACTCTTTGGACTTTAAATTTTTTATCAGAGATAAAAAATAATATGAACAATAATTCTATACTTTTATCTTACTCGAAATCTACTCCGTTCAGAAGTGCTTTAATTGAATTAAAATTTCATGTCGGTAAAACTTTTTTGAATAATGTTGACATGGGTACTGTTGCATCATTTAATGAAAAATATATTTCTAATCCTTTGACAAGTTATGATTATAAACTCTTATCTACAACAAGCGGTATTTTTTATAAAGATAGTTCTCTCACTTTAGACGCTAATACTATATTGTTAAACAGAGATTTTGAAATCAAAAATTCTAATCGTATATCACATACAAAATTCTTGAAACTCTATTCTGTGTAATTTTATTTTATCGTTATATTTTTTATAGATATATTATCATATTTTATCATTATATATCTATTAGAGTTAATATTTATAAAAATTTTTTATAAAAAATATTATTGAAAAATTTTTTATTGGCAAAAAAATTTTTTAGAAGATTTATAAAAAATAAAAGTTAAATATATTTTTATGAAAGGAATTATAATGAATATTTCTCCAGTATCAAATTCTTACAAACAAAGCTTTAATGGTGCATTTAAGCTTGCAAAAGTTCAACCTGTAGACGTTAAAGGTCAGGAACCGGAAGCGAAAAAAGTATTAAATGTTTTAAAAAAAGAATTAAATAATTCTTTTGCAATTAGCCAAACTGCTCATGACAGATACATTCACTGCTTAGCTCAAGATGATGCAAAGGTTGCAGCTATATTAATTAAAAATAAATTAAGCTTTGACTATAGAACAGAAGATAACCGTGATTATTTAATGCACTTTTAAAAACTTTGACAAAGTGTATTAATAACGCTTAGCGACATATATCTATTCTCAGGCGCAGTTATATATTTATAGCCTCTTTTATAATATAATATTTATAAAAGAGGAAAATTTATGAAATATGATTTAGTTGTAGTTGGTGGCGGTACTTCAGGTATTAGTAGTGCATATATTGCGGCAAAACATGGACTCAATACTTTACTAATTGAAAAATCCGATGTTTTAGGGGGCAGCATTACTCAATCTCTTGTTGTTCCTTCTATGAAGGTTGATACAAAAAATATTAATACTGAATTTTTTAATGATTTAAAAGATTTTGCTGATAAATATAGTGCAAGACATACATATATTGACGGAAATGAAGCCTGGTTTAATCCGGAGCTGTTGAAAATAGTCTTTGATGATATGTTATCAGCTGTTAATTGTCAGGTCTTATTTTCTACAGAGCCGGTTAGTGTATCTTATTCCGATATAGATAACAGTTTTTATTTAAGCTTATGCCATAAAATATTATCACTATATATTGAATCGAAATATATTATAGATGCCACATCAAACGGAAAAATTTTTCAACTTTTAAATTGTGATTTTCAGGAAAAATCAGAAAATTTTCAAACTCCAACGCTAAGATTTATTCTTTCCGGTATTGATATTAAAAAGTTTTCAAATTGGTTAGCTGATTATGATAAAGACAGAACAGTTACAACAGTTGATGATAAAGGCAGTCAAATATATATGTCTACGGCATACACGTGGGATATCAATAAAAATTGGGCTTTAAGACCGATATTTAATGATGCAATAAAAAATAATGACCTTGAATATGAAGACAGTGCTTATTTTCAGGTATTTTCAATTCCGAATATGCCCGATTCTCTTGGGTTTAACTGCCCGAGAATACTTATTGACGATGATGTTGATATATTAGACCCGTTTGTTTATTCAAGAGCACTC
>CANQNX010000074.1 GCA_947625345.1 Candidatus Gastranaerophilales bacterium
AGCAACTTTACGGTTGCGAAGAGCAAGCGTAATGTTGCGACACTAGATTAAATAATTTTATAGCAAATTTATTTTTTTTGTGTTTTGATATGCTTTGTAGAGAGGAAATAATAATGAAAATAAACAGCATAAACTTAAATGAATCAAAATATAAAAATAATCCTTTAAAATCTCATACACAAAGTTTCAAATCTCAAGAACCAAAAGTTACGGAATGTATTATAATTGTTAATGATTTAAAAGAATATATACCTTATAATACAACTCCCGAAGGGTTAAAAAATATTTTAAAAGATAAAAAGAAATTAAATGGAAGAAGCTTTTTCGGTTATAAAGAAAGTTTGAAAAAACACCTTGAAAATTCCGAAAATAAAAATCAAACAATTAAAAATATAAATATTCTTCTTAATGCGAGAAATAAATCTTTATCCGCAAGACAAATTTCTTATGTTTTATCGAGCTTTGAAACACCTCAAGAAACTTCCTTAAAACAAAGATTTAATTATAAAGGCGGGGATTTAACAGATGAAATGATTGATGCAGCTATTATTGATTTGATTAATTACGATACATATGTTGCAATGTCAGTAAGATCTTCTAATGATTTTGAAAACCATTTTGTAACCCAACAGTTAGCTCAACGAAGATTTATTAATGAAGAAATCCCTAAATTACATCCACAGGATCAACATCAATAACTATTTTAATATCATTTGCGGTTGATATACTTTTAAAAAAGGTTGATATAAAATATTGACCTTTTTTTTCAAGTTTATTTTTAATTATTATTTGATATCTGTACTCTTTATTAATCTTATACATTATACATTTTAAAGCAGGTGTTATTTCTATATATTCGGATAAACCATGTTTATTTATTAATTGAAGTAAAGCATCATAAGTTTTCTGAGCACATTCTAAAGCTCTTATTTCATTATAAGAAGAAATAACTATTTTTATTATTTGACAAAATGGCGGATAATCGAACAATTCACGTCTGTTTATCTCATTTTCATAAAATTCTGAATAATTTTGTGATTTTGCATTCTTTATTGCATATAACTCGGGATTATCGGTTTGAAATATAACTTTTCCTTCATTCTCTCCTCTTCCGGCTCTTCCCGCAACCTGCATTAAAAGTTGAAATCCCCTTTCATTAGACCTGTAATCGGGAAATGCAAAACTTACATCAGCATCAATTACTCCGACTAAAGTTACATTTTTATTGTCCATCCCTTTTGCTATCATTTGTGTTCCTATTAATATATCGGTTTCACCTTTTTGAAATCTGTCCATTATCTCAATATATTTTGTTTTTGACTTTAATACGTCAGAATCAATTCTTTCCGCTTTTGCATCAGGGAATAATTTTGATACAATTTCTTCTATGCGCTGTGTTCCCATTCCCGTTGTTATTATTTCACTTGAACCGCACTTAGGGCATGTCTTCGGCATTGATTTTGTACTGTCACACCAGTGACACTTTAGCGTATTATCTTCTTTATGGTATACCATAGGTATATCACAATTAGGACATTTTATTACCTCTGAACAACTTTTACAGTATACACTTGTGTAAAATCCACGTCTGTTCATTAGTAATATTATTTGTTTTTTCTTCTTTAATTCTTCTTTAATATTATTAATAAGTAAGTTTGAAAATATACTTTTAGTATCTTTATAAAATTCTTCATTCATATTAACTATACTTACTTTAGCTAATTCAACATCATTGAAGCGTTTATTTAAAGTTATCAGATTATTCTTTGATAAAGAATCAAAATAACTGTTTATATCAGGTGTTGCACTTCCTTTTAAAAGAAGTGCATTATTAATTTCACATATTTTTTCCGCAACTTTTCTTGCATCATACTTAGGAGAAGGAGTTATCTGTTTATATGCATTTTCGTGTTCTTCATCTATAATAACAAGCCCGATATTGTTTAAAGGGGCAAAAATACTTGAGCGTGCTCCGATTATTATTCTTATTTTATTATCTCGTAATTTATTCCAAACATCATATTTTTTTCCGTCTGAAATACTGCTGTGCCATATTGCTATTTCATCGGGATTAAATCTTTTTATAAGTCTTAATGTTATCTGAGAAGCAAGTGCTATTTCAGGTTCAAGAAATAAAACATTTCTGCCTTCATCCAATACTTTTTGGATTGCTTTAAAATATATTTCGGTTTTACCGGAGCCTGTTATACCGTTTAATAATATAATATCAGCTTGTTTTTTATCAATTCTTTCCGATATTTTTTCAAATGCTTTCTCCTGTTCATATGATAATTCGGGAAAATCATCCTTTTCAATATTTTTAAATATTGAAAGCGGATTTCTGTACACTTCTTTTTCAACTATATCAATATATCCGTTTTCAAACAGTTTTTTAACAGTATTTCTTGTTGTTTTTACTTCTTTTTCAAATTTAATTAACTCTTCTTCTTTAATTTTTTCAAGGAATTCCAAAATTCTTAAATGTTTTTTCGGAGCGTTTTCTTTTGTTTTATATATTACATATTTTTTTGTTTTTGTTTTTTGTTTATTATTTGAATTTTGCCTTAAAAATTTCATTGGAACCGCTGCTTGAAGTACATAATTTATATCACAGCAATAATAATTTGCTACCCATTCCATAAGTTTTAAATAATTTAGTGAAAATACACTTCGTTTATCAATAACTTTAATAATCTCTTTAGCGGTTATACCTTCTTCTAAATAGTCGGAAAATCCGACAACAAAACCTACAATATTGTCCTTTCTTTTACCGAACGGGAGTAAAACGGCATGCCCGATTTTTATCTCATTTTTTAATGATTCCGGAATTAAATAAGAAAAAGTTTTTGTACCCAAATGAGGAACATCAACAAGACAGAGGGCATATTTATAAGATATGCCCTTTTGTTTATTATCAGTTTTTCCTTTATTATTCTTCAACTGTTAAAAGTTCCTGCATTGCAGCTTCAACAGCTTCTTTTAATGTTAAAAGGTTATCAGGTGAAACCGTTACACCTTTTTTTGTAGGAAGCCAATTCATTCCGTCATCTGTTGTGTAATATATTCTTAAATCAAGATATTGCTTTTCTTTATAAGAATTAATACTTATTTGTAATTGTTCCGTAGCATTTCTCGGAATTGTCGCTAATATTTTCGGTTCTTCTGCCATTTTTTCCCCTCTCTATATACCTAATGTTTTATTATAATCAGGAATTTCGAATACTCTGTTATCCCCGTCTTTATTTGTAAATTTTAAATATTTTTCCATTGAACTTTCTTTAGCACTATTGTAATAATCTTTTGGAATTATAGCAAGATATTTTTCATTTAAGTCACCTGAATAATTTCCGAGTATTCTTGCGTATTCAGATATATTATTTTTATCACTTCCGGAGCCATAAGCTTTTGTCTTTGCATCAGTTCCGGACGGTCTGATTTCTGTAAATTTATCGGTAAACTGTAAATATGTTCCGTCTCCGACAAATTTTATATCAGTTAAATTATCAAAGTTTAACGTTTTAAATGTAGATTTTAAAACTGTTTTAACATCATCTAAAGTTATTTTTCCTTCAAATTCAGCTAAAGCTAATGTAAGATAGAACAAATCATTTTTAGTTCTTAACTCTTCACCTTCCTTTTTAGCTTTTGTCAATTTTTCTATATCGGGTTCAGATTCATTATAATATGCTATGTCTTCTCTCATATCAAATTTTGCTATAATTTCGTTATTTAAAAATATTTCTTCCAATGCTTTAGAGAGTGTTTTATTTTCTTTTTCCAATTGTCCCGTTAGTGCTGATGCTACTATTATAGCTTCAGATGCACTCTTTTCTCTCATTGCTATAGCTATTCTGCCGTTTTTAGATTTTATTAAATCTTCGCTGCCGATAATCATTCCGCCTGATTCTTCTCCGCCAAATAACATCCTCGGATTTTTACCTAAATTTATATCATTTCCGAGTACATCCGTTATGATTACATCTTTTTCGGGATTATCAATAATTTGTTTTTCAACTTTTTTCATTATGTTTGCAATTTCTTTAAATCCGACGGGAACATTTATAACTTTTACTCCGTTGTATTTTGCCCATTCATCCCATGATTTTGCACTGGCAGTCGTTTTTATCATAAATCTCGGATGATTGTTCCATCTGTTTGATGACTTTAATTGTTTTGCCCAAAAATCCATAATTAATAAAAATGATTGATTTGCACTGTAAACACACAATAATCTTCCATTGTTTAAATTACTGAAGCTTATCCCGTTTTTATTCAAAAACTCTTTGTTTTTTTCTTCTTCTATTTGACATACCGTTAACCTGTCATGATCCGGATCCGTTATTAATACAACAGTTCCAACCGGATAATTTTTCAGCTTTTCCTCATAATTTAAGGTATCTATAACAGGGAAAAACATTTTGCCGTCTTTATCCTTTGCAATAACTGTTGCATCAACCGAATAATCATAAAAACATTTATTCCCCTTAGGATCTGTATCATATTTACCTATAGAATGGAAAAACGGGTCTTCTTCCTTATTCATCCATACAAATTTATTACTTATATTGAATCCTTCAAGTATTTTACTTAATGTGTTATATGCACTTCCGCCAACATTTTCTATTACTATTTTATTTTTCAAAGAACTTATTAACTCAAGATTTTCACTGTTTGCAACACCGTTTATTAAGTATTCTTTATATAAGTCTATACCGTTATTTATGGTTTTCATAAAATTCTCATTAATCAATTTATCATCTGATTTTGATATTTTAATATCATAACTGCCTTTAGTTCTGACAATATTAAAAATTTCTTTTATTTTATTAACAAATTCCATTGATTCTTCTGGAAGATATTGACTGCCTTGAGAATTTAAATCTTTTGTGGCATTCTTTACGCTTATTCCGTGGCTTGAAGTAATGTATTCACCGCCTATTAAATCCAATTTGAAAGCTAAAAATGAAGCGAGCCAAATAGGCATTGTTTGTCTTTTATATGTAATAAGTGTTTCAATACCTTCTGCCGCCTGAACTCTGACTATCAAATCCAAAAATTTCTCGGAATTATATCTGACTTCTCTGCCTGCTAATTTAATTAATCGTTTTCCTTTATATTTTTCTTTTGCAACTAATGCTTTAGCGTATGTAGCAAGCATGATTCCCATTATATTTATTGGGAATCTGACATCATAAGGATATAAAATATTTTGAGGTCCTCTTATTCCTGCTGTTGAAACCGCAGCTTCTTTTTCGTAATTTTTTAACCAATTATCAAGATTTAATCCCTCGGGATTATTATCTTTATTATACGGAAGCAAATGTTCCTTTTTGAGTGTAAATATAAATTCCTTTTTATTGTCTGTATCTATATATTTATTATTTTTAATATATTCGGGTGTATTTTTTTCTACTGATAAATAAAGTTCTTTTTCTAAATTTGTCATTATTTTTTCCTTTTAAAAATGATTATCTTTTCTATAATACTAAACAAATAAAGACTAAACAATACTATTATTTGTAAAATTTTGTCAGAGTATAAATATGTCAAAAAGCATGTGTGAAAAATTTTATTAAATTGTCTTTCTTATTTGGTATATTTATTTATTTAAAAATAAAAAACTTATACTCGGGAATATTAAGAGCAGAAGATATTTTAAATAGTAAATCCATACTCATATTTCTTTTTGCAGTTTCAATTTTAGCTATATGCTCTCTTGATACTTCAACAATTTCAGCAAGTTGATTTTGAGAAAGACTTTTCATTTTTCTGTAATTTGCAATATTTTTGCCAAGTAATTTTCTTTTAGCATATTTGTTTAACATAGATATATTGTGATTAAAAAATATACTAATGTGTAATGTGTTTGAGAAAAAATTTATAAAATTTAATCATTATAAATTAATCTAGTGTCGCAACATTACGCTTGCTCCTCG
>CANQNX010000075.1 GCA_947625345.1 Candidatus Gastranaerophilales bacterium
GCCACACGCCCAAATATATTTTGTTATAATCAGCCCTCATTATTTATGATTTCTGATTTTTTTTAATGTTCAATTTTTTCGGGCTGAGGTGCATCTACCACCTCTCAGAAAATGAACTTGGGGGGATTCGAACCCCCGACCAATTGATTAAGAGTCAACTGCTCTACCAGCTGAGCTACAAGTCCAAATTTTATAATTATTATTATAATATAAAAATAAATTTTTTTTACAAATTTATATATAATTGCAAAATTTTTCCTATTATTATATAATTTGCATGCAGTTAAATTTTTACATTAAAAAATGGAGAAAAAAATGAAAAAGATTTTTGCTATGCTCGCTGTATTTTCTATGATGACAGCATTTAATGCAGCAAATGCCGCTGTTTATAGCGATGTTCCTGCTGATTACTGGGCTAATAAAGAAATTACGGCAGTTGTTAATGATGGTATCTTGAACTTAGAAGGTGATGCATTTTTACCTGAAAATGAAGTTTCAAGATCTGATTTCAATTCAGCTTTATTAAGAACTTTAGGTCACAGAACATCAAGTATTTCCGAGGCAAATCCATTCTCGGATGTTACTTCATCAAGAGGTGACTACGGTGATATCTTATTATCATCACAAATCGGTTTAATTTACGGTTACAATGACGGTACATTTAAACCGGACAGAATTATGACTAAAACAGAAGCTGCTTCTGTAATTAGCCATATTACTAAAGATTACAAAGGTAATGTTAAATCTTTAGCACAATTTAAAGATAAAGGTGCAATTCCTACTTGGGGTGTTCGTCAATTCGCTAAAACAGTTGACTTAGGTATCTATGTAAATTATCCTGATGCAGATGAATTACTTCCTAATAAAAACTTAAACAGAGCTGAAGCAGCAGTTTTATTATACAAATTAAAACAATCAATCAGTGCTGTTAAAGAACAATATGTAAGCAAAGAAGCTTTATTATCAACTGAACACTTAAATGAAACTAAAAAAGCAGAAGTTAATGAAGTTCAAGTTACTAATATGAGAAAAATTGTATTAGCAAAAAATATTATTAAAGGTTACTTCTATACATACTTCTCATCTAAAAATGCTCAAGTAGGTGACACAGTTACATTTACACCTAAAAAAGATATCTACACAGAAGAAGGTACTTTAGTTATTCCTGCAGATACAACAATGACTGCTAAAATAACAAATATTGAACCTAAAAAATGGTGGAATAAAAATGATAAAGTTACTGTAGAATTTGAATCAATGACATTACCTACAGGTGTTACAGTTCCTTTCAGTGCTGAAGTTATTAACCACAACGGTGTATTAACTGAAAACAGATGGGCTAAACCTCTTGGTTACACTCTTGGCGGTGCTGCAGTAGGTGCCGGTGCAGGTGTTGGTGTTGCAGGCTTCACAGGTCACCATCACTATGGTAACGGTGTTGCTATCGGTACTCCGGTTGGTGCAGGTCTTGGTTTAATTACAGGTTTAACTTCAAAAGGTAGAACCTATAAAGCTAACGACGGCGATTATGTTTGGTTAGAATTAACTCAAGATTTATGCATACCTAACTAATCAACAAGTTATTAAAAATTTAAAACCCTCTTGATTTATCAAGAGGGTTTTGTTTTATTTGTGATTATAAAAATTTCACTTACCTGAACTTGTTTCAGAGTTTAAAAAATGAGATGCTGAAACGAGTTCAGCATGACAGGTAAAACACAATGATGTCACCCTGAACTTGTTTCAGGGTCTAAAAAATGGGATGCTGAAACGAGTTCGGCATGACAAGAGGAGCAAATCATAAAGAAAATTTTGTCATTCTGAATTTATTTCAGAATCTAAAATTTTCGTGCAAATGTTCTATAGCAAGAGATTCTGAGCTCGCTCCGCTCCTCAGAATGACAAAGAGAAAACAAGAGATGCTGAAAATTATATATAAATCCCCTGAATTGTACTTGAAAATTTATTTTTTTCTTGTTAATATCACATTATAAGTTGAAAATTAATATTAAAGGTGGTGAAAATAAATGCCTGAAGTAAGAGTTGGTGAAAACGAAAGTATTGAAAGCGCTCTTAAAAGATTCAAGAAAAAAATACAAAAAGCCGGTATACTTTCAGAAATAAAACGCCGTGAACGTTACGAAAAACCAAGCATAAAGAAAAAACGTAAATCTGAAGCAGCTCGTAAAAGACGCGTTTAATTGAAAATAAAAAAAAGAACTCATGTTAAATGAGTTCTTTTTTTATAATTTAAACTCCGTGATTAACCGTAAATTGTAAAAAATTACCGATTAAGTTTTCATTCCATACTTGCACATCTTTTGAAACATTAAGAACTGTGGGAGTAAAATTCCATATATATTTAATACCTGATTTAATAAGAAAATCGGTTACTTCCTGAGCATAAACTCTCGGAACGGTAAGAATCGCAATCTTAGCATCAAATTTCGAAGCAAGCTTTGGTAGTTCAGACAGGGAAAATACTTCTTTATTATTTAATTTTAAACCGATTTTATTTGCATCATTATCAAAAAGTGCAGAAATTTTAAAACCATACGCTTCAAAATTATCATATTTTGCAAGTGCCATACCCAAGTTACCTGCTCCCACTATAAAAGCCGTTTTAACTGTTTTAAATCTTAACGTTTCTTCTATTAAAACTTTTAATTCGGCAGCTTTATAACCGACTTTACATTTCCCTTTATACTTTAATAGTGCAATATCTTTTCTGACTTGGGTATTGTCTACGTGCAATAATTCGGCTATTTGAGGACTTGATATGTATTCAATGTTTTTTTCAATATAATCGGTTAAAATACAATGATATAAAGTAAGTCTGTTAATTACTTTGTCTGAAATAATTTTATTCATAAAAACCTCAAAAAAATAAGAGGAACGCTATAAGAACGTTCCTCTTTATAATTATTAATTAAACGATACCTTTATAAGCATCAAGGTATATTTTCTTAATGTCAGACATTAACGGATAAACAGGGTTTGCGCCCGTGCATTGATCGTCAAATGCGAGTTCAACAAGTTCATCCAAGTTTGCCATAAAGGTCTTTTCATCAACACCAAAGTCTTTGATAGAATTTGGAAGATTGATTTTCTTCATTAAGTTATCAACGGCTTTAATTAAGAGTTCAACCTTTTCATCATCATTTTTACCGCCAAGACCAAGTTCATCAGCCACTTGTCCGTATCTTGTTTTTGCACAAGGGAACTTGTACTGAGGGAATGTAGCTTGTTTTTTAGGTGCATCAGATGCGTTATATTTAATAACCTGTCTGATTAATAAAGCATTAGCTACACCGTGAGGAACATGATACATAGCACCAAGTTTATGAGCCATAGAGTGGCAAACACCTAAGAAAGAGTTAGCGAATGCCATACCTGCAATAGTTGCGGCATAGTGCATTTTTTCTCTTGCTATCGGGTCATTAGCGCCTTCATTGTAGGAACGTTCTAAGTATCTGAATACCAATTTTGTTGCTTCTAAAGCATTTGAATTGGTAAAGTTTGTTGCCATATTTGAAACATAAGCTTCTAAAGCGTGAACTAAAGCATCAATACCTGATGCTGATGTTAAGCCTTTGGGCATTCCGTCAACAAAGTTCGGGTCTACGATTGCCATATTAGGTGTCAATGCGTAATCTGCTATGGCATATTTTACGTGTGTTTCATCATCTGTAATAATAGCAAATGGTGTAACTTCACTGCCGGTACCTGATGTTGTAGGAATTGCAACCATTGTTGCTTTTTTACCGAGTTCGGGTATTGAGCAAATTCTCTTTCTGATATCCATAAATCTCATTGAAATATCTGAGAAATCAGTTTCAGGCTGTTCATACATTAACCATAATATTTTAGCGGCATCCATAGGAGAACCTCCGCCTAATGCAATAATAACATCAGGTTCAAACGGTCTTAAAATAGATATTGCCTGATTAATTGTAGATAAGGTCGGGTCGGGTTTTACATCAAAGAATACTTCATGTTCAATGCCGATTTCATCAAGAACATTTGTAATAGTATCAACGGCACCTGAGTTAAATAAGAATCTGTCCGTAACAATAAATGCACGTTTTTTGCCTGATAATTCTCTTAATGCTAAGTCGGTAGCACCTCTTTTGAAGTATATTTTTGCAGGAACCTTAAACCACAACATATTTTCTCTCCTTTCAGCAACGGTTTTGTAGTTCAATAAGTTTTCGACACCAACGTTACCCGAAACGGCATTGCCGCCCCAAGAACCGCAGCCGAGTGTTAAAGACGGTTCTAATTTAAAGTTATATAAATCTCCGATACCGCCTTGAGATGACGGAGAGTTTACCAAAACTCTGCAAGTAGGCATTTTTTCCGCATATTGGTCAATTCTTTCTTTGTGTCTTTCATCAGTATAAATAACCGAAGTATGACCTGCTCCGCCTTTTGAAACAAGTTCATATGCCATTTCTGCCGCTTCTTCAAAATTCTTTGCTTTATACATTGATAAAACAGGTGATAATTTTTCACGGCTAAACGGGTCATTCCAATCAACTTTCGGTCTTTCAACCAATAATATTTTAGCATTATCCGGAACTTTAAACCCTGCCAATTTAGCTATTGTATATGCTGTTTGACCGACAACGGCAGCATTTGCAGTACCACGTTTCGGATCAATTAAAGGTAAATCAAGTAATTTTTGTGTTTCGGTTTTATTTACGAGGTAAGCACCACGGTAAACAAATTCTTTTTTAACTGCTTCATAAACATCTTTAACAACAATAACGGATTGTTCTGATGCACAAATCATACCGTTATCAAATGTTTTAGACATAAGAATTGAAGAAACCGCCGTTTTTATGTCAGCCGTTTCATCTATAACGGCAGGAGTATTACCGGGGCCAACACCTAATGCCGGATTGCCTGATGAATAAGCAGCTTTAACCATTCCGGGACCGCCTGTTGCTAATATACAATCAATTTCTGAATGATTCATTAAAGCACTTGATAATTCTATAGAAGGAACATCAATCCAACCGATAATATTTTCTGGAGCGCCTGCTTTAACTGCTGCATCTAAAACAACTTTTGCAGCTGCTATTGTTGATTTTGTTGCTCTCGGATGAGGTGAAAAGATGATTCCGTTTCTGGTCTTTAATGAAATTAAAGATTTAAATATTGCTGTTGAGGTAGGGTTTGTTGTAGGAACAATACCTGCCAAAACTCCTAATGGTTCAGCAACGACTTTTATACCGTTAGCCTTATCTTCTCTGATTATTCCGCATGTTTTTGCATTTTTATGTTTATTATAAATATATTCTGATGCAAAGTGATTTTTAATAATTTTATCTTCAAGAACACCCATGCCTGTTTCTTCAACAGCCATTCTTGCAAGCGGAATACGAGCCTTATCTGCTGCAGCAGCTGCTGCTTTAAATATAGTATCTACTTGTTCTTGTGTATATGTTTCAAATATTTTTTGAGCTTTTTTTACTTTTGATATCAATACTTCCAATTGCTCAAGTGTTTCAACGGTATTTGATTGTTTTAAAGCTTTTTCTAATGCTTCAACATTTTTCTTGCTTTTTGCTGCTTTATTAGTTGCAGCTTTTACAGTGCCTTTGCTCTTTGTTGCCATAATGTTTCGAATCCTTTCGTGATTAAAATCTCTATTTATAGAAAACCATAAAAATTAAGTAAAGTCAACGAATTTTTATTTTAATGGCAAAAAAAATTTTTAGACTTTTTAAATTTTATATATAAGTGGAATTTAATATGAAAATCAATCCTGTATTTAATAATTATAATATTGTAAACTTTAAAGCCAACACTAAGAA
>CANQNX010000076.1 GCA_947625345.1 Candidatus Gastranaerophilales bacterium
TATTTTGTTGTTGAATTATTTTTACTTACAGTTTGAGCTGTGTAGGTTTTATTTGGTTGTTCGGGTGAGACTTTTTTAGCATTTTTTGAAGGTGTTATTAATGATATTACCGCATTATTTACGTTTAAATATTCTTTTGCCACCTTCTTAACATCACCTACTGTGACTTTTCTTATATTATCGAGATAATTTTTATAGTAATCGGTATTATCGGTTAGAGTTATTGTATAACCTATTTCTCCGGCTATATTAGATACCGATTCTCTTGAATAATATGTATCTCTTTCAATTATGTTCTTTGCTTTTTGTAGTTCCTCCTGAGTTATTTCATTTTTTTCAATTTTTTCAATTTCACTGAATATTGATTGTTTTAAACGTTCTATGTCTTCGGTTGTATAATTTGCCATTACGTAAAACAACGAGTCATCTTTTAAGGAGGAATGACTTGCGGAAATCGAGTGAACTATTTGTTTTTGTTCTTTTAAACTTTTATAAAGTCTTGAAGATTTCCCGTCACCCAATATTGTTGCTAAAACATCAAGTGCGTATGTATCTTTGTTTGTCATCGGATGACAACCTTTAAATCCGATTAATATATATCCTGTTTCAATATTAAGTGCTTCTTTTTTTTCAATTTGAGATGAAGGTTTTTTATCTAATTTATATTCAATTTTATTTTTTTTAGCATTTAAATTTAAAGGTTGGTTAAATTTTTGTTTAACTAAATCAAGAGTTTTTGCAGTATTAATATCTCCTATTATAACGGTTGTCATATTTTCGGGAGTATACCATTTATTATAAAAATCCAAAATTTGTTCTCTTGAAATAGTTTCAATAACTTCTTTTGTGCCTATGACATCACGTTTATAAGGGTGTGTTTTGTAAAACTCTTTTACCATATTTTTGTATAAAGTGTTAATCGGGTTGTCATTATTTTTTGCAATTTCTTCAATAACAACTTTACGTTCTTTTTCAAGCTCTTTTCTCGGTATAAGAGGATTGAGAAGCATATCTGAGTGTAAATCTAATGCTAATTCAAAATCTTTAGACGGAATTAAAATATAATAATGGGTAAAATCTTTACTTGTTGCGGCATTAGTTACTGCACCTTTAGATTCAAGAATTCTGTCAAATTCTTTAACGGGATGCTTCTTTGTACCTTTGAAAAAAAGGTGTTCTAAAAAATGTGCTACTCCGTTATTTTCATCTGTTTCATTTATTGAACCCGTTTTAATCCATGTATCTATTATTACTATGGGATTATCATGTACTTCTTTTATAACAACCGTCTGATTATTATCTAATTTATATGTTGAATAATCTGCGGCATAAGAAACTAATCCTATAAAAATTAAAATTAATGTTAAAACTATTTTTTTCATATAAAATCCTCAAAATATCCCTATAAGTATATTATACATTAATTATTATAAAAATCGACAACTGCAGATTGAACATTTATACTATTCAAATTTTATCAAACAAATATATCCTAACAGACATTCTTTACAAATAATAAATTAAAGGGCAATTTTAAACCTAAAAAAAACTTTATTTAATTAATAAGGCAAATCTTTATGAATGTATCAGGATTAAATAACAATTTCTATAATTCAGATAACGGTTGCGACGTACAAACAAATGGTATTAGCGGAAAAAATAACAAAACCGATACTTCAGTGCAGCAAAAAAATGCTTCCGGATTAAAAAATGAAAAAAGTCAATCCGAACAAAAAGTTACTGCGCAAATTATAATTCCGCAAATTACATATAAGGACAGCTCTAAAAAAATTAATGATAAAGTGAAATCCTCAATAAAACATCCGAATATTAATTATCCTGACAAAATAACGGAAAAAACACTTTTGGCGGAAAAAATTCAAGATGAAATGTGGGAAGATACACCATATATGGATGTAGCATTCAGGTATCCTTTATACAGAGATACCGGAGCTCATGAATTAATTGATGATGCTCCTTATGAAATTAAATCTCAAGAAATTTCAGAAAACGACAAACTTAATTTTAATTATAATAATTTGAAAAAAATCGGTATTCAAAATTTAACCATATCCACCAATAAAAAAGGTGTCAGAGGAAGCAGTATTTTTTCCAAAACCAACAGAAAACATCTCCCTTTATTGAAAGAAAACGGTATTAATTCCGTTATTGATTTAAGAGCAGAAAGTAATGTTGAAAGATGCATCGGACAATGTGCATATAACGGTTTAAAATATATTCCTTTTCCTATTGATTATGATCAAAAATTAACATTAGAGCAAATAAATTCAATTAAAAATTTAATGCCTGATTTTATAAATGCAATGAATGACGGTAATTATTATATAGGTTGTAATGAGGGAACAAACAGAACAGATGTTGCTTTCGGATTAAATTATCTTTTTAATCCAAAAGAAAAAACAATACCCGAATTTAAATCAAAATCTCCGCAAAAGTCATTACAAATGACTAAAAGGATAACAAATACATTATTAACTCAAAATGCTGACGGACAATACGTATATTTAGACAATGAATTTGTAAAAAAATTAGGCTGGAAGAATTTAGATGAATTTATTTCCGAATATACTTTAAAAGCTAAAAATTTAAGTTTGTATAATATAAACAAATAAATAACAAAAAATTTTTTGATAATTTTTTATAGTGTTGAATCGGTGAAAAAAATGATTACTCCAATATCAACATCAAAAAATATTTACATAAAAAATATTTCTAATAAGGAAGTTCCCCCAAAAAAAGAAATAACAAATAATACAGAGAATAGTGAAAAAATATGCTATTATTATCCTCTTTTAAGCTTTCGGGGAGAGAAAAAGAAATCAAGTTATGATTCTTTAAAAATAAGTATACCAAATTTACACTGTGTTAATGGCAGAGGCTTGAGAGGGGAAAGCTTATTAACAAAAAGAAATATATGTTTTTTACCCTCCGTAAAACAAGCGGGGATAAAAAGTATCATTGATTTAAAAACGGTTGATTATACTCCAAAATACACAGAACAATTAGAAAAAAATTCTCTTAAATACTTTCATTTCCCTATAGATGCATCAAATATTGAAGACAGAGAAATAATAGATAATATGAGCGAATTCTTTAAAATAATTAACAAAGGTGATTTTTATATTGCTTGTGCTCAAGGTCTTCACAGAACTGATATTGCACTTGCCCTAAATTATATTTTTAACAAAGATGAAACAAATCCGCCTGTACTATACGGTCATTTAGAAAAATCTAATGTAAGATGTTGTGATATTTTTAAAAGAACAAACAGTATTTTTAAAAACTTAACCGAGGATGACAGAAAAAAATTAGGACTTGAAAACTTTGATGAAAAACAATATAAATTGAAGAAAAAGAAACTTATTGATTACAATTATAGTTTAATTTAATGTTATAATTTATTTATATTGTGAAAATGTATTGAATATATTAAATACCGATGAATAGCGAAAAAGAAAAAATGCTTAACGGCGAATTATATGATGCCAATTACGATAAGTCCTTAATTGAAGAAAGGACTAAATGTAAGACCTTGTGTTTTAAATATAATAATATTTCTCCCGAAAAAATTAAAGAACGAAAAGAATTAATTAAAGAAATTGTCGGAAAAACAAATGGGGATTTTTTAATAGAACAACCATTTATGTGTGATTACGGATACAATATTGAACTTGGTAAAAATTTCTATTCCAATCATAATCTTATAATTTTAGATTGTGCAAAGGTAACTTTTGGTGATAATGTTTTTATTGCACCTAATTGCGGTTTTTATGCGGCAGGTCATCCGCTTGATTATGAAACAAGAAATAAAGGTTTAGAATATGCTAAACCCATTAAAATCGGCAATAACGTTCGGATTGGCGGAAACGTTGTTGTTCTTGGCGGTGTTACTATAGGAAATAATGTAGTAATAGGTGCAGGCTCGGTTGTTACAAAAGACATTCCCGATAATTCGCTTGCTTACGGAGTTCCTGCTAAAAAAATTAAAGATTTATACTGACATCCTATATAAAAAAAGCCTCATTATAAAATGAGGCTTTATATATTAATTCATATCCCGCATCGGAAAAGTATCAAATTTTCTGAAATAAGGCAGAGTTTTT
Source organism: Candidatus Gastranaerophilales bacterium (assembly GCA_947625345.1). Lineage (GTDB taxonomy): Bacteria > Cyanobacteriota > Vampirovibrionia > Gastranaerophilales > Gastranaerophilaceae > Avigastranaerophilus. Next base: position 4,125 of record CANQNX010000076.1, read on the forward strand.
ATTTTTTGTATTGCTTCAGCTTCATTGAATGCCCTAACCGATATTTGAATCGGCTCTACGTTTATTTGAGTATAAATATTTGCTGTATATCTGTGATTCATAATATATTCCTTTCTTTATATTGTATTTTAATAATACATGTATCCGTTTTTATCCGGCCATTTTCTTTGATTTATTATTATTTACTAAAGGCAGACTCCAATCTATATGTATTAAAGGTTTATCTTTATTATTGTTTTCTTTTGCTTTGACTTCATATTTTATCAGAGGATTCAAATTTGAAAACTTTATTGTGCCATTCTTTCCGTTAACCCACGGAGTCAATTGTTCACCGGTTTCACTGTTAAACAAAGCATAATCACGCAATGTTTGTGCATGTATCATTGCTATTTCTTTTTTATCTTTACTCTGTATGAGTTTTTCAGGATTAACTTGTGAAGCTTCGTATTTATTTTTGTTTAATAAATTATTGTTTTGCATAATAAATTCTCCTTTCGTTTTTTGCACTGCAATGTTGGCGTCATAAAGGCGTCATATTGCTTTCAGGGTCAAAAAATATTCAACCGATTTTCAAGACAAAAATACTTGAACCGCTTAGTTTAGCAGTTTAATTAAATATTTTTGTTTTTTTATATAAAATTTTTAAATTATATTCAAATTAATTTTCGGCACAAATCAACGTATTAATATTATTCCCATTTTTGTAAAAATTTAAACATGATATATCATCACTATATTTTTACTATAAGATTTTATCCTTTTATTATAAATTAAAACTTTTTATAATATATCTGAAACTTTGTTATAATAGTATAATAATATAACTATTTTAGGATTTTACATATGGAATTAAGTACAAACGGATTTAATTTTATCAAAGAACATGAAAAATGTATTTTATACAGCTATGATGATTTTGATACGTCAATTCCCAAAAAATTTATTACCAAAGGAATGCCAATTAAAGGAACATTAACTATAGGATACGGTCATACGGGAAAAGATGTCAAAAAAGGTATGAAAATTTCTAACGAAGAAGCTGAAACACTTTTAAAAAAAGATATTAAACGTTTTGAAAATGCAGTTAATCAAATTGTAAAAATACCTTTAACTCAAAACCAATTTGATGCCTTAGTTTCTTTTGCCTATAATTGCGGAATTAATAATTTAAAAACCCTTACAGCAGACAGAACCGCAAATGTTATTTCTTCAAAAATACCGCTTTATAACAAATCAAAGGGAAAAGTTTTAAAAGGACTTACTAAAAGACGTAAAGAAGAACAACTTTTATTTCTTTCATAATACAGCGTTTATTTGTTATCCGACAGACTACATACATATATAACTTTTTAAGTCACAATATTGTTATGTTAAATCAAGAAGCAAAAAAAAAATTACTTGGAAATAATATAGCAAAATACAGAAAACAAAAAGGATTATCTCAAAATCAACTGGCTGAATTGGTCAATGTTTCAAGAGAACATATAGCTAAAATTGAAACTGCCAAAAAAAATTCGAGTTTA
>CANQNX010000077.1 GCA_947625345.1 Candidatus Gastranaerophilales bacterium
ATTTGATAAGTGATAAATTCACTGATAAAATAAATTAGTATGGATATTTTAGATAAATTAGCAAAATCAAAATTCAGAGCAAAGTTTAAACTAAGGACTAAAGAACTTGAATATATTAAAGAAAAAGGCATTGAGAAAATATATTCTCATGCCTGCGATTTTATAAGGGATAGAATAGCATCAAAAGAACCCGTAAATGACGGTAAGCAAACCCCGATGCGAGGACACCCCGTTTTTATCGCTCAGCACGCAACCGCCACTTGCTGTAGGGGCTGTATAGAGAAATGGCATAAAATCCCTAAAGGCAGAGAATTAACCAAACAAGAGCAGGAATATTTAGTTTCCGTAATTATGGAGTGGATTAAAAGACAAATGAATTTAAATATTATTAAGTAATTATACTTATTATGCTAAACATATGTTTAGTGATACGCTAAAGAAAATAGGAGTGAAGTATGATAAACGAAAAATATCAATGGACACAATATTTCCCAAAGTTCTTTGATAAGATATACAATAAAACCTCTGAAACTTTATATAAAGAATATAATGAAAAAATTCTTGGGCCGTTAAAAAATGCAAAATATTCAGAATATAAGTATGATTTTAGTAAAATTGACCCGTTGTCATTTTTCACACGAATAATAAACTTAAAAAAAATTTGGTCTGTAATAAAATTGTATGATAACACAATAGAATTTCAAAACCCGCAGCAATGTGGAATTCCATTTATAGATAACAATAAATTGGAATGGTGGAAAGAAGCCTATAAAACAGAAGAAAATTCAGAAATATTTAATACATTAGAAAAATTTGCACAACAAATTCATGAAGATAAGATTGATAAAAATCTTTTTAATAAAATTTGCAGATATAACGATAATGGGCTTATTAAAACCAGTGTATTTTTATTTTATATCAGACCCGAGAAATATTATCCTCTTGATAAAAAAATGCAAAATTATGCAAAATTTTCTATAGGTAATAATATAGATGATTATTATGAAGAGTTTTGCAAATTACAAAAATTATTACAAGAAAAATTTAAGAATGATAATCGAAAAATATATGAAATCTCAGATTCAGCGCATCAATATTATTTAAGCGAAAAAAATGAATGCCCCGAAAAATATTTGAAACCCGAAAAAATTATTGCCATTGCCATGTATAAAGATAATGCAGAAAGCTATAACAGAGATGAAATTAAAAATCTTGAGTTCTGCAAACTGTATTTAAAACCAAGGACTCAAATTAATACAGCTCTTAAAAAAAATTATTTTCAAAATCATAATGACCGTTATTCTCTTACAGAGAAAGGAAAATTATTTGCTAAAAATTTTCTTTTAAAATACCAACAAAATAATACTAATATAGAAACCAAAAGTGAAACTCAAAATAACCATGAAGGAAGTAAAATTATGAATAATAAGAAGACATTAAATCTAATTTTATACGGACCTCCCGGAACAGGGAAAACATATAATACAATTATTGAAGCAATGAAAATAATTGGTTCTGAAAAAATCAATATGAAAGATGACAAAGGTTATTTTAAAACAAACTATAGTGAAGATGATTACAAAATTTTAAATGAAGAATTTGGCAGCCTTAAAAAAGAAGGGCGAATTGAATTTGTAACTTTTCACCAATCTTATTCTTATGAAGAATTTGTTGAAGGGATAAAACCAAATTTAAATGGCAATAATTTAAGTTATAAACTTGAAAACGGAATATTTAAAAGAATATGTGAAAATTCCACTAAAAAAGCTACCAATAATTTTGATGAAGTTTACGAAAAATTTATTAATGATTTATCTGAATATAATGAAGATAATTTATTCTTACTAAAGACCGGCAAAGGAAAAACATTTGGAATTACAGTAAATAGCAATAAAAATCTATCAATATATATGGGAGAAAAATTGACAAAATGGGGCACACTTACAAAAGAAAATCTTAAAAATATATCTGATTGGAAGTATTATGCAACCCCAATATATGAATATTTAAAAAATAATTATAATTTATCAATTCAATATGTTGAAAATTCAAGCAAGCCCTATATTTTAATAATCGATGAAATCAACAGGGGCAATATTTCAAAAATTTTCGGAGAATTAATTACATTAATCGAAGAAGATAAAAGAGAAAATTTATCCGTAACACTTCCTTATTCGAAAGAAACTTTCAGTGTACCTAAAAACTTATACATTATAGGGACAATGAACACATCTGACCGCTCTATTGCTTCAATAGATATAGCTTTACGTCGTCGATTTAAATTCAAAGAAATGATGCCCAAAAAAGAATTAGTTGCCGATTTTGGAGTTGGTTTCGGAGATATTTTTGAAAAATTAAATACAAATATTAAAATACTTTTAGACAGAGATCATCAAATCGGACACAGTTATTTTATAAAAACAAAATATGAGAATGCAGATATTAATGTTCTTAAAACAATTTGGTTTAGTAAAATTATTCCTTTATTAAATGAATATTTTTATCTTGATTGGGAAAAATTGAAATTGATTATTCCGGGTTTTATAAATAAATCAAAAGTTCCTGATAATTTTCAAAATGAATGTGATGAATTTTTATACGAATTTAAAACATTTGATGAAGTTACAGATTTTGAAACCGCATTAAAGCAAGAAAAATTTGAACAGGAATAATAATGGCAAAACCTGTTGTTATAAATGAATATTGCGAAAAAGCTATAAATGAATGCGATTTAGCTAAATTGCATAAATATTTGCAATGTCAAAAATTAGATAAAGCGCTCAAGGTGACACCAACAGGAATAAAAGCTAAATCTTGGGTCGGAGTTATAAAATATAAAAATACTCATATTCAAATCCTGCCTAAGCTGATTTCAGATACTGAATATGATGAAACTGCCGAAAATAAAGAAAGTGTGAAATCGCAAATTCTTAAAAATTTGATTTTTATGCTTTCTTATACAAAAAAATTAGATATAAGAACAAATGATTCTGTAAAATTATCAACCGCAAAAAATCCTTTTATTGAAATACTTATCAGAGAATATGCAAACTCTCTTTTTAATTGTTTAAAACGATTAACCCCTAAAAAATATGTCAGAGAAGAAGATAATCTGAATTATTTAAAAGGAAAAATTAAATTTAGTGAAAATATTAAATATAATTGTACCAATCAGGCAAAATTTTATTGTGAATATGATGAGTTTTCCCAAAACAATATTTTAAATCAGTTGTTTTTATTTGTTTCAACTTGTTTGTACAATATTTCAAATGACAGTTACAATAAAAAAACGCTGAAATTTATAATGAACTATTATTCGGATATCAAATTGGTTCGTTTTGATAGATTTAAAGCAGAAAAGATAAAGTTATCCCGCAGTCAGGAGTTATTCAAAAAGCCGTTCAATTTAGCAAAAATGTTTGTGGAAAAAACAAGTGTTGATTTATCTAAAAACAAGTTTGAAAATATAACTTTAATTTGGGATATGAACAAATTATTTGAGGAATTTATTTTTGAGATAATGAACAAAAACAGAAATAAATTAAGTTGTACTTTATTTTCGCAAAGAGGAAGAAAATTACTTAAAGGAGATACAAATAAAAAAAGAAATACATTTGTTGATATAATGATTGAAAAAGATAAAACCGATAAAATAGTTTTAGATACAAAATATAAAAAATTTGCAACATCTAATGACTTTTCCAATTCTGATGTTTATCAGGTTAGCACTTATTGTTTATTACATGGCGCTAAAAAAGCAATACTTCTTTATCCTAAATATGATAAGGATTTTAATCTTGAGTACACTTTAAACACGGATGAAAAGGAACAAAATTGTGAAATAAAATTTTGTACAATAGATTTAAAAAGCCAAGATTTAAAAAAAGAAGAATCTAAAATATTTAAAGAATTACTCGACATTATTGGATTTGAGGAAAATGAAAAGACAGGCAATAACAAATGAAAAGACTTTTATTTATTATATTTATTTTATTATTAACTGCAGGTTATGGACTGTGTAATACAAATTCTTATGACATGTATGGTCAAAAGACAGGGTCATTTAAGCAAAACGGTTTTACTATAAACCAATATGACAAATATGGAGCTAAAACAGGTTCATTTAGACAGACTCAATCAGGATATAATGCTTATGACAGATACGGACAAAAAATTGGGAGTTACGGGACAAACGGTTCTACTACTACTCAATATGATAAATATGGGGCAAAGGTGGGCTCATATAAAACAGATTCAAACGGAGTAACTACTTCATATGATAAGTACGGACAAAAAACAGGCAGTTTTAAAAAAGATTCATCGGGCAGGATAACCGAATATGATAAATACGGAAGAAAAGTCGGAAGCTATAAGTAAAAAATATTTACTCATTTAAAAAAATAAAGCTAAATTTCAATATCTGAAATTACATTATATTTATCTTTGAACAGTTCCAAAAATTTTTCATTATTGGTTGTATGAATCGGTATTATATTTTTAGGCTTTATTTTATTAACAAGCTCTATCAAGTCATCTTGCATTATATGTCCTGATGTATGTACTATTTTCAAATCTTTTTTATATTTTGCCCATTGATAATTTTCATCTTCCAAATATCCGCTCCAGTAAGAATAAATTAAATTTAATTCATTAATATTTATTCTTTTGATTACCGAATTAAATAATTTTGAATTATTTTTAAGAACGTACTTTTGAGGATTTTCCATAATTTCATCAAAAGTGATTTTGGCACTTTTAAATTTATACAGTGTTTTATCTTCCTTTAATTTTTTTGTATGTTTATTTGCCGCAAAATACACTTTAATATTTTCTGAATTATATTTCGGAATATCATTTTTATCTTTAAAGCTATCTAAGATGAATGCCGTATAAGGATCTATAACAAATATTTTATCTGATTTTAAACAAGCATTATAAATTGAAATCATTCTATCGGTATTTAAAGGCGAACAAGCTATTACAGTTAATTTATCCTCCTTAAAAATCTCAGTTAATTTTTGTTCAATATCATTTTCCGTTTCATATTTATGACATCCCCGTGAAAGTGTTGTACCCTCGGTTATCAAATAATCGCAATTTCTAAAATCCGTAATCATTGACTTAATAAACTCCTTATCTCTGCCATGAAGTCTTAAGTCGCCTGTGTAAAGAATTTTTTTATGACTTAATGTTTCCTCAATTTTAAAAGCACAAGCACCTGTAATTGAATGATTAACAGGACAAAATTCAATATTGAATGCTCCAAACTTAAGTTTTTCAAAGTTTTTAACGGGTATTAAATTAATATCATTATACAAGTTATCCCATAACAGTTTTGAACCTTTTTTCATAATTTCTATAGTTTCACTTGCCGTATAAATCGGAATATTTTTATTTATTAATCTAATTAAGCCAAAGTGATCGGGGTGTGCGTGGCTTAGAAATA
>CANQNX010000078.1 GCA_947625345.1 Candidatus Gastranaerophilales bacterium
CCCCTTTTTTTGTTATTTTTTAGAAATTACATAAATAAGATGATAACCGAATTGAGTTTTAACCGGTTCTGAAACTTCTCCGTTAGGCAGAGAGAATGCAGCTGATTCAAATTCGGGTACCATATCGCCTCTGCCGAACCAGCCAAGGATACCGCCTGATGCACCTGAAGGGCATTTAGAATATTTTTTTGCAGCTTTCATAAAGTTTTCAAAAATTTCATTTTGATTTTGTCCGGATAAAATTTCTTCTCTTATTTTGAGGGCTTCTTCTTTTGTGGGTACTAAAATATGAAGAGCCTGAACTTGTTTGTATTCTGCAGCTTGTGCCATATTTGCATTAGAAGAAGTGAAAGTATTTTCACTGTAGCCGAATCCGAATAATGCGGCGATTAATAATAATAATGTACAAATTTTTTTCATTTTTAAACTCCTTTTTTGTGTAAAAAAATTATAATCACAAAAAAAATTAAAATCTATTAGAAAATTAAGTATTAAGTTTTGTAAAATTAAAATTGTTATTTTCTAAATAAAAAATAAAAAATGCCGATATACATGAAAGATATGCATGTTTTATTGTCCCAAAATAGAGAAAGGGGTTAAAATGTCAAAGAATATTAGTAATATGATTTACCAAAAACTTTTTGAGTCTTATATGCAGGCTACTGCGAATAGGGGTGTAAAGAATACTGAAGATTTAGAATATTCGCAAATAATGAGTAAAGATGGCTTGCAGGCTTTATTTACTGAAAATGACGGTGATATATTCTATTCAAAGTATGATGATGATACTAATATTTCAGAAACAAGGTATATAAGTCAGGAATCGGCACAAAAATTATTAAAGAGCGGTTCTTTTGGTGATATAGAAGATCTTAATGATGCATATCAAAATGAAATAAATGCATTATATTCAAATAGTTCAAACAGCAATAGTTATCATAAAGCAGGCACTGGTTCATCACAAGCGAGAATAGATGTTTTTCAGGATTTAGTACCTAAGCTTCCTTCACTAAATACCTTCCAAAATGAGGATGGCACTATGTCAAGGCAGAAGATTCAAGAGTGGCTTGATGATAACGGATATAGTTCAACCGATAAAGTTGATGGTGGCTTTAACGTAGATGATGTATTTGCATATTTATCGACAACAAGAAGTCAAAACCATGAAAAATTATATTTCCATTTGCTTGCGAATGAGGCATGGCTTGATAAAGGAGCAGACGGAGATAATGATGTTGACGGATATCTTTCAAATCAAGAAGTTTATAATTTTTATAATGACAGATTTGGAATTGATATAACGAATAAAGAAAATATAACGAACTCGCAGGCGCATGATTGGCAAGATGCGAATAAAGCAGTAGGTTCAACACTGCATGAAAATTATAATTACGTCGGATTATATAATTTTGCGGACAAATACTATTCAAAATATACAACGGAAAGAAAGGATGATGATTCATACACAAGCAATAAATATGACGGCGATTACAAGTATGAAAACAATAAGATATCGAAGCAGAGTTTAAATTCAACGACCGAGATATCCAATTTCCTTAACAATCTGCAAAATACAGGAGATTATGAAGCATCAATCAAGATGGATGATGATGTTGAATTATATGATGTAAATTCAAAGAGTTATATCACGCTTGATAACGGAAAGAAATATGATATAACGAAGATTACCGGCACACATGTATTTTTGGATGTTGACGGTGAAACCGTAAAAGTAAAGAGGGGCACTAGTTCTACAGGTTTTGAAGGTGCATGTAAAAATGCAATTCAAAGTGCATTATACAGTGCCGATAAAAAGATTTCGACATCTTCTTCATCTTCTACGTCAAATAATTACGATGATTACAGGTATGAAAACAGGAGATTATCATCAATAAACTTTAACTCGGCAACAAAGGTATCAAATATACTTGATAATTTGAAAAATGAAGGTAATTTTGAAGCTTCTGTAGAGATGCAGAAAGATGTATCTTTGTATGATATGAACTCTCAAAAGTATGTCAAATTGTATGACGGAGATAAATATGACATAACGAAAATTACAAATTCGTATGTATATTTAGACGTAGACGGCAAAGAAGTAAAAGTAAAGAGAGGAACGACGCAAGACGGATTTGAGAACAGGTGTAAGAATGCAATAGACAATATGGTTTATAGTGCTGATAATACGATTTCGAGTTCAAAAACGAATAACACGACGTCGAATACAAACACCAATTACAACAATCATTCTTTAAAGTCGAGTACTCCGGAGAGAGTAAAATCGTTGATAGACAGGCTGCAAAATGCTGATTCATTTAAAGCCTCGATTTCAATCAGTAATAAGAACTGGTTTGATGAGGATTCAAAGACCATATTATCGGTAGGTGATTATGAAATAAAGATGGTAACATCAAAATATGTTTTAATAGAAGATGAATATGGCGAAGAGTATAAAATTCCGAGAGGAACCGACGAGTACGGTTTTGAATGGTATTGCAGTAAAGAAAATACTCAATCGACGAGCAGATTTACGGCCGAAATAGATGACTAAGTTAAAATAAGGGGAAGCGAGATTGCTTCTCCTTATTTATTAATATTTATGAATTGATTTTCTCTTGTAATAGCTACCATACCGGAGCGGACGAGTTCTTTAACCCCAAGTGGTCTAAGAAGTGCAATAAGTGCCATAACTTGTCTGTTATCACCGCTATATTCGAGGGTATATGTATCAGGTGAGACGTCAATAATTTTAGCTCCGAATATTTCTGAAATTCTTAAGATTTCACTTCTTGCATCATCTTTTGCGGTGACTTTACAAAGGATGAGTTCTCTGTCTATGCATTTGTCGGCAGATTTAGGGAGTTCGACGACTTTAATTGTATTAATAAGCCTGTTAAGTTGTTTACAGATTTGTTCAATGACGACATCGTCACCGGAGGTAACAATAGTAATTCTTGAATACACGGGGTCAATAGTAGCTGCTACGGTCAAGCTTTCGATGTTAAATCCTCTTGTAGAGAAGAGGTCGCAAACGCAAGAAAGAATACCTGCTTCATTTTTTACCAAAACGGATATTGTATGTTTCATAATTAATCTCCTGCTGCGTTTTCGTTAGTATTTGACATAATGACTTCACTGAGCGGTTTACCTGCCAAGACCCAAGGGTAGACCATTTCAAAAGGTTCAACCACGAAGTCGATGATAACAGGGCCGTCGTAGTTTATGGCTTGTTTCAGAGCGTCATCTATTTGAGATTCTTTAGTAACTCTAAGACCCAAAATGCCGTATGCTTCAGCCAATTTAACGTAATCGGGCGAAGAAATAGGAGTTTGGGAATAGTGTTTATTAAAGAGTTTTTCCTGCCATTGTCTTACCATACCGAGGTATCCGTTATTAATAACAGCGATTTTAACAGGTATTTTATAATCAACGCAGGTCATTAATTCTTGAATATTCATTTGAATACTTCCGTCGCCTGCGATATTGAATACGAGTCTGTCCGGAGCGGCGATTTGTGCGCCCATTGCGGCGGGGAAGCCGAAGCCCATTGTACCCAAGCCGCCGGATGTAACCAATTGGCGAGGTTGATTAAATTTATACAATTGAGCCGTCCACATTTGATGCTGACCGACTTCTGTTGCTATAATCGGGTTGAGGTCTTTAGTTTGTTGATAAATATGTTCAATAACTGTTTGTGGGCTCATTTCAGCGTTTTCGACAGCTCTTATGGCACGTTTTTCTTTCCAAGAGAGTATTTGGTTTATCCAAGCTTTTCTCATTTCAGTATTATATGAGTATTTTTCGGTATTATATTCTTTGAGCATAACGTTTAAAACGTTTTTAGCATCACCGACGATGGGGATATCGACGTGTACGTTTTTACTGATAGAGCAAGGGTCGATATCGACGTGGATTACCTGAGCGTCCTTGCAGAATCTTTTTAAGCAGCCTGTAATTCTGTCATTAAATCTTGTTCCGACGGCAAAGAGTACGTCGCAGTTACTAACTGCAAGGTTTGCCCAATAATTTCCGTGCATACCGAGCATTCCGAGGGAGAGTTCGTCATCTTGAGGGTAAGTACCGATACCCATAAGGGTTGTAGCGGTAGGGATATTTAATTTTTTAGCCAATTCTCTAATTTCTTTATAGGCATCCGAGTGGATAACGCCTCCACCGGAGATAATAACGGGGCGTTGAGCTTCGCAGAGGAGTTTAAGAGCCTTTTTGCATTGCATCGGGTGACCTTCGTAGGTAGGGTTATAGCCAGGTAAAATGACTTTATCGGGGTAAACGAATTCCGCTTTAGCCGTCAAGATGTCTTTAGGCATAGAAACAACGACAGGGCCGGGTTTACCTGTTCTTGCGATATGAAAAGATTCTTTAATAATTCTTGGCAAATCTTTAATATTTTTAACGAGGTAGTTATGTTTGCAGCAAGTTCTGGTAATACCGACGATATCGGATTCTTGGAAAGCGTCGTTACCGATTAAGTTAGAGTCGACCTGACCTGTAAATACGACCAAGGGGTAGCTGTCATAGTATGCGTTAGCGATACCGGTAATGGTATTACAAGCTCCGGGGCCGGAGGTAACCAAAACGACGCCGGGTTTACCGGTGAGTCTTGCGTAACCTTCAGCTGCGTGGACAGCAGCTTGTTCGTGTCTAACGAGGTAGTGTTTTATGAAATCGCATTTATAGAGTTCATCATAGATGTGCAGAATTACGCCTCCGGGGTAGCCGAAGATTTTGTCGACGCCTTCTTCTCTGAGGCATTCAAGGAATATTCTTGCGCCTGTAATTTTTTCAGTTTTTGATATTTGTTCTGTAGTCATTTTTATCTCCGAACATTTAATATAGTGTCGCACTCTGCCACCGACTCCTCGTCGCTGTACGAGTGCTCAGTCTCCACTTCGTTACGCATACAAGCTCGCAAAGCTCATTCTTCGCTTGCTCGTTTTGTAACCTTTTCAATATGCCACTCTCAAAATTTTACTCATACCACTTCGTGGATTATGGTAAAATTTTGTTCGGACATTCTTTAATAAAATTTTAACTTAGTAAAAATTATAGTGCAAATTTTTTTAAGGATTTATATATAGTTTTGCTAAATATGTTAAAAATATGGTCATAATGTCATTCTGAACTTTCCCTGTCATTCTGAACTTGTTTCAGAATCTCATGTTTTTTAGACCCTGAACCAAGTTCAGGGTGACATTATACTGTCTTTCTGTCATGCTGAACTTGTTTCAGCATCTCTTTGTTTCTTCTTTCTTGTTATTCTGAACTTTCCCTGTCATTCTGAACTTGTTTCAGAATCTCATGTTTTTATTCCTTGTGACAGGTTTAGCCATTTTTGCGGTATTTAATTTTTTATATATTGACTATAAATTTTTTGGG
>CANQNX010000079.1 GCA_947625345.1 Candidatus Gastranaerophilales bacterium
TAAGTTTTAAAAGAACCGTTTTATTAAACGGTTCTTTTTTTTGAAATATTTCTTAATATTAAAAATGTTTTTAACAATAAATATTATTTATAGGTTTTCTCTAACACAAAAGGTTTTAAATATAATGATAAAATTATCTCCCGTAAATTATAATATAAATTTAAATAAATCTTTTTGCGGCAACGAAGATATATCTGATTTAGTTGCAAAGGGAGATAAAGCTTTAAATGAGGGAAAATTTTCAGATGCTTTAAAAATTTATCAGGAAGCAAATGGTAAAAATCCTCAGAATTATGATTTATACAGAAAAATGGGAAAAGCTAATTTTCAGCTAAAAGATTATAAATCAGCGGAAGATAATTTTAATATATTTTTAGAAAAAAATCCCGATAATGCGGAATGTTTAATAGATTTAGGTGAAGCTCAAAGAATGAGAGGCCTTTATACAAAGGCACTTTCTAATTTTGAAAGTGCGCTTGAACTTGAACCTGACAATGATTTAGCTAAAAGAAGTTTACTTGAAACACAGAATAACATTTTAAGCGTTTATGCTCCCGAAAGAGCTTATAAAGAAAAAATGGAGTATGCCCGAAAAAATTTAAAAGAAGCTCTGAATATGGCTGTTAAATTTATGGGTGCAGATTATATGAAAGCTCTGAAAGACGTAAATATAATGTTTGGGAAAACCGCATCCATGAGCGGTACTGCAAACATTGCTCAATATGAGAAAAAAGAACCCGTTGGTGATATAACGGTATCTGACAGCTATATATATGCTTCTCCCCAAGTTATTGCGGCATATTTAGTTCATGAATCGGTTCACGGGCATGACAATGATGCTTATACATCCGTAAGAGAAGAACAAGATGCTTATGAAGTTGCGGCTAAATTTTGGATAAAAAATTCTAAAGGTGTTAAAGACCCTGAAATGGACTATGCTTCAGGACTTTATAAAAAATCTCCCTCTGCTCTAAGACAAAGAGTTGCACAAATTTATACCATGAGAGATCCTGATATTGCAATGACCTCACCAAATCATCCGCCTAAAAAATTATTTAATTTTAATAAAGCAATATCTTCCTCAGCTGCAAGTCAAAGCCTTCAACAATATGATGTTATAGCTTAATTTTGGACGGACAAAGTATGATACTGTGCTAATTATCAGTCGAATTATAGTCAATTATCTCTTGGGGCGGTTTAATTGTTAAAAGCTTTTTTTGTTCATCCGTTAAAGGAAACTCTTCTTCAGGGAATAGTTTAACTGAATTATTTGTAAGATTTTGAATCCTATGAGTTGCAAATGCAACATAATCTTTATATTTTGGTGTATTAATTTTTTTACTTTTTATTAGTTCATTTACTGCAAGAAAGTATTTTTTCATATTAACGATTCTGTTATCCCTGTCTTCATTAAGCCAGGTCAACATATGTTTATTTTCTTTTTGTCCGTTACATCCCGAATGCATCGCCATATAATTTGTTATGTCGTCATGCCCGTGTTCTATATTGTAAGCTAAAATGTGATCGGCACTGGGAACTGAACTAAGTAAAAATCTTGTAGCAATTGTTTTTGAGTCATACGGATTGCCGTATTTATCCAATCCTGAATATTTAACAATCCAAGCTGCATTCATAGCACTTGATGTCGGGAAATCTTTTGCTAATTTTTGTAATTTTAAATATTTTCGTTTATTTCGGATAGGAATTTTACCTATTCTGTCAATCATTATTTTACGTCTGAATACCGTTTGAGGATTATTTCTGTCAATTTCTTTTTCAATTAAGTCAATATTTTCCATAAGTATATTTTTTTCATTATCCGGTAAATGTTTAGCCAATTTTTTCATTTTAGTGAGTTGTTTATTTTGAGTGGCTTCAAGTTCCGGAAGTTTCATTTCACGAAGCTCAAGAACTAATTTACTTATATCTTTTTCGTTAATCTTCTTTGATAAATCGGTTAATTCTTCATAAACACTTTCTTCAACCGGACGCATGTAATTTTTATATTGACCGATATAATCCAAATAATCTTCAGGTTTAATGTTATTATTAAGCATGTTAACTATTTTATTATATTTTGCTCTCGGAAGCATTGTTTTTCCGCAATCAGGGCATGGTATATTATCAAAGCGTAAAACCGCAAAATTTTCACTTCTGCATTTCAAATCAGACAAAGGTGAATAATGAATTCTACCTTTCATGCTTATATTATAATTTGCTAAGCTAAGCGGTGTATAAAAATTTTGAGATTGTAAATCATTTTTTGCACTATAGCCTGCATCCACCTTTGAATTATTATTATATTTTTTGTTTAAAAGTGTCTGATGTTTAGCTATTGGGAAAGTAATCGGATTTATTTTCATACTTTTTTATTATTAATGTTCACATTTATATCAAAACCTAAAATTGATAAAATTGCTATTATTTAATTAAAAAATGTAAAGATGAATTTTAAGGAAAGAAAAAATCAGAAATTGATATTTAAAATATCTTTTTTTAAAAAAATTGTATTAAAAAATCAAAGTATTAACACAAAAAATTACAAAAATGTCAAAAAATAAATAACAATTTTTTTTGGTAAATATAATAAAAAGGCAAAGAATTTTCTTTTTATTCCTTTAGTTGATATTATTGCAAAGGATTGAAAAATTTTTTAAGGTAAGTATACAGTGAAAATTTCAGATTCAGGTCGATATAATTCAGTACAAATTAAACAACAAAATTTAAAAACAAAAGAAAAGGGATATAACAGAAACGTGCAGGAAAGTTTTAAAGGCGGACCTGTTGATGCTGCGTTTAATGTGGTTGATAAATTTTTCTCTGTATTGGATAAAAATGCCATGATACAAGTATCATTTGTTGATACGGTATCAACAAACATACCAAGAACACTTGTTGATTTGGGAACAGGATTAGCTGCTGCATTTGAAACTTGCAGACGTGAATTTTCAGGATTGTTTGTAAATTGTTTAATGCCGGGACTATTGGTAAAAAGCTTGGCAGGTATTCTTCCCAAATCAAAGAATTTACATGGAACTAACGTAGTGTCATCGTGGGCTAACGGAGATTCCATAGAAAAATTAAAGGGAGTATATAAAAAGGCTCAAGAATCAGGTGCTGAAGATAAAACAAAAGAATATGTTAAAATGGCAGTTAATTCATTGGAAGGATTAGACGGTAGTAAATGGGTTAAATATGCTGATAAAGCAAACACACCTGAATATTCAAAAGCTGTTGATTATATAACTCAAGCTGTATCAAAAACAGGAAAAGAAAGAAAAAGTTTACTTAAAAAAGCTCAAGAAAATTTATCATCGGTTACTAAAGCTGAAAATGTGTTGAAGTTTAATTCAAAGCCTCAGGCAAATCTTGAAGAAACCCTAAGAGACGTTGCTGATTTAGGTGCAAAATTTAATAAAATAAAAAATGATACCGTTAATAAAATTAAAACATTACCTGATAGTGCAGAAAAAGTTAATATAAATCAAAAGGTTTCTGAAGCTGTTGATAAATATTCACAGTCTTTAAAGGGATTTGTAAACAAAAAAAGTTTAATAGGTTTGGGTATTGTAATTGCAATAGCAGTCAGTGTACAAACTATAAACAGGGCAATTACAAGAAAGCAATTTAAAGCAGAGGGTGCACCTATATATAAAGATTTTGGTAAAAAAGATACCCGTCAAAAAATGGATGAAAAGAAAAAGAAACAATTTTTCGGTAAAAAATTATTAGCGGCTGCAGGAATGTATGGATTGGCTGCATTGTCCATGATGAAAAAACCGACATTGGGAATGTTTCAATTCTCAGGAATATTTCCTACCATGGATCAATGCCGATGGATTGCATCATCAACATTTGCAAGCAGAATGATGGGTGCTGAAGATGAAAATGAACTTAGAGAAACTGTTGTAAGAGATATTGCATCATTCTCCGGATTATATTTTTTGGGAGATTATGTTAAAAAAGGAGCGGCATCTTTAATAGAACATGCTTCAAAAACCAAAAAAGGTGCTCAAATTTTTGGTGAAAATGTTGTGTTGTTAAACAGAAAAAAAGAAATTACAAAAACTCTTCTTGATAAATCGGCTCCGTTAAGTGAAAAGGTGCTGAATGAGGTTAAATTTAGAGCAAAACAATTTGGTAATTGGATAAAAAATACTGATTTAAAAACAGCTGCAGAGGTTTCAAGTACAAAAGTCCGTAATCTGAGAAATATGTGCAGAGTAGCGGATATCGCATTTTCAATTATTATGTTAGGTGTATTGCTTCCGAAATACAACAGAAGAGTAACCGAAAAAAAGGTTGAATTGGCTAAAAAACAGGAACGTGAACAGAGAAAAAGTGCTTATGACTTTTCAAAAATACAAAATTCTCAAAATGTTCCTAAAATATTCAGAGAGTTAACATAACTTAAAATAATTTTTAAAAAGGCGCAAAAAAATTTTTAATCATGTTTTGTACATGTGAATGTAAAAAAACACGTTAGATAGTCAGTTGTTAAAAATATAGAATTATTGTATAATAAATCGAACGTGTTGGAAAAAGGAGAGAAGTAAGTGGTTGATAACAGAGCCGTAGGTGCTCTGAACATGAGTAGCGGTATCAACTTTAAGTCAGGTGATATATCGGGGACTGCCGCAAAAACCTCAGATGACAGAGCAAGCCAAGGAACTGAATATTTTCTTCAAGAAGGCGAAGAACCTGCCGGAAAAGGCGATGGATTCGTTGACAGAAGTATGCAGCTTTTATCATCTTTAAATTCTCTTGCACTTTTGAATGTTGTCTCTGTTTTGCAAAACAGAAGAAAGAGTATTCTGTTTGAAGATGAAGATATAACTGAAAAAATTAATTCTAAGAAAGTTGAAAAAGTTTCAAAAGATAAAAAAAATAAGGAAGATGAAAATAAACAATAATTAAATTTTCAAGTGTTTGCTTTAGGTATATTTATAAAAGATAAAAAAGAACCGGTTTTAAAACCGGTTCTTTTTTTAATTAACCTACCCATTCAGGGCTGTATAATTTTCTGTTATAGTATTCTTCAGGTTTTTCTTTTGCGACTTCTTTAACTTCATCATTTGGTTTTGCAATTTTTACAACTGTTATAGGGAAAGCATAATTTCCGCCCCAGTTGCTGTATTCTTGTTCGGGTGCTTCTTTATATACTTGTTTGCATGTGCATTCTTTACAGTCGCATACTTTTTTACCTGCAAATGATTTTATAGGTTGACAATTAATAGGTGTAACTTGCATTTTTATTCTCCTTTTATATAAACACTCATTCATTATAAAATCTCTAAAAAATAAAGTTGATATATATTAAAAA
>CANQNX010000080.1 GCA_947625345.1 Candidatus Gastranaerophilales bacterium
ATCATATCTTGTACCTAAATTCGGGATATATCCCCAAGTATTACTGTCTCCAAAACATAAAATCTTTTTCATAAATTGCCTCGGCTCTGGTTCTATTGTATTATAACTGAAAAATATTTGTTATAAAAAGGCTTATAAATTATGTGTCTTACGGAAATAATACTCTAACTAAAGAGGGGATAAATCTAATTCAATTAAAAATCGCTTGACGAAATATATAAATTGAGTTAATCTGTTAACAATAAAGGAATAATAATGATTAAAACATTCGTACAAATAATGATGAACATGATGATGCAAATGCAAGGCTTAGGGTCAGGCAGTTATTGTTTTGTTCGAATGTAAAACCTCGTTTAAAATAATTTAAAAGCTGCCTGATTGGCAGCTTTTTTAGTGTGTATTTGAATCGAGGTTAAATATGATAACATTTAATGAACGAAATATTAATAATATAAAAAGACCTGCGTTTAAAGGAACAGGGTCAAATTTTGCGCTAAAAGCGGCGGACTTATTTTTAAAATCACAGGAAAATTTATCATCTACAAGGTTTATTCAGGATACTGCGACAAACTGGGCTCCAAAAGCTATATTTTCAAGAAGTAAAGCAGATTTTGCCGAGATGAGCTTTTTGGAATTTTTAGAATCCGGAATATTCTATTTTGCGGCACCTTTATTGGGTGAAAAATTATTCAGAAATAAAATATTTAATAAGTTTCAACCAAACGTTTTCAGAAAAGTGGTTAATGACCAAATTCCGCATACCGTAGAACAAATTACAAAAAATCCCGTATTAACGGAAGAAATAAAAAAACGGGCTATATCTACAAAAGCAGGGATTGTTCTTGCTTGCGCCATTGTTCCGGTTGCAGAATATACTTTAAGTTTTGCCAAAAATTTGTTCACTTTAAAAACGTTTAAAAAAAGTAATTTTAATAATATTGCGAATTTAGATAAAAATAAAAATGAGAAGGAAGATAAAATTCAACAACAGAGAGTTGAGAAAAATTCTAAAAAACAGTTGAAAAAAGCGGCTATAATATCAGCTGCGGGAATCGGCTTGGGTGCTATTCTTGCACTCAACGGTCATAAATCTGATAAAGCTCTAAATATAGCTAAAACAATTTTAAACCCCGGAGAAGCTATAGCAAAATTGGTAAAAAATTCAGGTATAAAATCGGATAAATTAGGTAAGACTTTATCTAAATTCAGTCTGGATTTTGCTAATAATAACGGAAAACTTGCCTTAAGTAAAGGTCAGCTTGCATTGACTGCTATTTTGGGATTACTCGGATACTCTAAGGCGGCAGAGGATAGAGGGAAATTGGATGTAGCGGAAGTATGGACAAGAGTGCCGTTAGTCGTATTCTACACAATATTTGGCAGCGAATTGTTTGAAAAAGGCTTTACAAAAATATTGGAAAAGAAAAATGCCTTTCCCGATATTCTTAAAAAGTCATCAAAAGGCGGATTTTCTACTCCAACGAGAGCGCAATTACCAAAGCTTGCTCAGCAGATTTCAAAAGTTAAAAATACTCCTTTTGAAAAAGAATTAGCAAGGTTGACCAAGGAAAAGGCATTTATTTCATTGGTTCCTTATGCTTTCAGTTTGATTTTTATGGGATTTACTCTGTCCGCTATTACAAGATTATTTACCCAATACAGATATAATAAGATAGTAAAGGATAAAACCTCAAATTTTAATAAGGATGTTTATACTAAATTGCCTTCTGTTTTTAAAGATTTTAACTATATAAACCAAAATGTCGCTTCGTTTTACAACCTTTGACTTATGATATTACTTTTTAATTTTAATTTTTTGATAATGTATCATAAACTTTTGCGACAATTTTCCATTCGCCGTTGATTTTATTTAAGTTTAAAATGTCGGTAAACTTATAACCGTGCCAATTATCTTCAATAACTTGAACAACAGCAATAGTTTTTTCAAGCATTAAAACATCAACCCTTGAAATATAATTATCATCGCAAGCTCCAAAGCCATCTATCGTTTTATAAAATTCTTCAATTGAGCCTGATTGATATGTTTGTTCGTTTAATTGCCCGAAAAAGCAGGCTTTTTCATAGAAATACGGTTTAACAATTGAGCTATCACCCTTTTTTACGGCTTCACAAAATTTTCTTGCAACTTGTTCTACGGCATTAAATTCTTTAATATCATCTCTCATTTTTTAACCTCTTTCTTGTTAATTTTTATTATGTTAAATTAACAGTATAATTTTTACAAGTACGGTAATAAAGGTAACTGTTAATATGAAAGAAAAAGATTGTTTAAAAAGTGTAGAAAGTTTTGATAAAACGGGGTTTTATTATACTATGTCACAAATAAGCGGTAAGTTTAAACTAACCGTTTTATATGCAATATACAGGCATAAAGTTATAAGGTTTAATGAACTTCAAAGATATTTAAATATGATTTCACACAAAACATTAAGTAATACTCTTAAAGAGCTTGAAAATGATAACCTCGTGAATAAAAATATTTATCCGCAAATACCGCCAAAAGTTGAATACAGCTTATCAGAAAAAGGAACATCTTTTATTCCTGTTCTATATTGTATGTGTGATTGGGGTGAAAAATTTATAAAGTAAAAATTTCAAATAACCAAACTTTGTGTTTCTTGGAAATTTCGATTTTGAGAATTATTTTAAAATTTCTCCAATACTCATTCCTGTTTTTAAATAATCAATAGTATCTGCAAATTTCTCTTTAAAATTTTCTATGTTCTTTTTTTCATCTTTTGAACATTGGGTAAGGAAATCGTAATAATCTCTTGGCAATACTCCGCCCATATCTATAAAATAATTCACAATTCTATTTTCATACCAATCAAAATGAGTCATATTAGTTTCTCTAAAAAAATCGCCGAGGCTTTTTTTTGAATCTTTCATAGGCGTTGCAGGGGATATATATTCTTCTAACAGCCATGGTGTATCCTTTTTTATTTTTCCTTTTTCATATTTATAGTAGCCTGCATTTGCCATGTAAAATTCAGGTGTATTTTTTGTTTTCCTTTTTGAAAGTTCCGCCATAGTTGGAATTTCAGCTAAAAAGCCTTTTTCATCAATCAGTTTATACTTGTTTTTATATACTTTCAATACTGCCGTATTTTCATCTTTATCTTTTATAAGATAAACACTGCCATAATTCCCATCATCTATGAATTCAATTTGAAATTCCTTTGAATCTATACTTATGGTTTCCCTTTCACCTTTTTCCTTTTTAATAGCAAATTCATCAAGAGCAGAATATATTTTTTTCCTGTCTAAATTTTCAAATATTTTGGGAGTATTTTGATAAATATGCGCATCACCATCTCTTCTTAAAGAATTTGATACCATAATTGCATA
Organism: Candidatus Gastranaerophilales bacterium; assembly: GCA_947625345.1. GTDB lineage: Bacteria > Cyanobacteriota > Vampirovibrionia > Gastranaerophilales > Gastranaerophilaceae > Avigastranaerophilus. The sequence goes on from CANQNX010000080.1 coordinate 3,370, forward strand.
TTTTACGGGTACTGTATAAATATAGTTATCTTTAATTCCGTCAAATAAATTTACATCAGAATCCAATGTTAAATCTTTATATGGTTCAACCATATTAACAAATTTTTCTTTAAACTCAACAGAATGACTTTGAATTTCATTTTTCTCTCCGGCCGGATTTAATTTTTCAAAACAATCCTGTTTTATGGAGTTTGAAGCAAAATATATTCTTGCATTTTTATATGGATTATAGGAAAAATTATTGTTATTTAAATATTTTATGGGCAAAATTTTCATATAAAAAATAAAACCGATAAAAAAATATTTTGTTATCCGATAAGGAAAAAGTTGAAGGTAAGTGGAAGTTCGGGCATATTTGCACAACGTCAAAATTGTAATTAACGGTGTTTTTATATCTTTTTCTCAAAATGACAGACTAAAATTTCTTGACAATAATTAGATGTCTAACTATAATGCATTTATGAAAAATTTGTTATCATTAATCTCAAAAATTCACGAAAAAGGAAATCGTTTTATTATTGAAGAATTAAAACGAAACGGGATAGAGGGGCTTGTACCGAGTCATGGGGATATTTTAGTCTGTCTTTATGAACAAAATAAGATGACCATGAAAGATATATCGGATAAAATCAGAAGAACAAGACCCACCGTTACTGTGTTAGTTGATAAACTTGAAAAATTAGGCTACGTGAAAAGAGAAGTTTCAAAAGAGGACAGTCGCTATACATACATAGTTTTAACCAAAAAGGGATTGGATTTTAAACATGTATTTGAAAAAATTTCAAATAATTTAAATGATATGCTGTATAAAAATTTATCGGATAGTGAAACGGATACTCTTGAAAAATTACTAAAAAAAATATAAAAAAGGAGAAATTTATGGCAAACTTTAAAAATGTTGAAATCGGTGCATTACAAGAAATCGGGCAAAAATACGAAAACGGAAAAGCATTTTTACATGACGTATTAGGTTTGACAAGCTGTGAAATTTCAGTTAATTCAATGCCAAAAGGTGTTAAATTACCCTTTAATCATAAACACAAACAAAATGAAGAAATTTATATATTTTTAAAAGGCGAAGGAACAATGACACTTGATAATGAGACAATCCAAGTTAAAGAAGGCTCTTGTGTTAAAGTTCTGCCTAATGCTTCAAGAACAATGGAAGCAAAAACGGATTTACAATATATCTGTGTTCAAGCAAAAGTTGGCAGCTTAGAACAGTTTGGGTTTGGTGACGGCGAGCTGTGTTAAAACAAAGGAAATAACATGAATTTAATTGAACGCAATAAAGAATTAATGAAAAAATTTGAAACGATGATAAATACGGCTGATGATAAATTAGCTGAAGTTTTGGTTGCACCCGATGCGGCATTTTATACTCCAGCAAGTCCTGAGCCTCTTTATGGAGGCAGCGGCTATTTATCCGTAGTCCATTGGATGAGAAAAGGTTTTAGCGATGTTCAATGGCATATAACGGATATGGCAGCTGATGTTGATAAGGTTGCAGTTAAATGGGATTTAACGGGAACTCACGACGGCGAATTTATGGGAATAAAACCAACGAACAAAAAAATCTCTGTTTGCGTTATGAATTTTTACTATTTCAATAAAGA
>CANQNX010000081.1 GCA_947625345.1 Candidatus Gastranaerophilales bacterium
TAAGTGGAATTTAATATGAAAATCAATCCTGTATTTAATAATTATAATATTGTAAACTTTAAAGCCAACACTAAGAACTCTAAAAATAATAATGTTGCTGAAAAGAAATACTCTCTTATAAAATGTTTTAAAGAGAAGGAAAATCTAACTGAAAAATACGGAATAATTCCTGATGAAGTAAAAGTAGTTTCATCAGAAAACATTCAAATATCAGATGAAGAAAAAGCTCTGTTAATAGAAAAAATCTTAGAATCCCATGAACTTGCCAAAAAAAATTACAATTTTGGAAATATTGCAAGAATTTCATTTGCAACCAATATAGGCTTAGCAGACGGAAGCTGGTATTTAGGAACCAATTTTAATAATACACGAAACGATATTTCATCAATATGCGGAGAAAGAACTGCTATAGTCGGAGCATATAATAAATTACTGAAATCACGTTCACTTAAAGAATCCTCTTCAACTCCGCTAAATTTCAAAGTTAAATATCTTGCAATGGCAAACCATAAAGACATAGGAACGGATAAAAACGGTGCTTCTCCCTGTGCGGAATGCCTAAGCTGGCTTAATACTCAAAGATATTTTGATAATGATACCACTATTGCTTCGCTTGAAAAAAACAAAAACGGCAAATATTCTCTAAGATTAAATACTATAGGTCAATATTTGCCTTACAGAAACGAAGTTAACTATGTTCTTGATAAACCTTGTGAAGAGCTTGATATTAAAATTTCTAAAAATGCTCTTGAAGTTGCTGCACTTAAAAAGATGAAAAAAGAAGATTTTCTGAAAATTGCGAAACAAACTAAAAAATTATATAAAGAAAATCAATTAGCAAACGTTTCGGGGCAAAATATTGCCGCAATTGTAATTGCTAACGGTGAAACTTTTACGGGGCAAAAAATAGATTTCTCAAAAAGATGGTTTATGGAGCCTGCTTTATATGCAGCTTCTAAAGCTATTGAAAAATACGGTAATGATACAAAAATTGATTGTATTTGTTATTCGGGTAACAGTCTATACACCGATACTTACGGTGCATTTCATAATGACGGCGTTGTAAGTATTAAGACCTTAGGTTTTCTTGAAACAAAATATGCAGACAGAAATACTTTAGTTATAAGCAGTGATAATGATTCAATAAATGTAAGAACCATTGATGATTATCTGCCTCAAAAATTTAAGTTTCATCAAACATACGAAATTAAATAAACATAATAAGAGAGGCGGCATTGCCGCCTCTCTTGTTATTCCGAATTATTAGCCCTTTATATTTAACTTATCAGCTTCTTTTGTTGTCATAGGTCCTTTTTGTGAAAGCTTATATGCGTATTCATCTAACTTATTTGTCAGTGCATTGCCATTTCCGTTATTTTTTGCTTTTATGGCTTTGCTGAGCGCATCTGCTATATTAAGCCCTCTGCCTTTTGAAAGATTGGTGAAATATTCACGCTCATAATCTTGAGGTGCTCTATATGACCAGTTACCTTCCGTTGTATTAGGGGTATTTATTCTTCTGTCTGAACCCAATATATCCGGCAGTGTGGCAAATTGATTTTTTGTGGTAAATAACTCTGCATACATTGCCTTATATAATTCCGACGGATTTTTTAATGAAGACTCGGGTATTTTTAAGTCGTGAGAAAGATAGCCTGTTCTGTTTCCTGCATTTTGTACTTGTTCTATCATACTTATATCATCATGTGTTCCGGGACCTATTATATAATCACCGGGTTTCATATTTTGATACTTATTATCACTGTGTCCTTCATAGTGCTTAACTCTGCCCCAACTGTCAGATGCATATCTTGTTATATGTATTAACTCAGCACCTGAACCTTTAACGGCATCAAGAGAGTCATATGAATTACCGCCTAATAGTTCTAAAAATACTTTGTCATGGGATACTTTGTTATTATCTGCCGCTTTTAAAATTATGTTATTGATAATTTCACGACCGCCATTTCCAACTTTTGGTTGGTTAGGTATTTTTCTGCCTAATTTATTACCGTTATTATCAAATGCATCATAGCCGTTATGGCGAATCGGCTCACATATCAACGGGTTTATTAATTGCCATGCGGCATCAATTCTGACTCCGTCATATCTCTTAAAGAATAAATTAAATTTGTTATATAAAAGTTCACCCGCATCGGAATGCATTTTCCCGAAATCTATGGCAGGTGACCAGCATGAATATTGACCGTTGCCTATATCGCAGCCAAACTCATAATCAGGGTAAAATGCCGATTTATGTGCCCAAAAATCTTTTTGTGAAAATCCTATTTGACAATCACCATATATTTCAATTCCCTGTTTATTAAAAGCAGCTTTTGATTCTTTTTGTTGTTTATCTGCTATAAATTGAACGAATTCTTCATAATCAACTACATTGTTACCTTCTTCATCAACAACATTTTTTAATTCTTTAATACGTTCTTTATCGCCGTCTTTTTCAGCAAATATATTTTGGTCTCTGACACTCCAATCTCTCATATCACCGGAGTTATTAACTATTGCGCATGCTTCAAACAATGCATCTTTTTCTAACCAATATGTGTTTTCTTTTTTGAATTTGGTAAATTCTTTTTTCAATGCGGAAGTTTTATCTAATTTGGTAAATTTTGCGTATGCTTTTTTTAACATAGCTTCTTGACCGTCTAAAGAGAAAACATTATCATAATCTACAACATCATGGTTTTTTACTCTGTTCATATAAGGACGCTTTAAATCTGCAGCACTTAATAAACTTCCGTATTCTTTACCTGTAAGTTTATTGATATCTATAATGTGTTTACCCAATGAAAAGCCGGTTCCGGAGTATGGCGAACGAATGTAATTTGATATTTGTCCTTGCGGCTGCAATTGTATTGAATTAACACCGCACATTGTTTTCAAAAATCCTGCTAAAGCTTGTGCATCTTGTGAAAAACTTGTACCGATTCCCGTATCCGTTTTTGTTGACGGAACGCTAAAATCAAAGACTGTTGCCGTTGTTTTATCAGTTCCTAATTCTTTTTTTGCTTCTGATACGACCTTAGAAAAATCCTTTTTTTCCTTAGTTGTTAAAGCTCTGCCAAAAGCCACATTTTGACTTACGTTAGCAATTTTCATACACACATACTCCTATAAGACCATATCTATATAATACCGCTAAAAAAAATAATTGCTAATATATATACTTTAATTAATAAATCTTATCATATTTAAAACTCTTAACAAATTATAAAAAATATGTTATTTTTTTTATGAATTGGAAGGTGATTATGGAAGATAAAAGACCTGAGTGGAGTTCACATATAAGTTTTATCATAGCTACTGTAGGTAGTGCCGTCGGGCTCGGAAATATTTGGCGTTTCCCTTATATTATGGGCAAAAATGGAGGCGCAATTTTTTTGTTAACTTATCTTCTCCTTATTGCTTTTATTTGTGTTATACCTTTATGCTGCGAATTAGCATTGGGAAAGTTATATAAAAAAGATGCAATAAATACATTTAAAAGTATAAACCCTAAGTTTAAATTCTTTGGATGGCTTTGCATAATTACGGTTACTTTAATCCCCTGTTTTTATTTTGTCGTAGGCGGCTGGATTTTAAATTATATATGGATATTTTTATCATCAAAAATTCCCGATAATTTTACACAATATTTTTCTTCCTTTAGTTCTCAAATCTTTATTCCGGTATTGTTAACTCTATTATTTTTATTAATGACGGCTATGTTTCCTTATAGAGGTGTTAACAAAGGTATTGAAAAAGCCAACAATATTATGATGCCTTTATTTGCTTTGATATTAGTTATTTTGGCAATATTTGCCATTACTCAGCCGGGGGCAAAAGAAGGACTTTTCTTTATGTTTAAACCTGATTTCTCGCAATTTAATAAGTCCATGATTCTAACGGCATTAGGTCAGGCTTTATTCACTCTCAGTATAGGAATGGGTACGATTATTACCTACGGAAGTTATATGAAAGAAGATACAAAAATAGTTAAATCCGCTTATACTCTGATTTGCTGCGATACAATTATTGCTCTCTTGGCAGGTATTATGATTTTCCCCATCGTCTTTTCTTTTGGTGTTGAACCAAGCGCAGGCGCGTCTTTAGCTTTTATTTCTCTCCCTGAAATGTTTGCTAAACTACCTTTTTCTTGGTTTTTCGGGTTAATATTTTTTATTTTACTTTTCTTTGCTTCAATTACCTCGGGAATTAGCATGCTTGAAACAACAGTTGCCGCATTTATGGATAATTTTAAAATTTCAAGAAAAAAAGCTTCTGTTATTACTACCGCTATTATTGCCGTAATAAGTATTCCATCTGCTCTGTCTTTTGGGGTATTAAGTAATTTCAAAATTTTAGGTAAAACATTATTTGATTTTCTGGATTATTTCACATCAAATATTATGCTTCCTTTTAATACTTTAATTATTTGTTTAATTGCAGGTTGGTGTATTCCGGATTTTTGGAAAAAAGTATTCGGGGAAAGTTTTTTTGGCAGAGTATGTAATATTTTATTAAAATTTATAGTCCCGATAATACTAATATTTGTATTAGTAACAGGCATATAAAAAGGAAGCTTTTCAGCTCCCTTTTTAATAGCCTTTTGTTCGCTTCGCTCAACTCCGCCCTACGGAAAATCCGCTTCTTGAAATTGCTTTTCGCTCGCTACTGTCGTTGGCTTCACTTCGTTGTCGCCAACTTCGCGCTCGCTTATCGGGTTCGTTTCACTCCACCCGTCCGCAATTTCGCTTCTTGTAATTTCCTTTCGGCTCAATCTTGTATCTCCGTTCCAAAAGCCTTTCGGCTTTTTGTACTCCGACCGATTTTCGCCTTCTCGGGCTCGTTCGCTTCGCTCAACTCCGCCCTACGGAAA
>CANQNX010000082.1 GCA_947625345.1 Candidatus Gastranaerophilales bacterium
GATAATGCTTCTTCTATGGATTTTGCATAAATAATTACATTGTCTAAATATGCAAATGTTATTGCTTCCTTTATATTTATTGAAGGATTTACAATTATAAATTTACCTCCGTTTTCGGCACTTATTTTATATATTTCCGCAAATATAAAGGCATTATCACTGTCAAATGCAGTTACATCTCTTAAATCAAATATAATATTACTTATACCTGTTAAAATCGATGAATTTACACTTTTTATTATTGAATCATATATTTTTGAATCATTAAACTGTTTTATTAAGTATGATACAGCATTATTGTCTATTACATACTTTGTATAGGCAACATTTGACTCTGATTGGAATGTAGTTGTTAAATATTTAAGTAATTTTGGGTGCCAGTCTTTATTCTTTTGTATATATAAATCTACACCTAATTCATAACATTTATTTATTAAAGAATCATCGTCAGTTCCTGATATTACTACAATTTTCATTTTTGAGTCGGTTTCGCTTCTTTTCTTAACCGCCATGTCTATAAGCTCAAATCCGTCTGAACTGTCAGGTATAAATAAATCAATTATAATACAGTCAAATTTGATTTTTTGAAGCTCTGCAATTGCTTCATCTTTATTTCTTGCAATCCTCGGAACTATGCCTATTTTCTTTAAAACAGTATTAAATTGATATATTGATAACTCAAGGTCATCAGCTATTAAAACTTTTTTATTTTCTAAATTCTCACCGTTTATATTTGATGAAAACGAATATATTTTACTCTCTATTCTTATAAGTGCCTGAGTTATATCCACAGAGGTTATTTCATTACCGGACTTTAATTTATCCTCTAAGGACGCTAATTCAAATATCTTTTTTAATTGTTCTTCTGTTATTTCCATTTATTTTTCTCAATTCTTTTATCTACTTCACAAAATATCAAAAATTATTGTTTTTTTCAAGTTCTTTAAATTTCTTAGAAAAATTTCTAAAATAGTGACAAAAAATATATTTTGATGTTTTAATGTAATTGTGTGTTAATTAAAATCGTTGAAAGTATATAAAAGATGAAAAAAATTATTAATTTAAAACTTTTTGTAAGTGTAGTTCTGTTTATTCTCTTTATTTTCCCTGCAAATGCGTTTGCAAATACCCTTAATAACTTAAGTTCGGTTAACATTGAAAAGGCGGATAAAGATACTTATAAACTTAATTTAATATTTAAGTCAAAATATCAGGGTAATGCTTTTATTCAAAAAAGAGATAAAGGGAATTATTATATATTTTTACCCGATACTTATTTTTCACATAACAAACCAAAAATTAAATATAAAGTTAGAAAAGATAAATCTAATATAAGAGTTGACGCTGAAAAGAAACCGTTTATTACCGAAAATAAACAATCAAGCTATGTAAGATTGGCAGTTAATACTAATGATGATTATTCACTTAAAATTGTTTCTGAGAGCCTTGATGAAAAAACAACAGGTTTTGTTCCGTTTATGAAAGGACTCTTTAAAACAGCTTTTATTTGCTTATTAATCTTCGGCGCCGCTTTATTCTCGTTTAATGCAATGTCTAAATTTAATTTAAATCTTAATTCTGTCACTTTGAGAAAAAGAGTCAGAAATAATACTATATCCGCAGATAAAAATTTTGATAAATTAAAATCGACAGACAGAAAACCTAAAGCTGCAGTAAAAAATTCTACTTCTCCGAATGTCAACATAAATAAATCACTTAAAACATTTTCGGAAGATTCATTTACGTGTTTTGATTTAGAAGAAAAACCATCAGAAACAACTAATAAAGATGTTAATTATAAGAAAAATATAAACAGAAAATCTGTTCTTTTATCCAATCCGCAGGTTAAATCAAGATTAAATCAAACAAACCCTATTAAAAAGAAACCCGTTATAGACATGCCTGCAGCTGAGGATGTTATTCAAACAACGAATAAAGAAGAAAAAAACGCACCGGAACTTATTTCTGTTTTAAATATTACCCCGAATATAGGCTTTTATCTCACAAATGTCGGTGAAACCCTCGCTTTGTTCGGCTTCGTCAAAGATAATGTCTTCTTGTTGAAAAAATTTGCAGATTTATCTCAAATTAACCTTCAGGCACGCTTTTATGATAAACATGGCGAAAATGATTTATATATAGTTAAATTAGATACCTATAAAGCTATGATAGAAATATCATCCACTTCTATGAAAGAATTGGCAGTGCTTTAAAAATGAAAAAAATTGTTATTGCGCTTTTGATTGTTTTTATTGTTCTTATCGGAACTTTAAAAACTTTCAATTTTTCAAATAAACCAACCGTAATAAAATTTTCTTCATGGGGTTCTAATACAGAGGTGCTTTTAATTAATGACGTTATCAAAAAATTTGAAGAACAGCATCCTGATATAAAAATTGAATTTATTCATATTCCGCAAAATTATTTTCAAAAAATTCATCTTCTTTTTGCTTCCTCGCTTGAGCCTGACATAATTTTTATAAATAATCAGTACATACCTATGTATATTAAAGCGGGACTGCTTGAGGATTTGACCCCGTATTTTGAAAATATTGACAATATATACTATAATGAGGCTCTTAAATGTTTTAGATATAATAATGCTTTATATGCCATACCGAGAGATATTTCCAATTTGGTAATATATTATAATAAGGATATTTTTAAAGAAAAAAATATTAAAATAAAAGGTGATTTAAAGTCAATTTATGAACTAAAAGCTTTAGCTGAAAAGGTTACTACAGATAAATATTTCGGAGTTAATACGGAAGAAAATTCACTGTATTGGCTTTCTTTTTTAGCTTCAAACGGCGGAGGGGCTTTATCTGATGATTTAAAAAGTGTTATTATTAACCACCCCGAAAGCCTTCAGGCTCTTAACTTATATTCCGATTTCTCTAATAAATATCACATTTCACCCACAAAGTCTCAAATCGGAAGCATGACTACCGCTCAAATGTTTATTAACCGTAAATTGGCAATGTATATAGGCGGCAGTTGGATGGTTCCTAAATTCAGAGAAACGATAACTTTTGATTGGGATGTTATGCCATTTCCTTCTTCTATTCAAAATAAAATATATATTGACTCTTCAGGTTGGGCAATGTCTAAAAAGTCCAAAAATAAAGATAAAGCTCTTCTCTTTTTAAAATATTTATCTGATAAAAACTCAATAGATATAATAGCTAAAAGCGGTCTGATTATTCCCGCAAGAATGGATTCCGCCAAGGATTTAATTTCTGATAGAAAAAATTTAAAACCTGCTAATTCAAAAATTTTTATTTCTGTAATAGCTAAGTCGAAGCCTACCCCTGTTAATGAAAATTATCCTTATATTAATGATATACTTAATGAAAAATCATTAAATATTTTTACCTCGGGGCATGATGCAAAAGATGTTTTTGATTTTAATACGATTAAAAAACTTGAAAGCTATTTATAAATGAATATTTTAGAGTCCGTCTTTAAATTAAAAGATAATAATACTTCAATAAAAACTGAACTTTTAGCAGGTTTGACAACATTTTTTACAATGTCTTATATGTTTATAGTTCTGCCTAAACTTCTATCCCTTACAGGGCTTAATTTTTCATCATGTATTATAGCAACTTCATTATCTGTATTTATTGCATCTGTTTTGATGGCTTTAATCGCCAATAAACCTTATGCTGCGGCACCTTTTATCGGAGATTGTGCTTTTATTGTCTATAGTGTGGTTTTAACAATGGGCTTTGATATACATACAGCTTTAGCTGCCGTATTCGTTAGCGGAAGTATTTTATTCATGCTTACCCTTTTTAATATCAGAATATTTATAATAAATCAAATCCCAAATTCTCTAAAATTGGCATTCTGTTTAGGGTTGGGGTTGTACTTTATCTTTATTTCCCTAAAAGACGTAGGCATTATTTCTTTAATTAACCCGAAATTATATTCCGCATCAATTGAAACAAATATACTCCACTGTATTCTAAGTATAATTTGTTTTATCCTTATTATTGCACTTACAAAAAAAGGTGTTAAAACAGCTGTTATTCTTTCCGTTGTTATTATAACTCTTTTGGGTATTATAATCGGGGATGTAAAATTACCATCAAAATTTATATCTTTATCTTATAACATTGATTTTTATAACGGTTTCCTTGACTTTAAAGGGCTTATAAATAAAGATTTTATATCAGCCTTTATACTTATTTTTGTATTGGCAAATATTGATACAGCAGGTTCATTAATGGGGCTTGGTTATAAGGACGGCTCATACAGCGATAATTCGTCTTCTCAAAATCTTAAAAAGCCAATGATTGCCGATTCTATAGCAAACTTGATATCTCCTTTAACCGGAACGACCACAACAGGCGCATTTGTTGATTCTATGACGGGGATTGCATCGGGAGGAAGAACGGGATTAACAGCCATTACTGTCGGAATACTTTTCCTTCTTGGGCTCATTTTCGCTCCGATTATTACAATAATTCCCTCTTATGCATATGCTCCGGTTCTTATGTATGTGGGTGTTTTATTAACATCTAATTTCTCAAAAATTGACTTTTCCGATATATCCGAATACTCAATTATTATAATTACAATTTCGCTTATGATTTTTACAAATAATATCGGCTTCGGTTTTGTTGCCGGTGTGTTTCTATACCCAATTATTAAACTTCTTTGCGGACAAAAATCTAAAACAAACATAACTCAATGGGTTATGTGTATTGCCGCTCTGTTATTTTTTATTATTTATCCTTATTAGATTGTCCGAGTAAATTTTTACGATAAGCCGAAGGTGTTACAAAGCGAA
>CANQNX010000083.1 GCA_947625345.1 Candidatus Gastranaerophilales bacterium
TATTAATAACCTTAACCATTCTTTTTGTACCGTTAAAATCAACGGCATATTGTTTTATAGTCCCGTCTTTATTTTCTTTATTAACACCGTATACAAAACCCGAACGCTCTTTTGTTCCATACTTAATTTTTAAATCTTTCCATTTCTTCGACTCTAATTCACTTATAAATTTTGCGGTATTTTTCTTTTTGGGTCTTATAACATCCCACTTTTGCTCCTTAATATTGAATTGTGTTAATTCCACCGTTAATTTACCGCATACAGGACACTCGATTATTTCAAGTTTTCTGTCTTTGTATATAAAATCGGGAAACAAAAATACGGTTCTCATCGCTTGATGATACCTTCCGCAGCAGTATATCATTATACACATCCCTCCCTGAGATTTAGCGAATTTAGTCACCTGTTCGATTAATTTACCTACTACAGTCTTAATTCAAATCCTAATTTTATACTATCACATTTTTTATCTATTCGATATATCTATTAGTATTATTTTTACAAAAGTTTACAATAGTCGAGATATTCTAAACAATTAATCTCGGTTTAAAATAGTATCGCACTTTACCTTTCTTAAATTTTATCGGATACTGTATTATTTTTACGGCTATCTGTGGTATGGTTCGTTTGAGTTAATTTTAAAAGTTCTGTATATTTGTTCAGCCAACAGTAATCTAATCATTTGGTGAGTAAAGGTCATTTTTGAAAAGCTCAATTTAAATGAAGCCATTTGAGAGATTTTATTATTTAGTCCGTTTGCGCCGCCTATTATAAAGGTTATATCATTCAAGCCTTCATTTATTATATTTTTCATTTTAAGAGCAAGTTCTTCGGAGGATAGTATTTTCCCGTTTATTTCCAAAGTAATTATATAAGAATCTTTTTTAAGAACTTGCATAATCTTTTGGGCTTCAATTTCTTTGTATTTATCGATTAACGATTCATCCAATATGGGTTCGGGCTGAACTTCAATCACGGAGAAAGAGCAAAATGCGCTCAATCTTTTTTCATATTCTTTAAGAGCATCCTTAAGATATTGTTCTTTGATTTTACCGACTGCTATCACATTTATATTCATAGACTTATTATACAAAAAATTTGATTGAGTAAAGTAAAATGTTTATAAAGTTTTATTTAAAAGAAACTAAGTTTAAGATACAATTTTCATGGCTGATTAAAAAAATTGGAGACAAATATGTATAATGTAGCAATAGTTGGCGGAGGTCCCGCAGGAATATTTGCGGCACTTGAGATAATGAAACTTAAACCTGAGTGGAAGGTAGTTTTAGTTGAAAAAGGGGTTCAAATAGAAAAAAGAAAATGCCTTTTACGTGAAGGCTATGAAAAATGCCCTACTTGTAAGAAGTGCGGATTATTGTGCGGATGGGGCGGAGCAGGTGCGTTTTCTGACGGGAAATTAACACTTACCCCTGATGTAGGCGGACATCTTACAGACTATATGCCGAGAAAAAATGTTGAGGACCTTATTAAGTATACGGATGACATTTATCTTAAATTCGGTGCCACGGATGAAGTATTCGGAACAAATAAAGAAGCATTTGCGGATATTGAAAGAGCTGCGACATTAGCGGAATTAAAGCTTGTACATTCTCCGGTAAGGCATTTAGGAACGGAAAGAAGTTTAAATGTACTTAAAAATATGCAGGATTTTCTTGAAGAAAGAATTACGATTTTATATGACACAATCGCAGAACAGTTAATTGTCGATAACGGACAGGTTAAAGGATTTATCACTAAAGATAATCAGAAAATTGAAGCGGAACATATAATAATAGCCCCCGGTCGTGAAGGTGCGGATTGGCTTACGCATGAATTTGCAAAAAATAAAATCGGAATGGTAAATAATGCTGTGGATGTCGGAGTAAGAGTTGAACTTCCTGCGCCGGTATTTGAACCTATTACGGATAAATTATATGAATCCAAATTAATATATCATTCACCGACTTTTGGAGATGAAGTCAGAACGTTTTGTATGAATCCTTACGGCGAAGTTGTAACTGAAAATTATTCGGGTATTTCTACCGTAAACGGTCATAGTTATGCTAATTACAGAACAGCGAATACCAATTTTGCGCTGCTCGTTTCCGAAAAATTTACTGAACCTTTTAAAGAACCTATAGCATATGGGCAACACGTAGCAAGGCTCGCAAATATGCTTGCAGGCGGGGTACTTGTTCAAAGATTCGGTGATTTACTTGACGGAAGACGTTCGACTCCGGAAAGAATAAAAAGCAGTATAATTACTCCGACACTTTCCTGTGCAACACCCGGAGATTTAAGTCTTGTCCTCCCTTACAGACAAATGACAGCAATCATTGAAATGCTTTATGCACTTGATAAGATAGCACCCGGAACTGCTTCAAGATACACTCTGCTTTACGGTATAGAAGTTAAATTCTATTCAGGAAGAGTTAAATTAACAAATAACCTTGAAACGGAAGGTGTAAAAAATCTTTACGCAATTGGAGATGGCGCAGGTGTTACAAGAGGCTTAATTCAAGCCTCCGCTTCAGGCATTCACGCTGCAAGAGTAATTTGTTCAAAATAAAATTACTTAAAATTAATGCCTTATTTATAAATTCATATTAAAATAGTAATAATAGTACCAAACAGAGTTAAACTTATGAAAAACATTTCAAAATACTATAATTTGATATTAATATGCATTTTATTAGTGATATGTATTGGTATTTATGTTATTAACTCGGGTAATTATCCATTTATTGATAATAAAGAAACCAAGTTTGCCTCTATTGCCAAGGAAATGTTGAATCTTAATGACTGGGTTAATATAAGGTTAAACGGAGAAAAAATAATAAATTATCCGCCTTTATTTTTTTGGTTGACTAATTTATCGTGTATTATTTTCGGTAAAATTAATTCATTCACCGTAAGATTTCCGATATCTTTGATGTCGTGTGCGGGAATAATTTTATTATATTTATCCGTTAAAAGTATTCTGCAAAAAACATATGCAATAATTATTGCTTTAATTTTTTCTTTAAGTTTAGGAATATTATTCTATTCAAGGTTGGCAACATATGATATATTAACAGCATTTTTAATGATGTTATGTATTTTAGCAGTATATTTATTAATATTTTTGAAAAATGAAAAATTCAAACCATTGTTATGGGGGTATATATATTTTTTCAGTGCTCTATCCGTCTTATCAGGCGGTATATTCGGACTGATAATCCCCTTAGTGTCAACAATTGCAATAATGATTTTCTGCGGTAAATCAAAAGAACTTTTAAATTTTAAAAGTATGATGATTGGTATAATAATCTTTATTATTACGCTTTTTCCTTATAATATCTTGATGTATATAAAATACGGGAATCATTATATTAAAGAGTATATAGATGCCTATAATATAATAAAATATTCAGGGGTAAAAGAAATATTCTATTCTTTAGGGCTATTTCTCTTAGGCTTTTTACCTTGGGCTTTTTCTCTTATATGGGTTTTGGGTTCAAAGATTAAAGATATATATAATTCTGTAATTTCATACTTTAAAAACAACTCTGATGATAAATTAAGAGAAAAATGGAATAAATTAAGACAAGCTGAAAAATTCTTATCCGTAAACACAATAGTTTTCTTTACGTCATTAATATTTTCAATAATATACGGATTAAAATATAATTTTTTAATACTTTTCTTGATGTTTCCCGCAGCTTGTATTTCAGGATATTACTGGTATGAATACATTATAAAAAACAAACATGATAAAAGTATATTTTTTGCAACTTTAATCCCCGATTTATTGTTAATAATTTGCTCTTTAACAGCTTTATTCGGACATAACATGTTAAATACCCTTATAACAAAAGGATTAAATTTTTTATTTGTTCCATTAATAATAATATTTTTTATAATTCCTTTAATAGGAATTTTTGCAATAATATTAAAGGGAAGAATAGTGGTATTTATATCAAATATAATACTAATGGTTAGTTTGTCATTAGTTTTAACACCGAGTATATTCAATTTTATAAGTATGAATTCCGGAGAAAACGATTTAATAACATATGCGCAAAAAGTGAATGCTGAAAAAGTTTCATTATCAGCATTTATATCAGAACCCAAATATTCTCTTGTATATTATTTTGATAATTATATTAAATTTTATACGAATCAAGACTGGAATAAATTGAGGGAATACCTTAACAACAATAAGAATGATTATGCCGTAGTTGAAATAAAAGATTTATGGACTATTGAAGAAAAAGGCATTGAATATATGCTTATAGATTCAGGTAAAAAGTATTGTTTAATACAATATTTACCTTTATATAAAAAAAATGTTGAAGAACAAAATGAGCCTGAAGTTATAATATACTAAACGGAAAAAAATATGATAAAGAAAATATTAATAAAATTAATAGAAATATATCAAAAAATTTCAAGATTAACACCTCCCGTATGCAGATTTTACCCTACATGTTCAGAATATATGAAACAAGCAGTTATTAAATACGGTATAATAAAAGGCGGATTTTTAGGTATAAAACGAATATTAAAGTGCCA
>CANQNX010000084.1 GCA_947625345.1 Candidatus Gastranaerophilales bacterium
AAAATACATCTTTTATGTGTTTTAAATAATACCCGTTTAGTTAAACTCTACTATCAGGGCAAAATTCCTATGATGGAGGAGGATGAATATGTTGAAACGGCATGCGACTTCCTCGAAATGCTCCCATCCTCCGTTACCATTCACCGCTTAGCAGGTAACGGCTTAAAACCTAACATGCTTGCTCCCGCTTGGCTCAGCAAAAAATTTGTTGTTTTAAATAAAATTGATAAACTTCTTGAACAAAGAAATTCTTACCAAGGCTCAAAATTATAATGTTAATACATATTTATTTTTACAGCACTCATTCAGAAAAACTTTAATTTATTTTTAAAAAGTATTAATCATTAATTGTATTTGTTATAATTTTATTATGATTATCAAAAAGCTTGGAATTAAAAATTTCAGAAATTATTCTGATTCCGAATTAGAATTTAATTCGAATAAAATACTTTTTATCGGGAAAAATGCTCAAGGAAAAACAAATCTTTTAGAATCTGTTTTTTATCTTTCCGCACTTGATTCTTTTCGTGCCAAAACAGATTCCGAGCTCATTAAATGGGGTGAATCTTTTTGCTCAATTAAAGCTGATATAATTAAGCATGATGTTGATATAAATTTAGAAGTTATTATTAATCCGCCTTCTAAAAAGAAACTTAAAGTAAACGGATTGAATAAAAATAAATTCTCGGATTTTATAAGTAATATTTCTGCCGTTTGTTTTACTTCAAATGACCTGCTATTACTAAGAGGTGCGCCCGAGGACAGACGTAAATGGCTTGATTTGGCTATTTGTCAAGTCTTTCCCGCATACAACGAAAAGCTTTCTAAGTACAATAAAGTCAGAATCCAAAAAAATAACTGTCTTAAAAATCTTAAAGGCAGTATAAATTCCGATTCTTCTCTTCTTGATGTTTTCAATGAGCAATTGGCAATCACAGGCTCTAACTTAATTTTTATCAGACTTAATTTTCTCTTTGAACTTTTAAAAATTGCAAAAAATAAGCATGCTTTAATCTCTGAAAATGAAAACCTCTCTATAACCTATAACTCGTCTGTTATTGATGAAATTCATTTAGAGGAAAAATTTAATTTTAATAATGAGTTTATTCTTAAAAAGTTTAAAGATAAACTTGAAGAAAAAAAATTCGAGGAAATAATAAGGGGGCAAGCGGTTATAGGACCGCATAGGGACGATATTTCTTTTTTCATAAATTCGGTTGACTCAAAAAAATTTGCATCTCAAGGACAGCAAAGAACTATTGTTCTATCTCTTAAACTTGCGGAACTTCAATTTATTAAAGATAAAATCAACACCAATGCTATTTTGCTTTTGGATGATGTACTTGCTGAACTTGATGATTTAAGACAAAATTTCCTGCTTGATGCCATAGGAAATGAAACACAAACTATAATTACTTCCGTTGATACTCTTCACTTCAAAGACGATTATTTAAAAGACGTTGAAATTTTTGAAATAAAAGATAATATAATTTTAAAAAAAGACCACTTTTAAAAAAATTTTTGGCTCAAGTTTTCATGGCAATTTTTATTTAGATATTTTTTTTATATATATAATATATAAATTGAGAGAGGATTATAATATGTCATCATTATTATCTGATATTTCAAATACCCTCCAAAAAACTTTTTCCAAAACAACAAGCGATGTAGGGGATAAATTAATAAGGGCAAAAGATTCTATACATTCAAGCATATTTAAATGTAACGGAAAAATTGATGAAAATGTATATCAAGGTGCTATTGGCGACTGTTGGCTTATATCCGGTGTTCTTGCTTTGAATAATACTGATGAAGGAAAAGAAATTATTAAGAATGCTATATCCAAAACAAGTGACGGAAAAGGATATGAAGTATATTTTAAAGGTGTTGATAAATCTTATACTGTATCTAAAGAAGAATTAAAACAAGCTGAAAAAGTTGATTCAAATAAAAATAAAAATTATCATAAATACTCTTCAGGTGATGATGATATGCTTTTAATAGAATTAGCTACCGAAAAATTAGTTAAAGATGAATCTGTAAAAAATAATTTACCTTATATAATGCAAACTAACGGTATTGACGGCGGTTATTCTTATAATATTTTCAATCTGTTAGCGGGAATTAATCTTGAAGATACATATGTAATTCATGTAAATGATTTTGAAAAATATGATTGGGATATTGATGAAAATACCGCAATAATTCTTAGTTCCGGAGGATATGATTCTCTAATGGCCGGAGAATTAAAAGGTCATCATGCCTATGTTGTTAAATCAATTGATCAAAAAAATGATGAAATAGTTCTTACTGATCCTGCAAATACACAAAAAGACATAACTGAAAAAATCAGTAAACTTCATGAAGAAGCACAACTTCAATTTTCTAAAATGCCGGAGTGGAACTACAAAGAAGATTATGAATATTAAGTTTTAAAAAAAGACACCCTAAGTAAGGTGTCTTTTTTAAGTTATTTGATTAATTATTAGAAGTTTAAACCTGCTTCTCTTGCGGCATCTGCTAAAGCTGCAACTCTTCCGTGATATAAAAATCCGCCTCTGTCAAATACTACATCTTTTACGCCGGCTTTTAATGCCTTCTTTGCTATAGCTTCACCTACCGCTTTTGCGCTTTCAATATTTCCGCCATGATTTAAGTCTTTTCTTAAATCTTTATCAATTGATGATGCAGATACTATTGTTACTCTTTTTATATCATCTATTATTTGAGCATAAATGTGTTTTGTACTTCTGTACACTGCTAAACGGGGAGCTTCAGTTGTTCCCATAAGTTTAGCTCTTAATCTTTTGTGTCTTTTTTGTGTTGCTTCTTTTTTGTTTGCTTGTTTTATCATTTTTCTTTCCTTTCACCCGAACCTTCTTACCTGTGTAAGGGTTCATTTTGGCAATCTTATAATTAGTGTTACTTATTTATATTTGAGCCCGACTTTGAACCGGCTCTGCCGGCTGTCTTGAATTTTGCTTTCTCTCGAGGGTGCAGCGGCACCTTCATATTTGGTTTTACTTATTTATATTTGAGCCCGGCTTTGAACCGGCTCTGCCGGCTGTCTTGGATTTTGCTCTCTCTCGAGGGTGCAGCGGCACCTTCATATTTGGTTTTACTTATTTATATTTGAGCCCGGCTTTGAACCGGCTCTGCCGGCGCTATTTCTTACCTGTCTTACCGGCTTTTCTTCTGATGTGTTCGCCTTCGTATTTAACACCTTTACCTTTATATACTTCCGGCGGTCTCTTGCTTCTGATTAAAGCTGCTATATCACCTACTGCCTGCTTATTAGCACCTGTTATTGTTATTTTTGTATTTTGCTCAACAGCAATCTTTATACCCTCAGGTGCAACAATGTCTATGGGATGTGAATATCCCAATGCCATATTCAATGTATTTCCTTGCATTGCAGCACGATAACCGACACCAACAATTTCAAGCTTCTTTGTAAATCCGCTTTTTACTCCGTTTACTATATTTGCAACCAATGTTCTTGATAAACCATGTAATGAACGTGATTTTCTGTCATCATTTACTCTTGTTAATACTATTGAATTTTCTTGTTTTTCTACTTTAATTTCAGGACGTACATCTACTGTTTCAGTACCTAACGGACCCTTCGCAGTAACTGTTTGTCCATTTATTGTTACCTCAACACCTTGTGGTATTTCTATCGGTAATTTGCCTATACGTGACATCTTTATATCTCCAATTTTT
The DNA here is from genome assembly GCA_947625345.1 of Candidatus Gastranaerophilales bacterium. Lineage (GTDB taxonomy): Bacteria > Cyanobacteriota > Vampirovibrionia > Gastranaerophilales > Gastranaerophilaceae > Avigastranaerophilus. Next base: position 3,724 of record CANQNX010000084.1, read on the forward strand.
ATATTTATCTACTCTGTTTTATTGTTTTATTACCATACGTAACAAAGAATTTCGCCGCCGACATTTTCTTTCTTTGCTTTTCTGTCGGTTAATAATCCTTTACTTGTTGATATTATTGCTATTCCCATTCCGCCTAATACTTGAGGTATGTCTTTTGCTTTACAATAATTTCTTAACCCCGGTCTTGAAACTCTTCTTAAATTTGAAATAACCGGTTTTGATTTTTCATCATACTTTAAAGTTAATTTTAATGTTTTAAAACTTTTGCCTTCTACGTCTTCTACAGAATAGTTTTCTACATAACCTTCAGATTTTAAAAGTTTTGCTAATTCCACTTTTAATTTTGAACTCGGCATTTCTACTTCTGTTAATGATACCATATTGGCATTTCTGATTCTTGTCAGCATATCTGCTATAGGATCTGTATTCATTTTCTTATTTTCCTTTACTTTTTACTACTTACTGAAATTTATTCGGCAGTATAGAAAAGCTTTGTGGTGCAGTGGCACCTTTATAGTTGGTTTAACTTATTATATTTGAGCCCGACTTTGACCCGGCCGCTGCCGGTCTTGAAATTCCTTTTCGCTCAAGCCTGTCGTTCGTTCGCCTTTGGCTGTCCTCACTTCGGCTTTCGCTTACCGGATTTCATCCGTCCGGAATTTCGCTACCAACTTGCTTTAACTACACCGGGCAATAAACCTTGATGAGCCATTTTTCTTA
>CANQNX010000085.1 GCA_947625345.1 Candidatus Gastranaerophilales bacterium
GTTCGTATACATTTTTAATTCTTCAATAAAATGGTTTGATGCAATATCCTCAGTTTTTTCGGGCATTTTATTTATAATAATACCCTTAATTTTTATGCCATGACTTTTTGCATATTCTATTGTTAATAAAGTGTGATTTAATCTTCCCAAAAATGGCACCGTAACAATTATAACAGGAATATTTAATGCTTTAATTAAATCGGCACATAGCATATCATCACACACTGGAGCCAATATTCCCCCCGCTCCTTCTACTAAAGTAACTTCATTTTCATCAGAAAAAGCTTGAAAATCTTTTTTTATTTTTTCAATATCTATTCTAATTCCTGCCAATCTTGCCGCTAAAGCAGGCGAAACCTCACCTTCAAGTAAATATGAGCATTTTGTATTTATGTTCCGTGATATTTCTTTTACCGCCTCTAAGTCAGGAGCATACATTTTTCCGTTTTTAATAATAGCTCCGGATTGTAACGGCTTATATACCCCCGTTTTTTTGCCCTTCTTTTCATAAAATAAAGCCATACACTTTGTTATATATGTTTTTCCTATATCAGTATCAATTCCCGTTATAAAATATTCCATTTTAGTCTCCCATGGGCAATACTTTATTCAATGCTTTATATGCAATATCAGTCAATTTTTCTATTTCTTTTTCGGTAATTATATACGGAGTAAGAAAATATATACAATTCCACATAGGACGTAATATTGCCCCCATTTTCAATCCTTCAAGATATATTTTCTTGCCTATTCCGTCTTCATAAGCAAAAGGTTCTTTTGTTTCTTTATCTTTTACCAATTCTATGGCACATATCATGCCCGTTTGCCTTATATCCCCGACATTTTTATGGTTTTTAAATTTTTCAAGTTCCTTTGAGAACTTTGCTATTTTAGGCTTAAGATATTCTTCTATTTTCATTTCTTCGAGTATTTTAAGATTTTCCAAAGCTACCGACAGTGCAAGCGGATATGCTGTGTAGCTGTGTCCGTGGTAAAAAGTTTTATATCCGTCAATATCATCATCATAGAAGGCATTAAATATTTCTTGAGATGTTACTGTTACCGACAAAGGCATATATCCTGCGGTAATTCCCTTTGCCGCACAAACTATATCGGGAACTATATCGGCATGCTCATACGCAAAAAGTTTACCTGTCCTGTAAAATCCCATTGCAACTTCATCATCTATCAACAAAATATTATATTTATCACATATTTCTCTCAGTTTTGTTATATATTTTGGCGGATACATTATCATTCCGCCTGCGGCTTGAACTAAAGGCTCTATAATAATACCTGCTATTTGAGATGCTTCTTCTTTTAAAATATCTTCAACGGAATTTAAACACTCACATTTACATGTATTTTTATCACATTTCATAGGACACCTGTAGCAATAAGGGCTTAAAGCTTGTCTTATCTCAAACAAAAGCGGTTTATAAAGTTTATGATACATATCAATACCGCCAACAGAAACAGCACCTATGGTATCACCATGGTATGAATTTTTTAAAGCTATAAATTTCTTTTTTTCAGGATGCCCTTTCAACACCTGATATTGATAAGCCATTTTTAATGCAACTTCAACCGCTGTTGACCCGTTATCAGAGTAAAACACTTTTGTTAATTTATTATTCATTAATTTGACTAATTTTTTTGAAAATTCTATAACAGGCTCATGTGTAAATCCGGCAAATATAACATGCTCTATTTTTTTTGACTGTCTTTCAAGTGCTTTATTTAACCTCTTATTTGAATGTCCTAATGTATTAACCCACCACGATGATACGGCATCTATATATTTATTACCGTCAATATCTTCAAGATATATTCCTTTTCCCCTCTTAATAATAATAGGCTTATTTAAATCATTTTCAAGAGATTTCATTTGTGTAAAAGGGCGCCATATATACTTTATATCATCCTCAATAAGCTGTTTTTTATTCATACTCTCCAACCTTAATTATCTGTCTATAATGTAATTATAGTACGAATAAAAAGTCATTTCATTATAAAAAAATGTAAGATTTATGCATTTTTATCGGAATTAAAGGATTTTTTACTTAATTTATCCGCTTTATCAGCAGTAAACATTGATATAACAGGAAGTACACCATAGTATAATGCCGCAAATATAAGTGTGGGTCTGACTACATTAATTCCTTGTATATATTTATCTAATTTCGGATCATTAATATTTGCCTGTTTAAACTTTTCAATAAATGATTTTGTACCCTTTTGAACTAAATTATCAATTTGATATCCGCCTAAAATACTTATTGCTGTTGTAATAAGTTTATTATATATAAGCGGATTTTTTCTGTCTTCTTTTATTTTTCTTGATTTTTTGGTTCTCAGCGCAAAAGACCCTGCTAAAAGTGCATCCGTAGTTAAAGTCATATTTCTGACAATATTTGTATCATTATAACTGTGTTTTTTTACATAATTTTGAAGAATTTTTGAATCAAAAATCTTTTTAACACCTGACATTACAGGCTTTTCAACACCTTTAAAGCTTACTTCTTCTTTATTAAACGGTGCAAATACGGGATTTAAATTTCCAAATGAATTATTAGTGAGTTTTTTATTATTTTTCGATTTTTTTTCGGGGAATAACAAAGCATTAACACACGGAATCAAGGCAACTGCTATCATTGATTTTGGTATTGCAGTTATCAAATTAGACGAATTTTTTATTAACTGTTCCGTAAATTTATAATTTTTTGATTCTATAAGAGTTTTTCCATGTTCTTTTAAGTTCTTTACAGTGTTGGGATTTAATATTTTTTCGGGATTTTTGTTAATATTATTTATCGCTTTTTCAACGGGTAATGCCACTAATTCCGATATTGCAAATTTTATTACACCTGATGAAACAGAATCAGAAATCGCATATTTTTTATTTTCTTTGTCTGTTTTTGGTGTTAATGCAATTGATAATGGTCTTACTATTGTCGACATTAAAAGAGTTGTGCCTGCAACAAAAGATGCAGGATGATTTGAAACTGTTTCCAAACTTTTGAGCAAAAGCTTATTATTCAGTCCGCCTTTAAAATTAACACCGTTTTTAACGTTTGATATTCTCATTTTATTAAATTTCTTATTTAAATTATAATTAAAAAATGAAACTCGTTGACTATATAAAATCAGAAATAAAATTTTTTACCAATATTGAGAAAATTTTTTATCCGATTGTAATATTTGTTATTTTTATAATTTCAATCATTACTAAAGACAGCAAAGCTGCACTTATATCTGCAGTTTGCGGAATTACATATACTCTGTTTGCAGGTAAGGGCAAAGTATATTGCTATTACATAGGACTTACGGGCACTCTTTTTTATTGTTATATCTCGTATAAAAACGGATTCTACGGGAATATGGCTTTATACGGACTTTATTTTCTCCCCATGCAAATTATCGGAATATTTAAATGGAAAAAAAATATAAATACACAAAAAAATGAAATTTATAAAACAAAACTATCACAAAAGGAGAGAATTATTTATACCTTAATTACCCTGTTTATGACAGTATTTATATATTTTATAATCAAGACTAACGGAGGTAAAAGTCCTCTTGCGGATTCTGTTATAACTTCATTTTCAATATTAGGGCAATTTCTAACCGTTAAAAGATGTATTGAACAATGGTATGTGTGGTTTATAGTTAATTTAACCGCAGTGATAATGTGGGCATCAGCATGTATTAACGGTGCAGGCTACATTGCAACACTAATAATGTGGTGTGTATATTTGATTTTAGCTGTATATTTCTTAAAGAAATGGGATAAAGAAATAAAAAAATAATTAAATATTTTTACCTAAGTTATAAGCCTTTTCCATTAAATCTTTGTTATCTTTTGCTTCATTTGGTGATTCTAAGCCTATTCCGTCAACATAGCCCATAAATTTAACACCGCTAAAACACGAAATCCAGCCTTTTATACCGTTAATGACACATTGAACTACTCCTTCAGAATCATCAGCCGAAGTGGTTATAACATAAACTTCCTTAAATCTGTGACCTGATGCGAACAGTGAATTTGCCCTGTCTATTAGTGTTTTCATTTGACCTGACATTTCATAATAATATACGGGAGTTGCCCAAACAATAACATCCGAATTTTTCATTTTTTCGGTTATTTCATTCGCATCATCACTGATTGTACACTTGCCCAATCTTTGACATGCCATACAGCCCTTACAAAACTTAATTTCTTTATTTTTTAAAGTTACAAATTCTACTTCATGCCCGCTTTCCACAGCTCCTCGTTCTGTCTCATGAGCCAATATTTCAGAATTTGCATTATTTCTTAAACTTGTTGAAATTATTAAAACCTTTTTCATACAATTATCCTCTTTTACCA
>CANQNX010000086.1 GCA_947625345.1 Candidatus Gastranaerophilales bacterium
AGCGAGGACTGTTTGACGACCGAAGGGAGGAGTTCCGCAGCTCGGGTCGAAGTTAGAAAATTAAAAACGTAGTATCAGGTTGGAAAACTTTATTTTTTATTTTTTATTTTTTATTTTTATTTTTATTAAATGTAAAAAAAGACTCCAAAAAAGGGAGTCTTTTTTACATAAATTTTCTAAGCAAGTTTACTTAAAATTAAATCAACCATTTCACCGACATTATGGAGCCCTACAACTTCTTTCATATTAAATTTAACTCCAAAACTTTTTTCTGTAGCAACAATTAAATTTATATGTTCAAAAGAATCCCACATTTCTATATCGTCAGCTGTTGTATTTTCGTTTATGGTTATTGTTTCATCATCAAATACATCCTGAAAAACTCCGTTTAATTGTTGAAAAACTTCTTCCCTGTTCATTGAAAACTCCTATAATATATAACTTAAAGTTATTATAAACAAATAATTATTTTAATACAATGATTTTAATTTTAGCTTTTGATACTGTTTTGTTGTTTTGGTTTTTAATGATAATTTTCAAATGAAGAAGATTTAGTGAATCATTTTTACCTGTTACTTTAACTTCAATTGTTAAAATATCACCGACAAAAACAGGACTTAAAAACGATATTTCATCAAAACTGTGAATTAAACAATATTTTCCCGGCAGATAAACTCCTGTTGCTGTTGAGTATAAGCTTGCCGTAAGCATTCCAAAACTTACATGTTTTTTAAACTTACCTTCTGAAATCTCAATTGCAAAATTATCATCATAATGAAGCGGGTTAATATCTTCTGAAATTTCCCTGAATTTATTTTCCATATCAAGAGTTATCTCTTTTGTAAAAGTTTCAGTTTGACCTATTTGTATATCAGCATATTTATATTCATTCATTAGCCAAACTCCACAAACTCGTCAGGATTAATATTCAGTCCTCCGCAATAAGGTATTTCATCAATTTGCTTCATTTCATCATTAGTCAGCTCAAAATCAAAAATATCAGAATTTTCAATGAGTCGTTCTTTTTTTGTAGTTTTGGGTATCACAACAAATCCTTTTTGAATTTCCCATCTTAAGCATATTTGTGCCGTGCTTTTGTTTTTAGCCCGTGCAATTTTCCTTAATATCTCATTTTCAAGAATTTGCCCGTTACCTAAAGGACAATAAGCTTCTAAAATAATATTTTCTTGTTTGCAATATTTAATAAGTTCATCTTGATTAATTCCGGGGTGATATTCCACCTGATTAATCATGGGCATAATTTTTGCGGTCTTTTTTAATGCTTCTAAGTGTTCAACAGTAAAATTACATACGCCGATTGCCCTAACCCTGCCTTCTTTATATAATTCTTCCATCCCAATCCAGCTTGATGAATTAATTTCAGCCCAATTAGAATATAATTTTTTAGGTGCAGGCCAATGAAGTAAATATAAATCAATATAATCGGTATTTAATTTTTTTAAAGATAAATTGCAGGCTTCTTTTACTTTTTCACAGCCTCTAAAAGTATTCCAAACTTTATCGGTTATAAAAATAAAATCTCTTATTTGATTATTATTATCGTTTTCCTTATGGGGGGGGGGTAATTGAAGCTAATGATTTTCTTATTGCAAGCTCATTTGAATATACGCTTGCCGTATCTATCATTGTATATCCGATATCAAAAGCAGCTTGAAGCACCGCACTCATAACATCTTTATCATTTATTTGCCACAATCCAAGTCCTAAAACAGGTATATCGATATCATTATTTAGTTTAATTGTCGGTATCATTTACTTTAATTACCTTATTTTTCTTTTCATAATTTTGAGGTATTACATATTCCCAAGTGCTATTGCCTTTATCATCTTCTTTGATTTTTGTATAGCCTTGGATTTCATAAAAATCTTTAACCATGGCATTTTTTGCCGTAGGATAATAATAACCGAAAATCTTTGATATGTGAAGTTTTTTAGCTTGTAAAATCAATTCATCCGTCATTGCAAATTCCATATCTCTTTTTAAAACTCGGCAGCTCATAAGCCACAACTCAATATGGAGTTCATCGTTTATAATTTTTCCTATAACAACACTTACTACACCGTTATCACCGAATTTATCAGCCAATTTACCATACAGCGTAATATAATTTTTATCCTGCGCAATTTGTTCAATCTCGCTTTGAGAATAACGTTTGGTCGTAAGGTTAAATTGATTTGATTTATTTGTTAACTGTGCAATTCTTTGCATATAGACTGGTTCAAAAGATTTAATTACCGCTTTCATATCAAGCGATAAAAGGTAATCATTATAATTGGTAAAGGTTTGTTGTAATTTAACCCGCTCCATATTGGATTTATACATATCATTTTTGGCTAAATCATCTTTTGATAATGCGGTTACTTCAAAGTAGCCGTACTTATCTATTTCTTTGATATACTGCTCCACTTGCGATATATCGGGTACACAGGCATTTTTAACTTGAGTTCTTACAATTTCTCTTTCTGCAGGGTTATCATCAACAAATACCAAACTGTCAACTCCTAATGATAATTCCTCTGCTATTTCCGTCATATTTTGGCTCTTTGGATTCCAATTAGCTTTTATGCAGATGAAATCTTTTGGTTTAAGTATGCCGTCGGGATGATTTAACCCTGCTATAGCATTATTCTCATCATTTTTAGAATTTATGTTTAGTATTACTCCTAAAGATGAAAGTTTTTTCAAATATTGCTGAAATTCGGTATATGCTTGAGCGGCTGCTGTTTCTGTTCCGAGTTCCAAATTTTCAACTCCGTCATCTCCTACTATACCGCCCCACAATGTATTATCCAAATCAAGCACAAAGCCTTTTTTATTTTTACCGTATATTGATTTTATTATTTTTGATACATTATAAGATAAATACGGAACAGCATCCATTTTGCAGCAGTATTTATACAAGTACCATGCTGATAAATCGTGCCATTCTTTAAGCCCATAACTTGAAGCGGTATAATTAATGTCATTTATATAAAAATTAGCGTTATTTTGAGCAAACTCATAAATTTTCATATTTAATCTTGAAATGAAATTCAACACCCCATGATAATCAGAAACATCTTTATTACCCATAATCCTATAGAAAGGCTGTTCAAAATTATTTTGAATGATTGTACATTTATAATCTTCAAAACATTTCTGCCACATTGATAGGTATTTGTTATATTCTGCTTCAAGTTTTTTATTAACCGTTTCTTCCGTATCATTTATCTCGGGCAGATTGTCTATATTTCTGTATGTTGTATGAATCCAAATAATATCCGGCTTAAAAGCTTTTAAATTTTCATTATTATACATAATGTCTTCGTAATATTGATTGTATTCACACTCATAAAAATTTGCTTCTATGCCGTTATAAAGCAAAAATAATTCTAAAATTTTAACAATATCATGCGTGGTTGAACCGCCTAAAACAGCAATGTTCTTTTTTATTTTGACAGAATAATTTTCGGTTAAAAATTTTTTTATTTTGTTTTTCTTTGTTAATAATAAATTCGCATCAGCAGGATATTCAAGCTGTTTAATATATTCATTCATTGTGAACTTTTTCCTGTACTAATTCAATTATCATTTGATTAGGGAGCATCATAAAACATATTTTCTCAAAGTAAGTTGAGCTATGGGGGGGGTAATTACAAATGCATTATATTGTTTAATAAACATATCTGTATCTTTTTCAATATTATTAGTAATATATGCAAAATGATAAAATTTTGTACGTTTTTTAAGCAAATTTGTTAATGGTCCATCTTGAGTTAAATTTTCCAATAATTCTAAAGTAGGCTGACCATTTGCAGATATAAATAACCCTTTTATTTTTTGCACTGGTTCTGTAAAAACTTCTGAAACCTTTGTGTAACCTAACTTTTCGAAAGTTTCAAATTCTTTTTCTATATTATTTGTTGCAACGCCAATATGGTGTAACTTGAAATTTTCCATTTCCAAAACCTTATAAATTTTACTGTAATTATATTATAAGCATTTATTACCGTCAATAAATTAAGGTTATATATAACATTCACAAGTTATTTAATAATATAAAATAAATTTTTATACCTTGGGCGAACCAAAATATCTATCTGTAATTATTAACCATAAAGTGTAATTTAGGATTTTTAATTTATTTTACATATTTTAATTTTATTCATTTTATTTTTATTTTCATCGTGTTAGTATTAAGAAGTTAATACGAGGAAATAAGGTGAAACTCCTTAG
>CANQNX010000087.1 GCA_947625345.1 Candidatus Gastranaerophilales bacterium
AAAATGGAAGATAAATCTTTAAAAGAAATATTTCTCACTCCCGAAACTTATCTAAAACTATTTCCTCCGATAGAAAGATATTCATATTCTCAAAGTATAACAGGGGATTGCTTCTTATTTGCTGCAATTACGTCGTTATATTCAAATCCAAATACAAGGTTTAAAATTTTAGAAATGTTTAAAGAAAATAAAGACGGGGATATAGTTATATCTACAAACGGATTTAAAAGAAACGAAAAAAATAACATAGTAAAAGCTAAAAGAAATGATTTTGCAATAAGAATATCTAATCAAAATAAAGACGAAGAATTATCGAACACAGATATATTTTCACAAACTTGTATGGGTGTAAAATTTCTTGAATATTTTTTTGAAAAAGGTGCTGAACATAATGCCGAAAAGAAAATTAAGTCAAGATATGATTTATATAAATATGCACTTACGCAGTTTCCCGAAAGTCCTTTTGTATATATTGAAGGATTAAAATATGAAAAATCTGAAATGCAAAATTTTATCGATATAGTTGATGATTATAAAAAACATCCTGAAGACAGGACAAAACAACTAATATCAACAGAAAATATATATATGTGTTTTAAACTTATGAGTGGTAGTGTTGAAAACTTAAATTTTGATGAAATCAAAGATGAAAAAAGCAGACATTTAATGGAACAAATAAAAGAAAGATATATAGATTATTTTTCATATACAAATGAAAAGATGATTTTTCCGGATGAAATAATACCTATAGAAGCAATGCCTATCTTTTATGGCTGGGAGGATAACAATCTTGATTATAATATGCCATATATAGGGAATGGCGGACAAGCAAGTGTTATATTCAGTACCTTAGGACTTGATTCTTCGATGTATTCATCAGAGTTTGATTCTGCAAAAAAAGTGATTGAAGAATTACAGGATAATGATGATTTAGTTTGCGTTGTTAATTCTTTGGATGTAACTGATAATGATTCAGTTAGTATTTTCCCTTTTCATTCCTATTCTTTATCGCCGATTAGTTCTGAAAAAGGGAAAATGTATTCATTGAAAAATCCGTATAATACTTGTTATGAACAGATATTATCAATTGAAGATATTATAAAATATTTTGGAATTATTGAAATTGGAGGTTTAAAAAATGAAAATTAACAGCCTCTCAATAAATAATAATTCAAGTAAAATACAAATTCCAAATAAAAAGTATCAAAAAGAAATATATACAAAACCTGTAAATGTAGTGAATTATCAAGGTATAGATATGAAGATGGCAAATGCTATGTTCGCATCTGTTTCATTTAAGTCTAAACTAACGAGAAATGCTGATGAAATAGAGAAAATGTATAAAAATAAAGATTTGGGCTTAAGTGAATATAAACAAAAAATGTTTTATAAACTTCTTTCATTGCGGGATGAAAACGGAAACTTGGTAATAGACCCCGAAACCGAATATAATTTTATTAAAAACGATTCTATTTTAAATGAAGAAATGGCTAAAAGAATTATTGACAGAAATTTGATAAATTCGAAAGATAAGGATTCAAGACTACTCGTTGTCTTATCAATAATAGATGATAAAAAATGGGAATTATTAAAGAATTATAATTATATTGATATTGTAAAAAAATGTCCGAAACCATTTTTACTTTATAGCGCAGATTTAATAGATATTAATAATTTTTTGGATATATATTCAAAAAAATTATTTGTGGATAAATTTGGAGATAATGCAACAGTTGTTTTATATGATAAATTATGCGGTTCTGATGTTAATGCAAGTAATACAGGTATGTTGGCCGATTTAATACTAAAAAATAAACTGCCGGTAAATTTAATAAGCGCAATACCTCCTAAGGGAAAATTAAGTGATAATGTAAGTTCGGATATTGAAAAATTATATGTTGCGCAAATAAATAATGAAAATATAAATGATACTTTTATTGACGAATATGAGGATGAAGCAACAGCCAAAAGAAATACAAAGGTCGGAGATATATTTACTTTAAAAAATGAAAAAAATATAAGAATAAAAGATAAAGATGAAGAAATCAAAGAAATATTTTTATCAAAGGAAAAATATTTAAAATTATTTCCTCCTGTTGAAAGATATGCATATATTCAAGGTCATATAGGTCATTGTTTCATATTAACTTCTTTGGATGTTATGTATTCCAATCCTGAAAGCAGGTATAATCTTTTAAAGGTATTCAGGGAAAATCCTGATAATACTGTGAGTATTGATTTAAACGGATTTAGAAAAGAAGGGGATAAAGTTATTCCGTTTAATGAAAATGATTATGTAATGGATGATGTTGAAAATATCGACTTAAATAATGATACTGACTACTCATATACCTCAGAAGGAATAAAATGTATTGAAAAATTTTTAGAGCTTGATGCGGTTAATAACGCTAAAAAAAATATAAAGGAATACAACGAAAAAATAAAAAAAGCACTAAAAGAAATTGGCAATAATGATTTTATTGAAATGGACGGATTTGAATATTCAAAAGAAGAACTTGAAATTATTGCAAAAAATTTAAAAGATTTTTATGAAAATCCTGAAGATATTTCTAAAACAATGGTTTCAATGTCAGATGTTTATTTTAAGCTCAGAATAAAATTGGATATTCCTGAAGACTCAATCTTATGTTCAAACCAATCAATTTATTACTCTTCTTCTGACGGAACAATAAAAAAAGATAAAAAAATAGAAGAGTGTATAAAATTATTGAATCTTATGTGGCGCAGGTATAAGAAAAAATATGGCGATAAAGATTACGTATACATACAAGAAGTAATACCCATAAAACTGATTGATTATTTAACAGGTAATTTAAATAGGGATAAAATGTTGATGTATACAGAAAGCGGAGCTGCTTCAGGAGTATTTAAAAAATTTAATATGGATTCTGAAGATATACATTTTTTTGATGATGAGTCAGCTGTTGAAAACTTACTTACTTCAAGTAATAAACTAAACAATAATTTAATTACAATATCATCTAAATATAATTTCCCGCCAACAGATGAACATGATATGATTCCTAATCATTATTACTCTTTCAATATAGATGATGGTGAAAAGGGAAGAAAATTTAAAATAAGAAATCCATATAATACTGCGTGGGAAGACTATATTGATATAAATGAAATAATGAATTATTTTAATATGATAACTATAGCAAATACAAAAGAAAATCCTGTCAATTAACAGGATTTTCTTTTATATTAAATTAAAAAACTATGAAATTCTTTGGAACATATATCCGATGCCTCGAGCCGTAAGAATTAACTCGGGGTTTGCAGGATCTGTTTCTAATTTAGAACGTAATCTTGAAATATGAACATCAACAACTCTGGTATCAATTCTATGATCCGGTGGATATGACCAAACATGCTGCAGAATTTCATTTCTTGAATAAGCTTGACCAGAATTATTAACCAATAATTCTAACAAACTAAATTCCATACCTGTAAGTCTGATACGTTCATTTTTTCTGAATACCTGTCTTCGTGCGGTATCAATTCTAATATTACCTGTAGTAATAACATTTTTAGCGATTTTACTTGTCGGAGCTGCAACTTCTTTTGTATTAGTTCTTCTTAAAACTGCTTTAACTCTTGCTTCAAGTTCTTTAGGGCTGAAAGGTTTAATAACATAATCATCTGCACCCAATTCCAAACCGGTAATTCTTTCGGAAACGTCACCTAATGCCGTTAATATTATAATAGGTACATCAGATGTTCTTCTAATTTCTCTTGTAACCCCGTAACCGTCAATTTTAGGCATCATAACATCCAATACGATTAAATCGGGATTATGCTTATTAAAAGCTGCAATTGCTTCTTCACCATCAGTAGCCGTAATTATTTCATAACCTATCATACTTAAACGGGCTTCAAGAATTCTTCTTATACTTGCTTCGTCATCAGCTACCAATATTTTTTGATGAGAATCTTGTTCTAATTGTTGTTCACTGCTATCAGTCATTTTCTAGACCCCTTAAAATGTTAAAAATATTACCTTTGTTTACATTATATTACAAAATATAAAAAATTCAAAATATTTCTTAAAAAAAATAATAAATTTTTGTTAATTGA
>CANQNX010000088.1 GCA_947625345.1 Candidatus Gastranaerophilales bacterium
CAGGAAGCAACAAAAATACTAAATTCAGCATTTCAAAACAGTTTTATAAAAAAATTGAGTCTTTATTTACACGACTGTGTAAGAGAAGAAGTTCAAAGCTCAACATTCAGGAATCTTAAACAAGACAAAGATAATAAGTGGATATTTCTTGAAGCCGAAAATAAAGATAAAAAAGATATCTCTTTATTAACCGATAAAGAAAAACTGTTTACGGCATATCCCCAAAATTTAAAATTAGACGGTTCTGACTCTTACCTCACCGAACTTATGCTCTTGAGCGAAAATAACAAAACGGATAAATATTTAATATACGGTTATTTGTTTTTAGTCGGAAAAAATGCAAAAACAAAAAGAAAAAATGAGTTTTTGACTCCTCTTTTGTATTCCGCCTGTAAATTAGAAAGAACAGGTATGAATATTGAATGTTCGATTCAGGAAGAAGGGTTGTCTTTAAATACCGCAGCTCTAACAAGTTTAATGAACATAACAGGTGAAGAAGAAGAACTTGATAATATGTTAGACGGCCTTCTGGATGTTGTACCTAAGCTTCCTTTAAAAGAAGAAGATTTACAAATATTTTTAACAACATTAAAATCATTAATCCCCGATTTAGAGTTTGAATTTGATTCTGATGAAACATTTGAAAATAATGTCGAAAAAGATCCGATTGTAAATAACGGTGAAAGACAAATAAAATATGAAAATATAGAAGAAGTAATCGAAGAAAGTGAAAATGAAAAACCAAAACAGGCATTAAAAGCCGATAAAGTAGTATTAACAAACAAAAGTGCAATAATTCTGACAAAACGACCTTTAGTTACGGCAGGAGTTTTGTATGAATTAACACAAATTGCGGAACGTCCCTCGGGAGTTATAAGAGAAACCGCTTTAAATATAATAAACGAAGAATATTTGCAGGGCAAAGGTAAAATGGCATCAAAGATTATAAAAGAAAATAATCTTAAAGATTTTGTTGCCGTAACACCTTTATCATTGAGCGATTCACAAGAAGATGTAATAAAAAACCTTGAAGATAATACTATTTTATCGGTATACGGGCCTCCCGGAACAGGAAAATCACAAACCATAGTTAATTTAATATGTCATCTTATTTCAAACGGAAAAACGGTTTTGGTTGCTTCAAGAATGGACAAAGCAACTGATGTTGTAGCGGACAGGTTAAATGATTTTGGCGCTCCGTTTCTTGCGCTAAGAGCAGGAAGAACAAACTACCAAAAACAATTATCCTTCGCACTTCAGGATTTAATTTCAAACAAAGTTGATTTAGATACGGGTTTTGAAAATTCTGTTGTGGCAGATGTAGAAGATATGCAAAAACTTGTTCATACAATAAAAGACCTCGAAGAAAAATGCGAAACTATTATTAAACTTGAAGAAGAATGGAAAAATTTAATTAAACAACATGATGATAAAGAAAAACAAATAGGTAAATCGGAATTTTTAAGCGGAAAATATACTCTGTCAGAAATTGAAAATATAGAAACGGCAATTAAAAATTTAGAGAAAAATGTTGAAAAAAAAGGATTTCTTTCAAATCTGACAACAAATTGGTCAAATTATCAATTAAAAAAGATAATTCAAAATAAAAATTTTAAACCTGATTTTGAAAATCTTGAAAGATTGAAAATAGAGTTATCATTGGCAAAACTCTCAACTCAGGCAAGATACAAAGAAACAGAAATATTCAAAATAGGCAATATTCATAATCTTTTAGAAGAAATAAAATTGCTCAGACGCAAACAAAAAACATTGGCAATTGATATATTAAAAGGAAAAAGAAGGAACTCTTTAAAAGGTTTACTAAGAGATCAGGTAAAACGTCAAAGATTAATCGTTCATACAAAAGCATTGGTAACAAGAAAAAAGAGCCTTCAAAGCAGATTATTGGAGGATGAGGACTTTAAACCGCTTTTGGAAGCCTTTCCTTGTTGGTGTATAACAACATATGCCATATCAAACTCAATACCTTTAAAACCCGGAATGTTTGATGTCGCAATAATTGATGAAGCTTCACAATGTGATATAGCAAGCTGTATACCTATTTTATACAGGTGTAAAAAAGCTGTTATAGTAGGTGATGATAAACAGTTACCGCATTTGTCTTTCCTTGAAAAATCAAAAGAACAATCCTTTATGAGTCAGTATGAAATCCCCGATAAATACCAATTAATGTGGAGATTCAGAACTAATTCAATGTTTGATTTGGCAAATTATTATTCAACAAAACCCGTACTTTTAGATGAACATTTCAGAAGTTATGCACCAATAATAGACTTTAGTAATAAGGAATTTTACGGCGACAGAATAAGAATAATGTCACAATGTAATTCAAACAATGTTTTAGAATTAATAGAGGTAAAAGACGGTAAAGTAGACTTTGATATAACCCGTAACATGCCTGAAGCGGAAGCAATCATCGAAAAACTTCAGGAAATAATACAGGATGATGAAAGAAGAAAAGACGAACATGAAAGTGTTACCGTAGGAATAATATCACCGTTTAGAGGTCAGGTTGAATTAATAAAGAAAGCAATATCTCAAGTATTTAATGAAAGTACAATAAGAAAACATAAAATAGAAGCAGGTACGGCACATACATTTCAAGGTGATGAGAGAGATATAATAATGCTTTCATGGGCTGTTGCAAATAACAGCTTTAACCAAAGTCTTACTTTTTTACAAATTCCAAACTTGTTTAACGTAGCAATAACAAGAGCAAGAAAAAAACAAATAATCTTTTTATCAAAAGACCCAAAAACACTTCCATCCGGATTATTAAAAGATTACATAGAATATGTTCAGGCATATATACAAAAAAATAAGTTAAATGAAGACGGAATAGACGATAGTATATATAAGAATGCGTTTGAAAAAGAGGTTGCACAAGCATTCAGAGAGGAAGGCTACAGCGTAAAAGCAGGTCAAACATTAGCCGGATTAAGTTCTGATTTAACAATTATGTCACCGACGGGTAAAACCATTGTTATAGAAATAGACGGTGAGGAAGATAACATTAAATCCAACAAAACACAAATCCAAAAACAAACCTTAATGGAAAGAACAGGTGCAATCGTAGAAAGAATTTCATACCGAGAATGGTATATGAGTCCTCAAGGATGCATTGAAAGAATAAAAAATATTTTTAACAATTTGTAATATAAATATCAATATTACAAATTTACGGGATTTATAAAAGTACGTTACAAAATAAAGTAAGGTATCATATGAAAATCTCTCAAGTACGTAATGAAGACTATAAATTATTCAGAGAATATCTGCAAAGCAAACTTGGAGAAGTTTCAAACGATGAAATTGTAAGAGAATATATCAAATTTAACATAGGCTATAATTACGGTCCGGATTTTTTATACAGCGGTCAAATCGGAACGAAATCATTAGAACAGATAAAAAGTGAGTATAGAAGACTTGCGGCAAAAAATTTATACTCCACGTCAAATCCTGTTGATACAAATGAATTAAACGAAACAAACAAAGTTGATATAACAAAATTAAAAAAATTAAGTAAAGGAACATGGTTCGCAAATATAAAACGAGAAAATGAATTATATTCGGGAGCAAGACTAACAAGCGTTGTAAACGGATTAGATACGGCAAAACAAGCCGGAATAAAAACAATTGTCGCACTTGAAGGTAATGATTACGATAATTATGATAAGCAGGCAAAAGAAGCAGGCTTAAATTATATAGCATTAAAAGATATAGGAAATAAAACATTAAATATATTCAGCATAATACCTACTCAAACAGGCGGAAAAGTAATATATGATTTAATAAGAGAGCCTGAAAAATGGGCAACACAAAATGCAGACGGGACAATAAAACCTAATGCCTCAAAAGAAATATTGGATGTACAAAACTTTATTGATATTTTAGACGGAAAAGACAAAAATTTACCGCTTCCCATATATTACGGCTGTTCATACGGAACAACAAGAACCTATGCTTGGACTACCTTTTATAATATATTAAGAAATGCAGACAGAACAAAACCTTTAACAGATGAAAAAACAGATGAATTATTCGAATTGGC
>CANQNX010000089.1 GCA_947625345.1 Candidatus Gastranaerophilales bacterium
AAACTCGAGAGTTTTATTTGGCTGGGACGGAAGGATTCGAACCTCCGAGATGCCTGGACCAAAACCAGGTGCCTTACCACTTGGCGACGTCCCATTATCTTCAACTATTATATCTTATTAAGAGCATATTTAAAAGTCAAGATTTTTTATTAAGTTAGTGTATACTTTTATTTTTTTTTATGGGTTAATAATAAGTACAGAGATAAAGGAAATTAACATGCAAGCAAGAAGAGCAGCGAGAGAATTAGCCTTAATTTTATTCTCTCAAATGGATACAATAAATAATCTTAATAAGTGGGATTTTCAAGATATAGTTTTAAAATCAGTCAGAACACTTACAAATAATTCAACTGACGAATTAAAATCAGCTACAACAGCTATTTTATCAATGAAAGAATACATTGAAAATTACGAATCCAATCATCCGAAAAATTTAGAAAGACCAATTGAAGTTTCAAATATACCCGTACCTATTCCAATGACATCCGATATGCAAAATAAATTAGATGATTTATTAAATATTGCGGAAAAGACTATGCTTGCTATTGAAATTGCAGAGATGGCTGCTTTGGAAGAAAATAGTGATGTAAAGGAATACATAACAAAAATATCTAATGCTTATAGAAATCATAAAGACGAAATAGACGAACAGATAAAAAAATTTGCATTGGGCTGGGATATAAACAGGCTTGTTAAAATGGATAAAGACATTTTAAGAATTGCAATTGCAGAATTAATTTATGTAAAAGATGCTCCTCTGAAAGTTATAATTGACGAGGCTGTTGAGTTAGCTAAAAAATATTCTACTGATGATTCATCTTCTTTTGTTAACGGCATTTTAGGCAAGGTAGTTATTGAAAATAATTTAAAATAATTATGAGATTTGATTATGTTTGATTTTTTCAAAAGAAAAGACAATGACAATTTTAAAGACGAAAATAAATCATCTTCTTGGAATTTTTCATTTGAAGGGCTAAAAAAAACTTTATATAATACCACACAAAGCTTAGTCGAAAATGTTGTAAAAAGTGTTGAAGATGAAGATGAATTTGATGATTTCATCTTGGATGATATGGAAGATATTTTAATAAAAGCGGATATTGGTGCAGGTTTATCAGGTGAAATCACAGATAAATTAAGAAAAAATTCAAAAATAAAGCCTTCAGAAGTTAAAGAATTTTTAAAAAATGAATTTACAAACATTTTAAATACTGCAGGAACAAATGAATTAAATTATATAGAAGGCGAATTGAATATTTATTTTATTACCGGCGTTAACGGAGCAGGTAAAACGACTCTTATAGGCAAATTAGCAAATAAGTTCAAGAAATCGGGGAAGAAGGTTTTACTCTCAGCTGCTGATACTTTTAGAGCTGCTGCAGAAGAACAATTGGATATATGGGCTCAAAGAGCAGGTGTTGATATATACAGAAAAGACGGAATTGATGCTGCAGCGGTAGTTTATGATTCAATAAAAAAAGCTCAAAATGAGAATTATGATGTTCTTTTAATAGATACAGCAGGAAGATTACATAATAAACGGAATTTAATGGAAGAATTAAATAAAATTAAAAATGTTATTGATAAACTATCTGCTGACAAATTTAGAGAAAGCATTCTTGTAATTGATGCAAATACGGGGCAAAACGGACTAATGCAGGCAAAAATATTTTCAGAGTGCGTTAATTTGACTTCAGTAGCGCTTACAAAATTGGACGGCAGTTCAAAAGGCGGAATTATTATAGCAATAGCAAAAGAATTTAAGCTGCCTGTTAAGCTTGTAGGTGTCGGTGAAAAAATAGAAGATTTAAAACTTTTCAACTCAAATGACTACATTAATGCTCTGTTTTCATAATAATTATAAGTCTGTTATTTTACACAGATGCTTATAGTTACAGTATTCACACCCCTTTGCGGATTCTTTTTGAGGTTCAAAATTTAAATTTATGATATTTTCATACGCAAATTTAATTTTTTCTTTGATAATTTCATTATCTTCCTGTGTTAAGTCAGTATAGAAATTAGAATCAGGTTCTTCAACAAATATCAACCCTGCACGAACAACCTTAGCACCGGAGTTTTTCTTTTCAAAGGCTAATTTATAAAATCTCAACTGATTCAAATAGCCTTCATATTCTCTTCCGTCCGCAATTTGACTTTTTGTTTTGGCACTGCCTGTTTTATAATCATATAATTCAAAAGTAGAATCCGAATTTCTTTCTATTCTGTCAATAAATCCTTTTATAAAATAGTTATCAACAGGTACATAGTCTAAATAATACTCAGTTGAATATATTCTGCTGCATGGGGTTTGAACAAACAGAGGATAATACCTGTCAGCACTTTTTTCTACTCTTTTTCTTAACTCTTCTCTTTTTTGAAGAGAATTAAATTTTTGTTTATCTAAATTTTTATGCAATACTTCTAAAAAAAGACTTTTATCGGGATAATTACCGTTTTCTTTAGCAAATTTTACGGCATAATCAAGAGATTTATGAAATGCACTGCCGTAATTTGCATTATCAGAAATAACATCATTAACGGGGATTTGAAGTATATTTGAATATAAGAAACATCTCGGACAAGCCATATAGGTGTTTAAAGCACTCGGACTAAGCACAAAATTTTTAACCCTGACACAAAGTTCATCATAAAAAGCTGTTTTATAATCAAAATAATTTTGTTTTAAAGATTGCGACAACTCCGATAAAAATGTATCTTTTGTAAGTTCATGATTAAATATTTCAACATTATCGGAATTATTTATCGGATTAATCAAATATGAAGTTAGCTCTTGCGGCTTTGAATCTATCGAATTTGAATATGTCAAATTTAAAAAGTGTTTTGCTCTCGTAACAGCTACAAATAACAGCCTCAATTGCTGAGAATATTTTATAGCCTCTTCATCTTCAGAATAATTATCATATATAGGCAAAGCCAATTTATCCGAAACTTTTTTTGATTCCCATTTTTTTGAAATCAAATGCGGAATAAATACATAATCAAATTCTCTTCCTTTAGAGCTGTGAATTGTTAACAGCTGCACCGCATTTTGCACTAAATCATCTTTATCAATTGTAATTGGTATATTACTTTCAAATGCCATATCCAGATAATTTAAGAAGTCTGATAATGACGCTGATTTATGAATTTCTGAATATAATTTTGCTTCATCCGTTATTTTTTTTAACGCATATATGTTATCACTCTTATTTTCATCCGTATCTATGTAATATTTTAATATTCCTGTATCATTTATAACTTTTAAGATTAAATCAAATAAAGACAGAACAGACTTTTGTTTAACTATTCTGTCGAAAATATCAATAAAATTACGAACGAAGAGCGGATTTTCCCATTTATATTCACTTAATGAGTTTCTTATATTATAAATTAAATCTTTATGGTTTAACCTGTTTTGAGAGAGGAGATAATTATAATCAGAATGTTTAATATTAAACGGTTCTGTCAAAAGCAGTGCAAAGAGCTTATCACTATATAGTTCATGGTTATCAACAGCTTTTAAATACAAATATAATACTAATGAAGACTTAATATCAAAAATACTTTTTGATTCCTTCAACTGAAAATGAATACCTTTATTTTTAAGTAGCTGAGCAAAATTATTAAGCTCGTTATTTTCTCTGGTTAAAACGGCTATTTTAGATAAATCCTTATCACCTTCCGAATTAAGGGGCATTTCATCAGAATCTATTATTTCCTGAATTTTATTAACAATGTAATTATCTTCTTGTTTTAAATCTGAGAAAGAGTGTAATTTAATTTTTTTATTCAGTTTAATAATGTCTTCATTCTTTGCCGTTAGGACTTTTGATATATTATATTTTTCAAAATTCTTATTAAACTCAAGTCTTGATTTATCCTGAGAAATAATCTGATAGCTGAAATCAAGAATATTTTGAGTAGAACGGTTATTTTCATTTAAACAAATAACTTTAGTATCAGGATATTTTTTAAGAAACTTTTCAATAGTATCAGTCTTTGCACCTTGAAACTCATATATTATTTGATCATCATCACCGACAACAAAAATATTTTCACTTTT
>CANQNX010000090.1 GCA_947625345.1 Candidatus Gastranaerophilales bacterium
TCGAAAGCATTGATACAAAAGGGTTAAAGTAATATCAGACAATATCAGGTAAACTCACAAAAAGACCTAAAAAACCCCTGTTAACCGAAGGGTTGTAAGTTCGAGTCTTACCTGAGGAGTTTATTTTTATTAAGTGGAATATGGCAGACAAAATGGTAAATATAGTTAAGCTTAATAATTTTGAAATCGGGAATAAAAAACTTACCGTTCTTGCAGGTCCTTGTGCTATTGAATCAAAAGACATTCTTTTTAAAACAGCCGAGTACTTAAAAAAATTAACTCAAGATTTAGATATAAATTTCATATTTAAATCATCGTATGATAAGGCTAACAGAAGCTCTATTAACTCATATAGAGGTATGGGAATAGAAAAAGGACTTGAACTTTTAAAAGAAGTAAAAAAAGAATTTAATGTGCCGATTGTTACTGATATACATAATCCAAATGAAGCTCAGTTAGCAGCAGAAGTTGCAGATATAATACAAATACCGGCATTTTTATGCAGACAAACCGATTTACTAATTGCTGCAGCTAAAACAAATAAAATTATTAATATAAAAAAAGGACAATTTTTAGCACCCAATCAAATGAAATCTATTGCAAATAAAGTAATAGAATCCGGTAATAATAAAATCACAATAACTGAAAGAGGCGTGACTTTCGGATATAATAATTTAGTTTCTGATATGCGAGCAATTCCTATAATACAGGAAATGGGCTATCCCGTTATATTTGATGCAACTCACTCCGTTCAATTACCGGGGGGAATGGGCGACAGTTCATCAGGAGAAAGAAAATTCGTTCCCGTATTAGCAAAATCCGCAATAGCAGCAGGTGCCGACGGTTTATTTTTTGAAGTTCACCCCAATCCTGATTGTGCGCTATGCGATGGGGCTAATATGATTAACTTTGAACAGGCAAAACAAATTTTCACCGTTTGTAATAATATATACAAACTTGTTAATGCATAATATTTATTGAACAAAATATCTTGCTTGCGCCCAAGGGTAGTCGGGAGTCATTTGCCAGTTATCTAACATTAATAATGCAGCACAATAATTCCCGTTTTTATCCAAATTGCAGTTATTTTTATCCGATAATGAGACTAAATATTTTTTTGAGTATTGGTGACCATAAGGGAATAAAATACCCTCCCATTCAGGATGTAGATTATTTTTTATCCAGTACTCAAAAATAAATATATCTCTTGCCACAACATTCAATCTTTTTTTCCCGTTAGTATCCAAATAAAAATAAACAACCTTATAATTTTCATCACAATTTGTTTTAAGAGCTAAAAAAGTACCGTCCGAGAGCTTAAATCTTGCCCACGAAGAATCTAAAACTTTTGACGTCCCGTTTAATTCTTTAAATTCATAGTTACAATCCCCCTTGGTTGATACATTACAATCCTTCAATACGGGAAGTACATAGCTTAAATAATCTTTAAAAAATAAATAAGAACCGTTATTATCTCCGTCTGCTACCAACCATTTTTTATATGAGCCGTTTATTTTTTCGGATTTTTTTAAACTTTCTGATAGTAATACGTATTTTTTTTCTAATTTGATGACAGTATTATTTTTTTTATTGTCAGCAACGATTGTACCTGATGAAATTATAATAACTATAGCCAAAATTACAATAGTTATAAGATTTTCAGACCTCGTTCCTCCAAACATTCGAAAGCTATTAAATAAATTTTTAAGACTCAAACTTAAATCTCCGTTTGTTATTTAACAAAGCAACCGTAATTATCCGTAATGGCAAATAATTCTGCCTTTTCTTCGTCCGTTAAAACAACTAAGGGTTTTCTTACATATTCACCAATTAATCCGAAGTGTGATAGCGCTGCTTTTACAGGAACGGGATTAGGAGCCATAAATATTTTTCTGAAAAGCGGATATAAATTTAAATGAATCTTAAGAGCTTCATCAATTTTACCCGATTTGAAAAGTTGTATCATTCTTTTTATTTCGGAACCTGCAATATGAGAAGCAACACTGATAACCCCATGAGCCCCCAAAGCCATCATCGGTAGTGTTAAACTGTCATCTCCGGAGTATATTATAAAATCAGCAGGAGATATTTTCTTTATATCACTTATTAAATCCAAATCGGAATTACTCTGTTTTAAAGCAACAATATTATTAAAATCTTGAGCTAATTTAGCAACAGTTTTAGGTTGCATATTTACCCCTGTTCGCCCCGGAATATTATATAAAATAATCGGTAAGTCAACAGACTGTGCAATGGCTTTAAAATGTTCATACATTCCTGATTGCGAAGGCTTATTATAATACGGAACAACAGAGAGTATGGCATCAGCACCCAAGCTTTGAGCCTTTTGAGATGACTCAACCGCTGTTTGAGTGGAATTTGAACCTGCTCCCATAATAACCTTTACTCTGCCGTTAACTTTATCTTTAACGAATGCAAATAATTGAGCTTCCTCTTCGTGAGACAATGTCGGTGTTTCCCCCGTTGTTCCCGCAACCAACAAGGCATCAGAGCCGGTTTTTATTAAGTGTTCTATTAACCTTTCGAGAGAATTGTAATCAATACTTAAATCCTCATTGAAAGGGGTTATCATTGCCGTAATTATTTCACCTGCATTATATCTCATCTTTATCTTCTTCTTCCTTTAAAATACTTGCATTTCAATTACTTTTTCAGCTATTCTTACCGTATTTAATGCGGCACCAATTCTTAAGTTATCAGCTACGCACCAGAAGGAAATTGCATTATCAAAAGCAATGTCTTTTCTGATTCTGCCTACGTAAACAGGGTTTGTACCTGCAGCCATAACAGCAGTCGGGAATTCATAGTTTGCCGTATCGTCTATTACTTTAACACCCCAAGCATTTTCTAATATTTCTCTTGTTTTTTCAGGGGTTATTTCTTTTTCAAATTCGACCGTTACGGCTTCAGAATGTCCTACAAAGACAGGAACTCTAACCGCAGTACAAGATATAGGAGTATTCGGATTCAAATGAAGTATTTTCCTTGTTTCATTTGTTACTTTCATTTCTTCTTTTGTATATCCGTTATCACAAAATACATCTATTTGCGGAATACAATTGTAAGCGATAGGTTTTTTAAATACTTTATTTTCGAATGGTTTTTCTTCATTTACGGCAATTGTATTTTCTCTCAGTTCATTTATAGCCGCAAGCCCTGCACCTGATACAGATTGATATGTGCTTACAACCATTCTTTTTATACCCGCATAATCATGCAAAGGCTTTAATACTAACATTAATTGAGATGTCGAACAATTGGGATTTGCTATTATCCCTTTATGTGTCCTTATATCTTCATCATTAACTCCTGCTATAACAAGCGGAACGTCTTTTTCCATTCTGAATGCACTTGAATTATCTATGTATACAGCACCTCTTTTTACAGCCTCTTTTGCGAGAGCCAAACTTGTTGAGCCGCCTGCAGATGCAAGTACTATGTTAATTCCTTCAAATGCATCAGGTGTTGCTTCTATAACAGTATATTTTTTACCCTTAAATTCAATTTCTTTTCCTGCGCTTTTTTTACTTGCAAAAAATTTAATATCTTCATATACTACGTTATTTTCTTCGAGTATTTCTAATATATGTCTTCCTACAACTCCTGTAGCTCCCAAGACTCCTAATACGGGTTTTCTCATATTCTCCACCTCACTTAATATAGTGTCGCAACATTACG
>CANQNX010000091.1 GCA_947625345.1 Candidatus Gastranaerophilales bacterium
TTATAAAAAATATAAATTTATTGGCAAAGAGATTTTTCTGTAATACACTTTAGATATGAAATATATTGATAATGTAAGAAATTTTTGTATTATAGCACATATAGACCACGGTAAATCAACATTGGCGGACAGGTTGTTGGAAAAGACCGGAACAATTGCGGAGCGTGATATGCAAGATCAACTGCTTGATACAATGGATATTGAGCGTGAAAGAGGTATAACCATAAAACTTAATGCCGCAAGGATGAACTATAAAGCAAAAGACGGAAAAGAATACATATTAAATTTAATTGATACTCCGGGGCATGTAGATTTTTCTTATGAAGTTTCACGTTCTTTAGCAGCTTGTGAAGGTGCATTATTAATAGTTGATGCTACTCAAGGGGTTGAAGCTCAAACGCTATCCAATGTATATTTAGCTATTGAACAGAATTTGGAAATAATTCCCGTAATAAATAAAATAGACTTGCCTTCCGCTGATGTAGAGAGGGTAAGAGAAGAAATAGAAGAAGTTTTGGGAATAGATGCATCAATGGCAATACCTGTCAGTGCAAAAGAGGGAACGGGAATAGAAGATGTTCTTGAAGCGGTTGTAAATTTTGTTCCTCCGCCCGTTGATACATCTGATAAACCTCTGAGAGCTTTAGTATTTGACAGCGCTTATGACCAGTATTTAGGAACTTTGTGTTTCTTTAAAGTTGTGGACGGAAATATAAAACTTGGCGATAAAATTAAATTTATGGCATCGGGAAAAGAATATGAAATTACCGAACTCGGCTATTTAAACCCTAACAGAGTACCTGTAAAAGAGCTTAAAACAGGAGATGTAGGGTATATGGGATGTTCTATAAAAGAAATAACAAGATTTGTAGGTGATACGATAACTCATGTAGAAAATGGTGCCACAGAACCTCTTGAGGGCTATAAAGAAGCACTGCCCATGGTATTTTCAGGATTATATCCCGTTGATAATGACCAATATCAAGATTTGAAAGAAGCTTTGGAAAAGTTAAAATTAAACGATTCAAGTATAACATTTGAACCCGAAACATCTTCTGCCTTAGGATTCGGATTCAGGTGCGGGTTTTTGGGTATGCTCCATATGGAAATAGCTCAGGAACGTTTGGAAAGAGAATATAATTTAACTCTTGTTACAACGGCACCGAGTGTAGTTTACAGAGTTCATAAAACAAACGGAGAAATTGAAGAAATAGACAATCCTGCAAATTTAGTTGATGCTCAATACAGGGATTATATTGAAGAACCTTATGTGAAAGTAACTATAATAACTCCGAATGAGTATGTGGGACTATTAATGGAACTTGCACAATCCAAAAGAGGTATATTTAAAAATATGACATATTTGGATAAAATAAGAGTTTCGTTAAATTATGAACTTCCCCTGAGTGAAATTATAACCGATTTCTATGACCAATTAAAATCACGTTCAAAAGGATATGCAAGTTTAGATTATGAATTTAGTGATTATAAACGTTCTGATTTGGTAAAATTGGATATATTGCTTGCCGGAGAAGTTGTTGATGCACTCAGCGCAATAGTACATAAAGACAGTGCATTTTATGTCGGTCAAAAACTTACTTCAAAACTGAAAGATATAATACCGAGACAATTATTTGAAGTTGCAATACAAGCTGCAATCGGCGGCAGAATAATAGCAAGAACGAATATAAAAGCATTAAGAAAAAGTGTGCTTGATAAGTGTTATGGCGGTGATATAACCCGAAAAAGAAAATTATTGGAAAAACAAAAACGAGGAAAAAAGAGGATGAAAGCGGTAGGCAGAGTTGAAGTACCGCAGGAAGCTTTTATGGCAGTATTAAGTTTAAATGATGATTAAGGAGGTACATCTTGGCTCTTGATACAGCATTAGTAATGATATTGGCAGGCGGAGAAGGTAAAAGACTTTATCCGTTAACAAGAGATAGGGCAAAACCTGCAGTACCATTCGGCGGAAGATACAGAATTATTGATTTTGTAATAAATAATTTTATAAATTCAGGGTTTTATAAAATAAAAATATTAACTCAATATAAATCGGATTCTTTGAATCAACATATAGCAAGAAGCTGGCCGGTATCTCCGATTTTGGGTCAGTATATTGATTTGGTTCCTGCACAGATGAGGACGGACGGCAGTTGGTATCAGGGCACTGCAGATGCAGTTTATCAAAATTTAACTCATATCAAAGATGAAAATCCAAAACACGTTTGTGTATTCGGCGGTGATCATATATACAGAATGGATGTATCTCAAATGATGAGATACCATAAAAAACAACAGGCACAGTTAACAATATCTGCCATTCCGATACCCATATCCGAAGCAAGTGAATTCGGAATTATGGAGGTTGATGATGATTGGAGGCTGATTAATTTCCAAGAAAAACCGAAAAATACACCTAAAAGTATACCCGGAAGACCGGATATGTGTCTGGCATCAATGGGGAATTATATATTTGAAACTCAAGAGTTAATTGATGAGGTTAAACAAGATGCATTACTTCCCGATTCCAATCATGATTTCGGTAAAAATATAATACCTAAAATGCTTAGAGAAGGTAAAAAAATTTATGTTTATGACTATTCTCAAAATGAATATACCGGCATGACTGAATCTGAACGCGGATATTGGAGAGATGTAGGAAGTATAGACAGCTACTGGCAAGCGAATATGGATTTATTGGATTATGATCCGGAATTAAATTTGTATTCCGATGAATGGCCATTAAGAACGTATAATTATAACTTGCCTCCTGCAAAATTTCTTTGGGCGGAAGGTGAAAGAGTCGGAATGGCAACAAATTCAATGGTATCTGAAGGATGTGTTATTTCGGGCGGAAGCATTTCAAGATGTGTGCTTTCTCCTCAAGTAAGAATAAACAGTTTTTCAAATATTACGGATTCTATTTTAATGGAAAATGTTAATGTGGGAAGATACTCTGAAATAAGAAAAGCTATCATAGATAAAAACGTTGATATACCGCCTTATACCAAAATAGGTTTTGATATTGAGGAAGACAGAGCAAGAGGTTTTATCGTATCAGCAGGTGGTGTAACAGTTGTTCCAAAAGGAGCTAAATTATGAAAACAAAATTTTTTATAGCTTTATTTATTTTTACTGCAATTATATTTTTTGTATTTATGGGAATTTTAATAAAAAAGAAAAACGCTGCGGAAGAAGTAAAATATACCCCTTCTCAACTGTCCGCACCTATTGAAATACCTGCCACCGGAATAGTTCGCTATTCTGAGCTTAAAGACCATAAAAAGCCTGTTGTTATACTTTTTTATGTGGATTGGTGTACTTATTGCAGAAGATTTATGCCTATTTTCGGTATAGTATCAGAAAAATTGAACAAAGAGTTTACTTTTGCCGTTGTAAATTGTGATTATTCGGAAAGTCTAAAATTATTGAAAAAATATAATATAAATCATTTTCCGACGGTATATATAACGGATAAAGACTTGGATTTCAGTTATGAGATGAGCATGGCAGGGCTTTATGATGCAAATGCATTTGAATCGGAATTAAAGAAGCATTTAAAGCTAAGGTCAAAATTAAAAAT
>CANQNX010000092.1 GCA_947625345.1 Candidatus Gastranaerophilales bacterium
AATTAATCATATTTTTATTATTTAATAAACAAAATCTTTGTCAATAGCTAAATGTTGAAAAAATTTAATGTTTACAATATGTTATGGTATAGCATAACAATTAAGATATATAAGAAGGGTTGATTTGAGAATAGAATAATCCATTTTTCAATGCGTTCCCTTAGTAATTATAGGTGTATTAACAATGAAAAAAACATTCTTCTGCAATTCCGACATCAATAAATTGACCTCTTTCTACGTATTTTTCCCTTACTCCTTTTACCATTCCAAGCCCCATAGGAGTAGCCGCATTTAAAACTATCGCCTTCGGATTTGTATCAAGCAATTCTTTTATGCTGTCAAATACTGGGTCATCGACTTCTTGCATCTTAAATTTAGGGCTTCCGTCTTCTAAGTTAAACGGGCCGCCTGCGTGCCAAGATTCTCTGTCTTTTTCGGCATAGGGTAAACCTTTTCCTTTTATCGTATGAATATGTAATACTATCGGGTGGTCAATATCCTTTACACTTTTGAATAAATCAACAAGTCTTTGTATATTATGTCCGTCATCCAAATATTTGTAATCCAAACCGAAAGATTTGAAAATCTTGATAAAGAAAAGTTTAAATCATAATTATTAATGTAAATAAATTTTAAAATTATATTCAAAATTTGAAATTTATCTATAATTATTTTGATGAAAGTTAAACAAAAAAGGGGATGTTATGGTACAAGATAAATATACTGATGAAATGCCTATAGTTGTGTTAGTTCCAAAACCAAGAAGAATTGCAATAATCTGTACAGAGCAGCAGCGAGCTTATGCACTTTTTGATACTAAAACAGGTACACAAGTAAAAGACTTTGTAAAATGCAAGGGTGAAAAAATTGAATTTAACGACTTAGACCCAAATATGCACTATGATGTTGGTGTTGTTGAAAATATGGGAGATGAAAAACCTCAATTTGCAATAATGTGGAGTAATGTAATGCGTGACACGACAGAAGAAATATTAAAAAATTCCAACGATTTACCCGTAAATTATCCTTATGCCTATCGAATAAAATATAAAAACAATAATTCAAACGGTGTTTATGATATAGTGGATGATAAGGGAGAAAAAGTAGGTGAAGTCACAAAATTATCTCCCCAAGACGATAAACCTTATATTTGTTATATTCATTCTTTTAGAATGAAAGATGATACGATAAAATAATAAATTTTAAATATATCAAAATACCTCAAAACTCCTATTCTTGGGGTATCTTTAAAATAAATTTATTGAGCCGTGTAAAGAGACATTTAGATGTAATTATTTTATGATTTTTTGACAGTAAAACTATGGCTTTCTTCTATTAATTCCATAATCTCATTATCAGATAAACTTTCATCAAGAATAACCGTTATCCAATATTTTTTATTCATGTGCCAACCGGGGTAAATATGTTCTTGTTTTAATCGTTCTTGAACATTATCAGCACTTAATTTTATTAATGCAATTTCAACAAGTCCTTTTTTATTTTTTTGAATTTTATTTCTATCTATATCTAAAATTGCAAGATACCACTTTTTTGTTTCGGAGTTTCTGAATATACCTGTTCCGGGTGTTGTTTTCCATAAAAATTCGGGAGCATTTCCGTATTTTTGAATAATTAAATTTGTAATCCTGTTTGATTGGGGGAATATGTAATATTTTTTTGAAAAACAATTATCTCTTATATTTTCAAGTAAATTTTCATATTCAGCTTTAACTTCGCCAATAAATTTACCTTGATTATTTTCAACCCGTAAGGGCAAAAACTCATCATTATTTTCAAGGTCATAAACAATGCCCGATATATTTCCATCTGAATTTATGCTAATAACGGCTTTGAATAAATTATCTTTAAACAATGTTTCTAACATAAAGCTGTTATTAGCTTTTTTAAACCCATAATCTTTTAATTTTTTAAAATCGGGTACATACCTTTTAAATATGTTTTCTTCTATTGTCATAAAATTATTATATATCAACTTTTTAAAATTAAGGCTATAATTAATTTTGAATATAGCTTATATTAAACAATACAAAAGGAGTTTAATTTTGAAAAGAATAAATTCTTTGCTTGAAAAATATGTAAAACAAATATTTAGTTCTTAGAAATAATGAATGGAAAATAAGTAATATTCATTATTCGTTAATGCCGACTGTATAATTACTCTATACTATTGTTAATTTGTCTTACTTTCAATATCCGTGGCTTCGAGTTTAAATATAACAGGGCGAAGTCCGTCATTACAAGAACAAATGGCAACCCCGGGGGTCTTTATCCAATCATTAAAATAAAATGTTGATTTATCAGCTCCGTGCGCAAGTGCAAAAACATATTGATAAATTGCTTTCCAAGCTTCATCACAAAAACCTTCAGGTTTAGCGTAATCCGCAAAATAAGTTTGTCCTTCTTTATGAAAAGAGCAGGTTGATAATCCTTCAACCCCGTATTCTTTCGCTAAATCTTCCTGAAAAGTTGTTTTTAAAACAGTTATTTTAACTTTTTTCATAATCATTCTCCGAATAGTATTACTAATTTTATAAATTAAATTTTTTATTGTCAATTTGCATCCTAATATGTATATGTTTTTATTTAATCTACGTGTTATAATTCAAGAAAATTGTAGTTTAGAGGGGAATTAAACAGATGGGTAAATTACAAATTCATCAAATCAGAAACGCAACAATAATTGTTACTTTCAATAATAAAAGATTTTTAATCGACCCGTGGCTTATGCCAAAAGACTATATGGCAGGATTTGATGCGGGAATTAATTCTCAAATCAGACAGCCAAGAGTTGAACTTCCTATTCCTATTGAAAAGATTGTTGATGTTGATGCGGTTATTCTAACTCACTACCATCCTGATCACTGGGATGGATTTGCAGAAAAAGCAATTAATAAAAATATTCCTTTCTTTGTTCAGTCGGAAACTGATAAAAAATTAATCGAAAACTTAGGTTTTAATAATGTAAGAGTGATAAGTGAAGACGGTACTGATTTTGAAGGGATAAAATTATACAAAACTAATTGTCAGCACGGAAAAAGAGAAATCATAAAGCCCATTTGCGAACAAGCAGGAATGCCGTATGATTCTATGGGAATAGTATTTAAATCAGAAAATGAAAAGACATTGTACGTCGCAGGCGATACCATTTGGTGCGAAGAAGTAAAAGAAGCTCTTGATAAATTTAATCCCGATATCATTGTTACAAATGCCTGCGGAGCTACTGTTTTAAACGGCGAAAGAATAATTATGAATTTAGATGATATTAAAACAATTTCTTCATATTGTAAAAATTCAAAAATTATTGCAAGCCATATGGATACAGTTAGCCATTTAACAGTTACGAGAGATGATATTAAAAATCTGAAATTAAATAATGTTTTAGTGCCTGATGATAATCAGATATTGATTTTTTAAATAAAACAACAACAAATAAATTACTTATTCATACATAATAAAAACGGTATTTAAAATACCGTTTTTATTATGATTTTTGAATTTAGTTTAACTATTTAGTTAATTTTTTTGTGGAAA
>CANQNX010000093.1 GCA_947625345.1 Candidatus Gastranaerophilales bacterium
GGCAATCTATTCACATACATCTTTACTGCCTTTGCACTCTTTTCCCTTATTGTATAATCCTTTGATTGTGATGTTATTGTTAAAATATTTACTATCCTTTTATCAGGCACAACTCTGTCGGATATTGAACTTAATGCCTCAAGATTCCAATATAAACTGAAATTTTTCTTGTTTTGAACATACGAATGATTACTTTCATCTATATTAATCTTTTCAAGAAGTTTTTCTGTTTCCTCCGTAATTTTGGAATATATATATTCACAATTCTCGCTGTATTTGATTATCTCAACAGTATTACGTGAAACGGACGGATTAATATCAGTAATGGCTTTTACAAAAATATCGTCAATTCCAATCTGTTGAAAATACTTATTATAATTTTTATCTTTTATAAGCTCTAAAATTTTATATGAAGCCGTTTCTCTCACCGGCCCTGAATGTCCGGTCATATTATTACATAATATTACAGCCTCTTCATAAGAATTTATTTTATTAAGTTCTATTAAACACAACTGTTTTTTTAAATCATTTTCAAGCGCAAGCTCATTAATAATATCCTCATGACTATACTTTTTCTCAGAATATTCAATAGCCTCTGAGAGAGTTTTCATATTATTTTCATAGTTAATTTCTAAATAATTACTCATAACAATAAATATAGCATGATTGGAGGTTAAAAATGAACTAATTTGAGTTTAAAGTAGTTATACTATATGTAAAGTGAGAGGCAAGGGAATATTATGAATGAAATAGTAAACTTTGTAAAAGAAATCTTAATGCTTGAAACAAAAGAAAGAATGCCCATAGGTTTATGCGGTTTTGAAGGCAGCTGTGAAACAGTAAAACCGAAACGACCTAAAAAACAAAAAGAAATGCGCCTTTCCGAGTTAATGGATAAATAAAACTTGATATGTAATAATACTTGTCTTATAATATTTGCAACGGATTAGAGATATGGAGATATAAAATCATGAATCTTGCAAATATGATGAAACAAGCACAACAAGTGCAAAAAAGATTACAGGATGCTCAAAAAGATTTAGCGGAAACAAAAATCACAGCTTCATCTGGTGACGAAGCTGTTACGGTTACTTGTGACGGACACGGAAAATTTAAATCCATTAAACTTTCAAAAAAAGCATTAAATCCTGAAAATCCTGACAGTGTTGATGAAGAAACAATAGAAATGCTTGAAGACTTAATTACATCAGCAATGAATCAGGCAATAGCAGATGCGAACAAGAAAATGCAAGATAAAATGAAAGGCATCGTTCCTGCAGGTATTAATATTCCCGGATTGTTCTAATGGAATACACTAAACCTTTAGCTCAATTAATTGAGTTTTTTCAAAAATTCCCCGGAATAGGACCTAAGTCTGCACAAAGAATGGCATTACACCTGCTTAAAATGCCCGAATCCGAAGTGAAAAATTTCGCAAATACTATGGTTGAAGCAAAACAACATATTCACTATTGCAAAATTTGTTTTAATATGTCAGCCTCAGATCCTTGTGAAATATGTTCGGATGACAGGAGAGATAAGTCAGTTATTTGTGTTGTTGCCGAAACTAAAGACTTAATAGCCATCGAAAAAACTCATGAATACAAAGGATTGTATCACGTACTTCAAGGAACTTTATCACCCTTAGACGGAATCGGAGTTGAAGATATCAGAATAAAAGAATTACTTAACAGAATTACCGATACTGATATAAATGAAGTTATACTTGCACTGAGCCCATCAGTAGAAGGTGAAGCAACGAGTATGTATATTTCCAAGCTCTTAAAACCGTTTAATATAAAAATTTCAAGAATAGCTTTCGGTCTTCCTATCGGCTCCGATATAGAATTCGCAGACGAAATTACTTTGGCTAAAGCTATCGAAGGAAGAAGATTAATAGACTGATTAAGGAGAAATTATGAGTCAAATTACAATACGCTCTGACAGAGATACAGATTATACTTTTAACTATAAAGGTGAAGATGTTATACTTCAAGCAAGAAGCGTTATCAGTATTGCTAACGGCCTTCAAGATGTCGTACTGCCGACTTGTAAAATGAAAATAGCTAATAATCTCATTGTTATAAAGGAATAATTTGATTTCTATGTCAAATACTGATGTTTCAATTATTTTAGTTACATATAACACGCAAGAATTAACCCTGAACTGTCTTAATTCAATTTATGAAAAGACTAAAGATATTAATTTTGATGTTTGGGTTGTAGATAATAATTCTTCAGATAACACTGTTAATGCAATTAAAGAAAAATTCCCTCAAGTTAATTTAATCCAAAATAAAATTAATTTGGGTTTTGGAAGTGCTAATAATTGTGCAATTAAACAATCGCAGGCTAAATATATATTTTTATTAAACACAGATACCGAATTAAAAAATAATGCTGTAAAAATACTTTTTGATTATATGGAAGAAAATCCGCAAACAGGCGCAGCAGGCGGTAACTTATATGACAGTGAAGACAAGAATGTTCACTCATACGGATATTTTCAAACTTTTAAATCCAAGATGGTTAAAACTTTTCACTTATACAACATGTTTCCGAAAGAAAAAGAAAAGCTAAAAGATAAAGGTGAAAATCAGGAAGAAATTATAAAAGAAGTTGAAATAATTGTAGGTGCTGATTTATTCTTGAGAAAAAGTGTTCTCGATAAAATCGGTCTTTTTGATGAAGACTTTTTTTTATATGATGAAGAATCCGAACTTCAATTCCGGCTAAAACAAACAGGTTATAAAATTTTTATTAATCCCAATGCAAAAATATTTCATTATGAAGGTAAATCCAGTAAAGATAAAATATCTTCAAGAAAATACAAAATGGTTAGTGAAATTTTATTCTATAA
Organism: Candidatus Gastranaerophilales bacterium; assembly: GCA_947625345.1. GTDB lineage: Bacteria > Cyanobacteriota > Vampirovibrionia > Gastranaerophilales > Gastranaerophilaceae > Avigastranaerophilus. The sequence continues at coordinate 2,861 of CANQNX010000093.1, forward strand.
AAAGTGTTACGGCAGTAAATTTTTATGGTTGTATAAAATAATATGCTGTATACCAAATATAATAAGATTACTTTTTCATCCTAAAATTATAATAAATACCTTTAATGAAATAAGGAAAATATAACATGAAAATATCCGTTATTACTACAAGTTATAATTACGCAAACTATATTTCACAAACAATTGAAAGTGTATTAAATCAAACATATAAAAATTTTGAATATATAATTTTTGATGACGGTTCTAAGGACAATTCTCTTGAAATAATTAATAAATATGCTCAAACAGACAATCGAATAAAAGTAATGACTCACCCTGACAATGAAAATAAAGGGTTAATTTTTACAATGGAGTGTGCAATAAAAGCAGCTACAGGAGATTACATAATTTTTGTTGAAAGTGACGATATATTACTACCCGAATTAATCGAAACAAAAATTAAAACCGCAGAAAAATATCCGACAGCCGCTGTAATATATAATTTAATCGAACCCTTCGGTGATGAAGAAAGAGTTAAAAATTGCATTAAA
>CANQNX010000094.1 GCA_947625345.1 Candidatus Gastranaerophilales bacterium
TTATGAAATTTCATACTAAATATTTATGGTTTAATACTCAAAAACACAGAGAATATATTAATATTACATCTGAAGTTGAAGAGGCACTTAAAGAAAGCGGAATAAAAGAGGGTATGATACTTGTCAGTGCCATGCATATTACTGCGGGTATTTATGTCAATGATGCCGAATCGGGACTTATTTCGGATATTGATAAGTGGGTTGAAGAACTTGCTCCTTTTAATATTAATTATAGTCATCATCATACGGGTGAAACTAACGGTGACAGCCATTTAAAAAGCTTGTTAATCGGGCATGAAGTTATTATTCCCGTTACCTCGGGAAAACTTGATTTCGGGCCGTGGCAGCAGGTTTATTATGCCGAATTTGACGGTCAACGCCGTAAAAGAGTTCTTATCAAAGTTATGGGGGAATAATGATTGAACTTCTTAAAACCGTTAAAACTACTGAAAATAATACCGTTTCTCTTTTTCAAACAACAAATTCCACATATTCAAAAACGATTTTAATTATAGGTGTTTTCCATGGTGAAGAACCTCAAGGTGAATATCTTATTAATAAATTCTTGGAAACTGATTTATCGAACTTAAAAAATAAACTTTTGATTATCCCCTGCCTTAACCCTGACGGCAAAAGCAAAAATCAAAGACAAAATGCAAATATGGTTGATTTAAACAGAAATTTCCCCACCAAAAACTGGAAGAGAACAGAAAAAAATGATTATTTTGGGGGTGATTCTCCTGCAAGTGAAACGGAAACAAGGTTTATGATTGACATTATTGACAATTATAAAATAGATGCAATACTTTCAATACATGCCCCGTTTAAGATAGTTAATTTTGACGGCCCTGCACAAGAATTGGCACAGAAAATTTCAGAAATTACAAAATATCCGCTTCAGGCTGATATCGGTTATCCCACTCCGGGCAGCTTTGGTAATTATGCAGGTGTTGAAAGAAATATTCCCACAATTACTCTTGAATTGCCTGAAAATGAGTCAAATGAATCACTTTGGAGAGTTAATAAAAAAGTATTTGAATACTTAGCTTTTGATTATTAGTACTTTTTTTGTGTATAATTGTTCTGTTAATATATTTTGAAAGGTATGTAATGGAAAAAATAAATTTAGTATCAGGTATGCGCTCTACCGGCAAGTTGCATTTCGGACATTATATGGGTGTTATTACCAATTGGGTTAAGCTTCAAGAGGAGTATAACTGCTTTTTCTTTGTAGCTGATTGGCATGCTTTGACTACTAAATTTGATAAAACCGAAAATTTAAAACAAGATAAACTTGATGTTGTTTTAGATTGGCTCGCATGCGGTATAGACCCTGAAAAATCCACGATTTATTTTCAATCAAATGTAGCTCAAATTGCGGAATTGCATATTCTTTTAAGTATGATAACTCCAAATAATTGGGTAGAGCGTGATCCTACGCTTAAAGATATGGTTAAAATCCTTAAAAATAAAGATGAAAATAATTCGGATAATATGCCACAAATGAGTTACGGACTTTTGGGTTATCCTGTGTTAATGTCTGCGGATATTATGGCTATGAATGCAGGTATAGTTCCCGTCGGTGTTGATCAGTTGGCTCACCTTGAAATTACAAGGGATATTGTCAGAAGATTTAATAATATTTATAAAACGGATTTATTTAATGAGCCAAAACCCAAATTAACTCAAGTTCCCCTGTTACTTGGTGTAGACGGTCAGAAAATGGGTAAATCTTTCGGTAATGATATTAAAATTTCCGACAGCGAAGAAACGACTTCAAAAAGGATTATGCAGTGTATTACGGACAGAACTCGTGCAAGAAAAGATGATCCGGGGCATCCGGATAATTGTGAGGTTGCTTTTAAATATTATCAAACTTTTGCGGATGCTGATACTGTTTGTCAGGTTGAGTGCGAATGCAGACAAGGCAAACGGGGTTGTGCTGATTGTAAAAGGCAATTGGGTAAAATTATTAATGAAAAATTTGCTCCCATAAGATATAAAAGACAAGAATTTGAACGTGACATTGATAAGGTTAAAGATATTATTAAAGAAGGAAGCAAAAAGGCTGCAGCTGAAGCGGAGAAAACAATGCAGAAAGTCAGAGATGCCGTTAATATTTAAGGAATATTGTTATGAGTGATAAAGTTAAGATTTTAACAGTATTTGGAACAAGACCTGAAGCCATTAAAATGGCTCCGCTTGTAAAAGAAATTGAAAAAAATTCCGATACCCTTGACAGTGTTGTTTGTGTTACGGCTCAACATAGGCAAATGCTTGATCAGGTTTTGGAATTGTTTGATATTAAGCCTGATTTTGATTTGGATATTATGAAAAATAATCAAAATTTGTGGTCTTTAACAAGTGATGTACTTTTAAAAACAAAAGAGGTTATTGAAAAAGTTCAACCTGATATTGTTTTGGTGCATGGAGATACTACAACATCAATGGCAGCTGCTTTATCCGCATTTTATGCTAAAGTTCCGATTGGTCATGTTGAAGCAGGACTTAGAACTTTTGATAAATACTATCCGTTTCCCGAGGAAATAAACAGAGTTTTTGTTGATTCGTTGTCGACATATTTCTTTGCACCTACGGATAAATCGTGTCAAAACCTTATTAATTCTCAACTGCCGTCAAAACATATTTATAAAACGGGTAATACTGTTATAGATGCGCTTTTATATACAGTTAACAATCATAGTGAAGAAATTGAGGGACTTAAATTAAAATCTGATTTAAAAACTGTTCTTTTAACATCTCACAGGCGTGAAAATTTTGGTGAGCCTATAAAAAACATTTGTAGTGCAGTCCTTGAACTTGTTCAAAATAATAAAAACATTCAGGTTGTATATCCTGTGCATCCTAATCCAAACGTACAAAAGCCTGTATTTGAATTATTGGATAACAAAGAGAGAATACATTTAATCAAACCGCTTGAATATGCGGCTTTTTGTAATTTAATGAAAAAATCACACATTATTTTAACTGATTCCGGCGGAGTTCAGGAAGAAGCACCTTCTTTGGGTAAACCTGTTCTTGTTTTGAGAGATACTACGGAAAGGCCCGAAGCAGTGGAATATGGTACGGTTAAATTGGTCGGAACTGATAAAAACAAGATTATTACTAATGTTCAACTTCTTTTGGATGACGAAAATGAATATAAAAAAATGGCTGAAGCTGTTAATCCATACGGTGACGGACTTGCTTCAAAAAGAATTGTTGATATTCTAAAACAAATTAAAGCTTAAATGCGGATTCTAAATCCTCAGCCAATTCGAATAATTCATCTGTTTTTTCATCTGTTAAAGGTTTTGTTCTGTCTGCATTTCTTAATATATTATAAAA
>CANQNX010000095.1 GCA_947625345.1 Candidatus Gastranaerophilales bacterium
TAAATTCAGAGTTACAGATTTAGCCTTTTTAGCGGAATTTGCCATATAAGTCCCGACAAAATAATATTGCCTTTTTTTTTGATTAATGTATAATATTTGTTGTGAATAGATTACAGGTTGTTTCTGCTAAATATTCAATAAATTGATTATTTTTTTGCAGAGTTACTAAAGAGATTTCATGACAGAGTGCAACTTCAATTTTAAGTATTTAAAAGATAATTCTACGCCCGGAAGCTGGAGGCGAGGATACGAATACCACCAAAAAGAACAGGTGGCATCATTTGAAGTGGGAAAAACGGGAGTTAAAGCGAAGGTAAAAGGTAATTTTAAATCATTTTATGATGTCGAATTGAAATTTAAAAAATCAGGAATTGAACCTTCATGTTCTTGTCCGTTAAAAGAAAAGTGGTGTAAACATGCAATAGCTGTCGGTTTAAAAGCAATAGAAGAGCATGTATATGATGAATTTATGAAGCGCAGGTATAAAGTTGAACCTGACTACTCTGATACCGAAACGGAAATGAATCCTAATCCTCAGGGAGGATATATATTCCATTTTAATCCTAAAAGAAGACAGAATTTCTTTTCAATACTTGTTATGAACCGTGAAACAGGTAAAGTCATAAGAGATATTGAAGCCGTATTAAAAGCATTTATTGCCGCACAAAAGTCTGATGAAAATTTTGAATTGAATAATTCACAAAAAGTCGAGTTAGCTATATTTCAACAGCTTTTAAAAAATTCAAGATTAGATAAAAAAGCGGGTTGGTATGATATTCCGATTGCGAAATTTGACGGATTTTTTCAATTATTATCTGTTGCCGATGATGTTATAGACGGAAAAAATAAGCAAAAATTAGTATTTTGCAGTGAAGAATGGAAATTATCTTTGTCCGTTAATTTTTCAATGGTAGGGAATGTACTTTTATCATTATATTGGCAACGACCTGATAAAGAAGACATAATACCGTTTGAAGAAGTAAGATATTTTTCACGGCAATTAAAATGGGGAAGATATAAAAATAAGATATTTCCTATCAATGTTACACTTTCATCACTTCCTCAAAATTTGATAAAAACAACATTTACGGATGTAAAAGATGCGGAAGGAGCTAAGTTTTTATATGAAGAGCTTCCTAAATTAAGGAATTTAATACCTTGTGAAGTGTCTGAAATAATTGATAAATTGACATTAGAACAAAGACCGCCGTTAAATATAGTAACAATGGGATTGGATTATGACGGAGCATTAAAAGCGGAACTTGAATTTGATTATGACGGAACACGTGTTGCCTATTCAAAATCTGCATCTAAAAGTCCGTATGTAACTATTAAAAAGCCAAAAGAAGACTTATTATACTGGGTAAGAAGAAATATAGCTCATGAAGAAAGAGCATATCAAATGCTGCTTGCTTGTAAATTTGCACCGATGCAAACAAATAATCTTGCAATAGAAAAAGAAAATGCAATAGATTTCTATAATTATTATTTGAAACAGGCAGGTGAAGGATGGAAATTTGAAGAAAAAGATGATATGAGTTTCTTTAAGTTATCGCCCAAACCGTTTGAAATGGTAGCTGATATTGATTTTGCTCTTGATACTACAGACAGTTTTGAAGTTTCACTTTACGGAAAAGTCGGAGATGAAGAAATATCGTTTGATGAAATTTATAACTTGATTGTTGAAGGTGATAAGTATCTGAGAGTTAAAAATTACGGATTTGTTGAAGTCCCCGGTCAGGATATATTTTCAATATTAAAATCATTTAATACCTTTGATGTTTATAAGAATGAAGATAACAAATATATAGTAAAAACATTCAGAGCAGGTCTTTTGTCGGAAATGCAGAATCTCGGTTTTAAACTTAAAATGAGCAGAAGATTTTCAACATTTTGGAAACAAATATCCACATTTTCTACTATGGACAATGCTCCGTTGCCAAAAGATATAAATGCTCAGCTCAGAGAATACCAATATAAAGGATTCAGTTGGCTTTGGTTTTTATATAAATACGGTTTAAACGGAATATTAGCTGATGATATGGGTCTTGGTAAAACACTTCAAGCATTGACGTTATTGCAAAAAGCCAAAGAAAAAGATAAAAAAGCTCCGAGCCTTGTAGTTTGTCCGACTTCGGTAGTTTTTAACTGGGAAAACGAGGTACAAAAATTTATTCCTTCTCTAAAATGCTTAAAATTAAGCGGTGTTGAGAGAAAAGAGCATTTTAAAGATATACCGAAATATGACATTATAATTACAAGTTATGCACTTATAAGAAGAGATATAGATAAATTAAAAAAGTACGAGTTCAGATATATAATACTTGATGAATCTCAAAATATAAAAAATTCCGAATCTATAACCGCAAAGGCGATAAAGACTTTAAACGGTAAGCATAAGCTTGCTTTATCAGGTACTCCGATTGAAAATAAATTGGAAGAACTATGGTCAGTATTTGACTTCTTAATGCCCGGATTTTTATTGAATCAATCTGAATTTAACTACAGATACGTTGTTCCTATTGTTGACAGGGGTGAAAAAGTTGTGGAAAAGCGCTTAAAATCACAGATATATCCGTTTATTTTAAGACGTATGAAACGTGATGTAGCGAAAGATTTGCCTGATAAAGTTGAAAACGTTGCATACTGCGAATTAACACCTGAGCAAAAAGACTTTTATCTTGAGGTATTGGATTCAACAAAAGAAGAACTGTTTAAATCAATTGAGCAAAACGGGCTTGAAAAAAGCCGCATGAGTATATTCTCCGCATTATTGAGGTTAAGACAAATATGCTGCCATCCGCTCTTATATGATAAAGAAAATAAAAAAGGTATAGATACATCAGGAAAATTTGAACAATTAAAATCAATGCTTGAGGAAATAATATCGGAAGGACACAGAATACTTCTGTTCTCTCAATTTGTTGATATGCTTGATATTATAAAAGAATGGTTAGTAAAAGAAGGCATAAAACACGAATATCTGACAGGTTCGACAAAGAATAGACAGGAAGTAGTAGAAAGATTTAATAATGATGAAACAATTCCTATTTTTCTTGTCAGCTTAAAAGCCGGCGGAACGGGATTAAATTTAACGGGAGCCGATTATGTAATACATTATGACCCGTGGTGGAATCCTGCAGTTGAAGATCAGGCAACAGATAGAGCTTACCGTATAGGTCAGACTAAAAAAGTATTTGTATACAGATTGATAACAAAAAATACCGTTGAAGAAAAAATTCAAAAATTAAAACAGGATAAAAGAAATCTTGTGGATTC
>CANQNX010000096.1 GCA_947625345.1 Candidatus Gastranaerophilales bacterium
AAGATAAAAATAAAAAAAGTAACAAAGACTTAAAATATCTGTTATTGTCTGTCGCCGTTATCGGTGCAAGTCTTATGTTGGGTAAATTCAGTTTTTCAAATTTGAAAAAAACAGCTCAAAATACTCAAAAATTTGCAGATAATTATACGGAACAAGCAATAGAAACAATTAAAAAAATCAGCGAAAATGCAGATAAAAATGATTTATCAAAAGTAGAAGAGCTATTAAAATCAATTTGTGCAAAACCCGAATTTATAAAAGACATAGGCAAAAAATATAAATTAAATCCTGAAGAAATTGAGAATATAACATCAGAGGTATTAAAATCGAAGAAAACTATTTTTGCTGATGCCCCGACAGCTTTAGGCGGAATACCGAAAAAAATCCAATATTACTGCTATTTGGACGAAAACAGAGGGCATTTATACAATTGGATTTTAAATCCCGAAAATAAATTTACTAAATATATTTTCAGTGCTTTTACAATATCAAGTGCTGCAGGTTATCTGTTTAAACAAGCAATGGATGCATTAAAAGACGTAACGGTATTAAAAGAAAATGCAAAAACCGAATTGAATTTGAGAAAACGTTTGGTTGACGTTGAAATTTCAAACTTTAAATCAAAGAAAGAAAGTGCAATTAATCCATTAATGGAAAACTTTGATAAAGAAGCAAAAGAAGGCAAAAAAACGAAAGAAGAACTAAAGCAACTTGCCGACAATATTTTATCCGAAACTAAAAACGGTCCTCCATACGTTTATACATAAAGGAATAATATGAATATTCAAAATTTAACAAATAACATATCAAATTTAGGTAAAAATGTATCATTTCCGAATGCATACAGAAATTACTGTATGTTTAACGAAAAGAGAACGGAGGCAATAGTAAAAGAAGGCGAGATGGCACTTCCCTATCTTAATTCATTCATTCAAAATGCTCAAACAGAAGAAGAACTTCTTGATGCTCTTCACGTACTTGACAGAATGCTTGACAGAGGAGTAAAAGGCATTGATAAAATGTACCCTACACTTTCAAAATATAACAATGCAATTTCACCTAACATTCAAGTTCTTTTAGCCGGAATATACAGAAAAACATTGGTTCCCGATGCCTTCGGCCCGTTAAATAAAATGTTTATAAGACAAACATTTATGCCTAATTCTCCTTATTTTGACCCCACGGAAGAAATTGGAGGCGCAATTATGGAATATTTAAAATCACAATCAAATATAAATAAAGCACATTTAAATTTAACAAAATAAAATCTCTTTGATATTATATAGTTATAAAAGATTTAAGGAGAATAAAATGAGAAGTGATGAAATAAAAGAAGGACTGCAAAGGACACCGCACAGATCTTTGTTATATGCAACAGGTGTTAGCGAAAGACAAATGAATAAACGGTTTATAGGTATAGCGAGCAGTTTTTCTGATTTAGTTCCCGGACACTGCGGAATGAGAGAAATTGAAAGGCAAATAGAAAAAGGCATTCATACAGGCGGCGGTCAATCTTTTATTTTCGGAGTTCCGGCTATTTGTGACGGTATTGCAATGGGACACAGCGGCATGAATTATTCACTGCCTTCACGTGATTTAATTGCTGATTGTGTTGAATCCGTTGCTAATGCACATAAGCTTGACGGACTTGTTCTGTTAACAAATTGCGATAAAATTACCCCCGGAATGATTATGGCGGCGGCAAGATTAGATATACCTTCAATTGTTGTAACGGTTGGCCCGATGCAGGACGGAAAATGCCACAATCAAACTCTCACAATGATTAAAGGTACTTTTGAAGCCGTAGGTAAATTCTCAGAAGGAGAAATTGACGAGAAAATGCTCAAGCAGATGGAAATTACATCATGCCCGTCTACAGGCGCTTGTCAGGGTTTATATACCGCAAATACTATGGCTTGTTTAACAGAAGTAATGGGAATGAGCTTACCGGGGTGCGCAACATCAAGTGCGGTAAGTGCAAAGACAAAGCGTATTGCTTTTGACTCGGGTGTAATTATTAATGAATTAATTGAAAAAGATATTCGTCCTTCTTCAATTATAACAAGAGATTCAATAAGAAATGCAATAATTACCGACCTTGCATTAGGCGGTTCGACCAATTCTATTTTACATTTACTTGCTATTGCAAATGAAGCCGGCGCAGATATTACATTAAAAGATTTTGAAGAATTAAGTTTTAAAGTTCCTCAAATTATCAAACTTGATCCTTCTGCGGCAAAAACAATGACAGACCTTGATAATGCAGGCGGAATCCCAGCAGTTTTAAAAACACTTTGGGGAAGCATTGATGAAATGACAGATACACAAGGTGTTTCAGGATTTAAAATTTCACAAATAGCTTCTTCCGATATATGGTGTGATAATGAAGTTATTCGTCCCGTTTCAAATCCTTTAACTTCAAATCCGGGTTTAGCTGTATTACACGGCAATCTTGCACCGGACGGGGCAGTGGTTAAAATTTCAGGTGTTGAAAAAGAATGTCTGGAGTTTACGGGAAAAGCAAAAACTTTTAACAGTGAAGAAGAGGCAATGCAAGCCATTATGGAGGATAAAATTCAAGCCGGCGATGTTGTTGTCATCAGATATGAAGGTCCTAAAGGCGGACCGGGAATGAGAGAAATGCTCTCACCTACTTCTGCCATTGTAGGTAAAGGTTTAGGCAAACAAGTTGCTTTGATAACCGACGGCAGATTTTCAGGAGGAACAAGAGGACTCTGCATAGGTCATATTTGTCCTGAAGCTCCTCAAGGCGGAGTTATCGGTATTATTAATGACGGTGATGAAATTTACATTAATATTCCAAAAAGAGAGATAACTCTTAAAGTCAGTGATGAAGAAATAAATAAACGATTAAAAACATTTACACCCGTTGCGTCAAAAGTCAAAAAGGGTTATTTAAAGCGTTATTCTTCAGTTGTTTCTTCTTCAGATAAAGGCGCAATAACAAGTTTATAATTAACTCGATTTATAAAAAAGCCCCTAAAATGGGGCTTTTTAATTTTAATTTTGATATTTATATAGCCAATCTTAAACCTGCCTGCAAGCCGACACCGTCTCTGCCGCCGTTAGTTATATATGATTGAACAAATCCTATATTTCTTTCTTTAAATATTTTTCTTAATCCTACCCCATACATAACATAGGGTTTAACACTCATTTCGGAAAGTGCAATATCATTTGCTTTAAAGTCAGTCTTATCCAATATATTAAATACCATATTAACACCCAAATACGGTTGCC
>CANQNX010000097.1 GCA_947625345.1 Candidatus Gastranaerophilales bacterium
TATATTCTATCTTTTCATTTATATCTGTAATTAAATAAATTTTATCTTCTGTTTTGGTGAATAAAAGAAAAGTTTTTAACAACTTTTTTTTGTCATCAATTTGAAACTCATCAAACTTTTTTTGAAAGTTTTTAATTGTTTGGGAAATTTTTATAAAATCAGGCTCATTTTTTGAATTTAAAAATTTTATATAATTATTATTATTATCTTTTAAGATTTCAATAAGTTCAGTCTCTTCAGGGTAAAAGAATTCATATAATGCAATATATATATATGATAAGTCATTTAGTTCTTCTGTATTTAACATAATCAATTGGCTGTATTTTTTATAGTAAGAATTTTAAAAAAGCTGATGAAGGGAATCGAACCCTTGACCTATTGATTACGAATCAATTGCTCTACCGACTGAGCTACATCAGCACAAGTATATTTTACAATAAAAAACAATTATTTTTCAATTATTTTGAGTATTTTTCCAATAAATTAGTGGTTGTGCTTTTTATTTGCTCTTGAGAAACAGTATTTTCTTCTTGTCTTTTATCTTTAGGTATCCTGTCTTTTAAAGGTTTTTTACCGGTTAATAAACGCATGAATTTAAAGTATTTACCTAAGAAGCCCTTACGGTTATTGTTTTTGTCTTCGTTTTCCTGTAATTGATCCAATGTTTTTCGTCTTACCGGCATGCCGATTGATTTTCTTGTTACAATTTCAGTTGTTAGTGTATTAGGAATAACTACTGCTGCCATTCCTTTAAGTGAATTGTTATAGGTAGAACGGAATGTAGCATTAAACCAGTTTATAAATAACGTTTGATAGAACAGTGCACTTAATCTTTGAATAATACGTTCATTTGCAGTTTCTTTTGCATTTTCTTTTTCTTCACCGTCAGACTTAATCATAACCATATTATAGTTATCAGCCACCAAGAATGCCGATGTAACGGCAGATGATGCTAATTTTGACATCATAGCTAAATCCGTATTCTTATTGCTTGATTGAGTGACTCCGTTAAAAGACTTTTCAACCGCAGTATTTACGTATTTTAAAAGATTCATTTTTTCATAATCGTATATCTTTTGGGCATTTTTTATTTCTTCTTTTGACAATTGGTTTTTTAATGCATTTTCAAAATTAATTTTAGCTTTTCTATATGGTAGTGTTTTCTTTGAAAATTGTTCCATTGCATTTGCAAAAATTGTTTGGCTTATATTCCCTTGTTTTGCGCTTTGTTCTCCGAATATTTCCTTAACTGCTCTATGTATGCCGCTTTCAAATTTGCTCAGTTCAGCTTCGCCGATAAGAGCTTTTGCCGCTTTTTTCTCTATCGGCGATAATGCTATTTTAATAACCGAACTTACCATTTTAAACGGTAGTCTGGCTGCTGACAGTATAAATTTAAACGGTTCTGTTATTATATCTACAAATGGTTTAAGTTTTCTGTCAATTTTTATTGCCGATTTTTCTGACCTTTTTGCCAATTCTTCAACTATATCGGCGGTTATTTTATCAGTATTATTCTTATCTATATTTATTTTTTTATTTTGAATGATTTCAATTGCTTTTTGTGCAATATCATCAAATTTATTTTCGGCAATTGCTGTTTTATTATTTTCTATTGAAACTTTTATGGAGGATTCAATATTTTTTAATTCCGAATCAGTCAAAGAAGGAATTTGAGATTTTAAATTGTTTAATACTGCATTTATTGCATCTTTAGTTTTTGCTGCAGATATTTGGGTTTTATACATTTTTATAATACCGTCAGCAGTTTCTTTTCCGTACTTATTTTTTATAAATTCATGACCTTGTGCAATTTCACTGCAGCCTGCTTCTTTCAGACTGTTCATAATATTTTCAAATTCTTTTTTACTTATTTCAAAATCTTTAAAAGCTAAGGGATTATATATTTTATTTTTTATTAATTCTCCGATGTCTTTAATTGACTTCATTAATTTTGTATCTTTTGTCAATGAACTGTTTTTAATAAAACTTAAGGCAAAACCACCCGTTATTAATATTGTAAGGGCTTTTTTAAATGTTTTGGCATTAATGATTGCTTTTTTAGGCTCTTCTTTCTTTGAATCTTGTTTTTTTACAGTGTCTTTATTTCCGGATGCTTTAAAACTTGTGAATATTTGGGGTTTGTCTTTTGTAATTAATTCGGGATTGATTTTTAGTTCGGAGTTTGTTTCATTTTTGTTAACATTTGTTTGTTTGATATCTTTTTGCTTTTGTTCGGGTTGTATAGTCTTTTCTTCATTATTTTGTTCTTTTAATTTTTTCTTTTTGTTGTATTCTTTTGCTTTTTCTTTATTTAAGAAAAATACAGGTTTGCCTAAACGTTTTCTTGATGTGGTTTCCGATAATAATACCGTAAATGCGGAAGTTACCGGAGTAAACCATGGAATTGTGTTAACCTGTTTCGTAAATGCACCAAATGTTAACAACTGCATATATGCTGTTGTAAATACTCTTGAAATCTCCTGTTTTTTTCTTTCGTTAGCTTCTTTTTGAGATTCTGCTTTTGAATCGCCGCATAAAACTGCTAAATTATATGCATCGTTTGCAAGAAATGCAGCAGGAATAAGCCCTGAAACTATTCTGTTTAAAGGTCTTTCATATGCGGTATTATAATTGCCGGTATGTTTATCAAAAAACTTATTACTTACTTTATATAAGCTTTCTTTTATATATTCGTTTGCTTCTTTTACTACTTTTGGTGTTTCTATACTATTATCGACATTATTTAATTGATTTAATAATTTTTCTGTTGAAATATCTTTTTTCTTTGCAAATTCACTGACTGTTTGTTGAGTTTTTTCAAATATTCCTTTCAACATATCAGTTTTTGCATCTAATTCGTTAAATTTTCTCGGTATCCTAAAGATGGGTTTGTAATATAGTTTTTTAGCTCCTTTCTTTAAAACAGGAATTGATTGAGCTTTCTTTAAGACCCAACTGCAGAAATATAAAGGTAAGTTAATAAAAGGGAAAAGTATATTTTCAAGGAGAGACTGACCTATTTTCTTTTCTTTGATTGACGTAATTCCTTCTTCTAAAGAAAATCTGGAACTTTTTTTTAATAGTTTAGATGAATTTGTCAGTTTTGCAACTTTTTGACCTAATCTTTCCCCGATGTTGCCGTAGTGTTGAGAGAACACATTTATAATTTTTTTATCTGATTCTGAAATAAGGGTTTCGGC
>CANQNX010000098.1 GCA_947625345.1 Candidatus Gastranaerophilales bacterium
ACTCACAATCTTCGCATTGCTCAGATGTTCGCTTTGTAATCCTCACTTCGTTGCGGTGCTTCGCTTTGTAACACCTTTGGCTTATCGTAAAAATTTACTCGGATAAATTTATTATACAACATTAAATTTATTATACAAATCATACGCAAAAAGTAGTTATTAAGAGATGATTCATTTTTGAAGTAAAATATTTTTATGGGAAATAAATATAAATTTGAAAAACTTATTGAATATAAAAGAAATAATTTGATTGAGCAGGAACACTACGGTCTGATTGTACATATCAATTCCGAAAAAGTTTTAGATAAAATCGGGAATGATAAAAATTATAAATTTTATCACCGTTCTTGTATGAAACCTTTTCAAGCTTCATTAGGAATAGATTACGGATTGGATAAAAAATATAATTTAACAATTCCCGAACTCGGTGTTTGTTCGGCTTCTCATACGGGAGATTTAATACATCAGGAACTTGTACTGTCTGTTTTATCAAAATTGGGTTTTAAAGAGAGTGATTTATTATGTCCTGCCATTCAACCTTTAAGTAAAAAAGAGCAAAACAGATTAATAATAAATAATTTGCCAAACACGAAAATTCACAATAATTGTTCCGGCAAACATTCGATATTATTGGGTGTGTGCAAAGAAAAAGGGTTTTCCGTAACAAATTATACGGACTATTCTCATCCTCTGACAGAATTAGTCATAAATAAAGTATGTGAACTGTGTGAAACTGATAAAAAAGAAATAATACTCAGTAAAGACGGATGTTCTTTACCTGTTATTGCCACGAGTCTTGAAAATTTGTGCAAAGGTTTTTTGAATTTGTTTTTAAATGATAAGTATAAAAAATTAAAAAATGCTTTTTTGAATTATCCCTATATAATAGGCGGAGATGGCAGGTTAGACTCTGAAATAATTAATGCTTCAAAAGGCAGAATAATAGCAAAAGTCGGAGCGGGCGGATTGTGTGTTATGGTTAATACGGATAAAAAAGAAGCACTGTGCGTTAAAATTGCCGATGCAAACATGGAGGCAAGGGCAATCACTGCTGTTGAAGCTTTATTACAATTAAAATGGCTTAACGAAAAAGATGTGTCGTCAAGCCATTTAAATATATTATATAAAAAAGCTATTGAATCAGAAACCGGAGAACTTTTAGGGGAAAAATCCGTTTGTTTTTCTTTAAAATAGTATTCGTAAAAATTTATCCGGATATATTAAATTAAGCAAATGTTTTGAATGAATCTTCAATATTTTTATTAATAATTTCTTTTACGGATTCAATTTCTTTTTCTACTGCGCTTTCTTGAGTTTGAACTTGTTCCAATCTCATTTCAAGCATTTTATCTTGTCTTTGTAATGTAGCCATAGCTGATTCATATTTGGATTCGGCAGCAGCATCGTCAGAAGTATCATAAACTTCTGATATAACTGATGAACCTTGCCACATAACTTCATCCCAACCGGATTCTTTATTAGGATTAACTTGTTCTAACAACCATTCACCTGATTCTAACATTTCTTGTAAATATTTAGGATCTTTACAATTTTTGTCAAATAAGAAACGTTCATTATCATTTTTTAAATTTTCATTAACATTTTCTCCGGGAACAACAACGTTTCCGTTAAGGTCTACGATTCTCATGCATAAACCTGAGAAAGGATCTTGGCTTGTTATAATATCATAATTTAATTCTTGAGTTCCGCCTTGTTGAGTTGTAACTTGCATTTTGGTATTATTCATTGCATCAGTATATTCTTCTGCAATAATTTTAGTTTCATTTGCAAGAGCAAGTCTTTGTTGAGAAATTTGTTGACCTTCATATACGAGGTCACTCATTCTTGCGGTTAAACTTAAATAACGTCCTTGTGATGCAGCCAATCCCATTGTTAAACTTTTGCTCCTTTTTTTATATTAATAATTTCGGCAAAAAAACAAGCATACTTGAGCAAATTGATTTAAAATTTTACAATAGTTAACAATTTTGGATTAACTTATATCCCATCTGCCGCATGTGCCTCCCCAACGGGCAATTATTTTATCTTCTTTATTATTTAATGTCGAATTTGTGATTTCACCTTCAACTATAGTGATAACTTCACAATTATTAGAGCAGCCGCTGCATTGATTTGTGTATGAATTAAAACTCATCTCTCCGACTTCAAAACCTTTAAATTTGGTTTCTTTGTTATTAAATTGATGATTTTCCATCGATAATAATGCTGCACCTATAGCTCCCATTGTTTGATGATTTTCAGGAACAACAATCTTGGTATTTAACGCTTCTTCAAATGCTTTGACCATGCCCGAATTTGTTGCAACTCCGCCTTGGAATGTAACTGTTGGTAAAAGCTCTTTACCTAATGCTAAATTACTCAGATAATTTCTTACCAAAGCCTGACAAAGTCCGTATAATAAATCTTCAACAGGATAACCGAGCTGTTGCTTGTGTATTAAATCACTTTCCGCAAAAACACCGCATCTGCCTGCTATTCTCGCCGGAGATTTTGATTGTAGTGCAATTTCACCGAAGTTTTGAATCGGAACATTTAGTCTTGATGCCTGCTGGTCGAGAAAACTTCCGGTACCGGCTGCACAAACGGTATTCATTGCAAAATCGGTTACTATTCCGTCCCTAAGTATAATTATTTTACTGTCTTGTCCGCCGATTTCAAGTATTGTTTGAACACCTTCCACATATGTGCTTGCCGCTACGGCATGTGCTGTTATTTCATTTTTTACTATATCGGCACCTACTAAAGCGCCTGCTAAGTTTCTGCCTGAACCGGTCGTTCCGACTCCTAAGATATTATATTCTTGTTTCGCCTGATTTTTTATATTAATTAATGAGGTTTGAACGGCATTTACAGGTTTTCCTGATGTTCTTGTCATATAGCCGTCTATAAATTTACCGTTTTCATCCACAATTGCGGCTTTTGTTGTCACAGAACCTACATCTATTCCCAAATATGCATTTAAAGACATCTTTTTCATCTCCGTTTTGTTTTGTCATGAATTTATATTTAATTTAGTGTCGCAACATTACGCTTGCTCCTCGCAACCGTAAAGTTGCTCAGACTCCACTTCGTTACGCATACAAGCTCGC
>CANQNX010000099.1 GCA_947625345.1 Candidatus Gastranaerophilales bacterium
AGTATATAATTTATAATATAGTTCATGTTTTGAAATTTGAAAAGAGTATTTTATTATTTATGTTCTTTTTTCCAATTTTTAATTTGTTCCAATTTTGTTTTATATTTAGCTTCGAGACCTTGTTCCGTAGGAATATAATATTCTCTTCCCAATAAAGAATCAGGCAGACATTGCATATTTGTTAATTTATCTTCACTGTCATGAGCATATTGATAGTTTTTACCGTAATTTAGTTCTTTCATAAGTTTAGTCGGAGCATTTCTGATAACTAAAGGAACGGGTTCTGAGAGTTGTTTAAGTGCATCTGTTTTTGCTTTTCCGTATGCCAAATAAATCGCATTTGATTTAGGTGCTAATGACATATAAATTACGGCTTGAGCGAGATGAATATTACATTCGGGCATGCCCAAAAAATGGCAGGCATGATATGCGGATATTGCTGTCGTTAAAGCATGAGGATCGGCTAAACCGATGTCTTCACTTGCAAACCTGACAACTCTTCTTGCTATATATAACGGGTCTTCTCCGGCTTCTAACATTCTTGCGAGCCAATATATTGCCGCATCGGGGTCTGAGTTTCTCATTGATTTATGAAGTGCTGATATTATATTATAGTGTTCTTCGCCGTTTTTATCGTATATTAAAGATTTTTTTGAAGTACATTGTTCTATTGTTTCATTTGTAATTGTAACTTCTTCTTTATCATTAATATCACCGTTAAGTATAATCATTTCTAATGTGGATAAAGCTTTTCTGGCATCTCCGTTAGCGAATTCCGCAATTATGGCAAGCATTTCATCCGTAATATTAATTTTTTGATTCCCGAAACCGTTTTGACTTGTTATTGCACGTTTTAAAAGAGATACAAGTTCTTCTGTTTTTAATGCTTGAAGTACAAAAACTTTAGAGCGTGACAATAAAGCGCTGTTCACTTCAAAAGAGGGATTTTCCGTTGTTGCTCCTATAAGAATTATACTGCCTTTTTCAACATAGGGAAGAAAGGCATCTTGCTGTGCTTTATTAAATCTGTGGATTTCATCGACGAATACAATTGTTTTTGAGCCTATACGTCTGTTTTCCTCGGCTTTTTCCATTACTGCTCTTATTTCTTTAATACCGCTTGTTACGGCAGAAAAGTCAATGAAAGCCGAATGTGTTTTATTTGCTATAATTTTAGCTAAAGTGGTTTTTCCCACTCCGGGGGGTCCCCAAAAAATCAGTGATGATATTTTATCACTTTCAATAAGTTTTCTTAAAACTTTACCTTCCCCGAGTAAATGCGTTTGTCCGACAAACTCCTCTAAAGACTCAGGTCTGAGTCTTGCAGCTAAAGGTTGATTCTTTTTTTCATCAAACAAAAATTGTTGGCTCATACATACATTATATAACATCTCAAAATATTTAGTGTATTATTTATACTTATTTTTTTTATGGTATTATATGATTAATGAAACAAATAAGTAAGGAGGATATAAAAATGGAAACATTCGGAATTGAAAAATGGGGAATAATAAACCCTAAAGCCGTTTACAGAAATCTCACTCCTGCGGAACTTACGGAAAAAGCACTGGCAAGAGGCGAAGGTAAATTAAGTAATACGGGAGCTTTGGTTGTAACAACAGGTAAATATACCGGTCGTTCACCTAAGGATAAATTTATTGTTGACACGGATACAATACATGATGAAATTGCTTGGGGAAAAGTTAATCGCCCTATTTCAAGAGAAAAATTTAATTCAATAAAAGGCAAAATCGCAGCATACTTAGAAAACAGAGAAGTATTTATATTTGACGGTTTTGCAGGCGCTGATAAAAAATATACAAAAAAATTCAGAGTTATTAATGAACTTGCAAGCCAAAACTTATTTATACATCAATTATTAATCAGACCTTCACAAGAAGAATTATCAAATTACGGTGAAGCTGATTATACAATACTTTGCGCTCCGGGTTACAAATGCGACCCCGAAGTTGACGGTGTTAATTCTGAAGCTTGTATAGCTATTGACTATGAAGCTCATACAATTATCATCTGCGGTTCTCAATATTCAGGCGAAATTAAAAAGTCTGTATTTGCTACTATGAACTATGTAATGACAAAAGAAAATGTACTTCCAATGCACTGCAGCGCAAATATGGACCCTGAAACACATGAAACAGCCGTATTCTTTGGTTTATCAGGAACCGGTAAAACAACTTTATCCGCTGACCCTGCAAGAAAATTAATCGGCGACGATGAGCATGGTTGGTCACCTGATGGTGTATTCAATTTTGAAGGCGGTTGCTATGCAAAATGTATTAACCTTTCAGCTGAACACGAACCTGATATTTACAACGCTATTAAATTCGGTTCTTTAGTTGAAAATGTTATTATGGATGATAAAACAAGAGAATTTGATTTTAATGACGGAAGTTTAACGGAAAATACCCGTGTTGGTTATCCTATTGAATACATTAACAATGCTCAAGTACCTTCAATGGGCGGTATTCCAAAAGTTGTTATATTCTTAACGGCTGATGCATTTGGTGTATTACCTCCTATTTCAAGATTGAACAAAAATGCAGCTATGTATCACTTTGTAACCGGCTTCACTTCTAAATTAGCAGGTACGGAACGCGGTGTAACAGAACCTCAACCTACATTCTCTACATTGTTCGGAGAACCCTTTATGCCGATGGATGCTTCTGTATATGCTAAGATGTTAGGTGACAAGCTTGATAAATACGGCACACAAGTTTACCTTGTAAATACGGGCTGGGCAGGCGGAAGTGCAGCATCAGGTGCTAAACGTATGAAATTAAGCTATACGAGAGCTATGGTAACTGCAGCATTAAACGGCTCATTTGCTAATGTTGAATTTAAACATCATGACGTATTTAATGTTGATTATCCGTCAAGCTGCCCCAATGTACCTGATGAAATGCTTGATGCAAGAGGTATGTGGTCTGATAAGAATGCATATGATGAAGCTGCTAATAAATTAGCACAAATGTTTGCTGATAACTTTGCGGCTAAATATCCGAATATGCC
>CANQNX010000100.1 GCA_947625345.1 Candidatus Gastranaerophilales bacterium
AGATTTAAAGCATCTAAAGTTTTTTGACTTGCATCAATTGTTGTTATCGGAGGATTTGCAAATACATAATTTGCTGCGGCTCTGATGTCATCAGGGGTAACTTTATCTATGGCATTCATGTATTCCAATATAAAATTTTTGCCGTATGGAGATTTGATATCCGATTTAAATTGTATTAATTTATCCGAATTCAGTTCTAAACTGTTTAAAATACTAAATTTTAAATTTGATTTAACTCTGTTAAGTTCTTCTTCGGATACATTTTGTGTTTTCAATAAATTGACGTTTCTTTTAAAACCTTCAAGAGCTTTGATAACATTTTCCGGTGAGCCTTCATTCGGATTATCAGAATCAGTAGTTGTTAGAATATTTAATTGAATGGTAGCCGTATCATTTATGTCTTCTCTTACGGAGCGTACGCTGTATGCTAATTTTTGGGTTTCTCTTAAATCCTGAAAAAGTCTTGAGCTCATACCGTTACCCAAAATATTATTTAAAAGTTCTATTTTAACTTTATCTTCAATATTATCAGAACGTTTATAAGTATAAAACTGACCAATATCTGCCTGAGAATTTTCAATTGCTTGTGTATATATCTGTTCTTTATCATTGGGTTTATATATAAAATAATTATCGGGATGTGAAGTTGAAACAGGGTTAAATACGGGTAAACCCGAAGATAATTCCGTATTTAATATATTTGTTATTTGGGGATATTCATTTACCGGAAGTATTGCAGAGGCTTTAACTTGTGCATTTGACATTATTCTTGAGTATAAATTTTTTACGTCATCTAAAGTCAGTTTATCAACTTCCGACAAAAGATTTTCTTTATCACGATCAAAATATTTATTTTTACCTAAAATATTTTTAATTGCTTGGTCGTTTGCCCTTGGATTTCTATTCAAAATTTCTTTTTTTACGATATCTTTAGCTCTTTCAAATTCTTCCTGAGAAAAATTCGGGTTTAATAAAGATTCTTTAAAAACTGATAAAACATTTTGCAGATTGTCAGGATAAAAGCTGTAGGTAAAACTTATATCATTTTGAGAAGTTTGAGATGTTGCATAAATATCATTTTTATTTAAAAAGTCTTGCATTTCTTCATTGCTTTTAAATGCATTACCTCTGTTTAACAAAACCTCAAGGACATCAAAGTTAACGGAAGAAACATCATTAATATTTTCATTGTTAAATTCTATTGAAACAGTGGAACGGGAATTTGGTGAACCCTGAAGTATTTCTGTTTTAATGTTATTTTGAAGAGTATATTCTTGAATGGAATTAATTTCTTGTTTAATTGTGTCGACAGGTGATTGGTGTGCACCAAAAGATACGGGTTTAGAAGTATTTAACGAATCATTATAATTTTTATTAATGGTTTCGGTATTAGCATCTTTTGAGTGTATGACACATACGGATGTTTTATTTAAATCAAGGAATTTTTTTGCGGTATTGGAAATATCGAGCGGTGTAGCAGAAGAGATATTATTTATTTTTTCCTGATAAAAATTAGGGTTGTTATTATCTAAAATAAGTTTAGTTAAATCGTCATTTAAACATTCACTGCTTTGACATCTTTCGTTAATATTCTGAATCAATGCTTTTTTATTTTGATTTAATTCTTCTTCCTTAGGAGGATTATTTGCAATATATGTAATTTCCTGATATAAAATTTTTAAAACCTCTTCAACTTCTTTTTCATCGCTAGTACAATTAAATAAAAGTGCTTTAGCGCTGTCAGGTTTATTTTGAAGTTTGTCCAAACTATATTCAACAGAAATTCCATATTTATCTAAAGCTTTTGATAACCTTGAATTTGAACTTAAAAGATTACACAGAAGCATATCAATATCAGAGAGTTCTTTATTGCTAGTACCTTCAGGTATTACAAATCCCATCTGTATAAAAGCACTGTTTTCTTTTGGGGAAATAGTATCTTGTCTTACGGATTTATCAATATATTTAATAGGTTCATACTGTCTTTGATTTATTTTTGAATAATCATTTTTTTTATTATAATATTTCGAAACCAAATTAATAGTTTCATTGACATAAACATCACCCGTGATAACGGTAACGGCATTATCTGGTGTATACCAAGTATTATAATAGTCTAAAACATTTTCTTTTGTTAAAGCGTTAATATTGTCTGTAGTTCCGGCTACAATATCATCAGAAGCGGATTGAATATTAAATAAAGCTTTAATATTTTTATTTCTTGCAATATTAAATGTATTATTACAGCACATATCAATTTCTGATTTTACCGGTTCTTTTTCTTTTTTAAGCTGGTCTTCCGGAAAAAGCGGGAATTGAGTCATATCAGCATTTAATTTAATGCCTTTTTCTAAGGAATCATCTTCTAATAACTGCATATTAAGATAGTAGTCTGTGTAAGACATTTCAGTGGAAGCATTAGTATAGCCGCCCATTTGTGATACTTGTTTATTATATTCACCGGGCAAGAGGTTTTTACTTCCGTTAAAAAGATTATGCTCAATATAGTGGCTAATACCTCTTTGTGAATCTTTTTCATTTAAAGACCCGACATTATAGGTGGTTTTAATATAAGTAGGTCCTTTTTTGGGCAAAATTACGACTTTTTGTCCGTTAGCCAATTTAAAAACAGAGGCATTTTGATTAAGACCGGGGATGGGTATTTCACTAATTTTGGTATAAGAAACCGGTAAATTAGTATTTACCTGAGAAATACCTATCGTATTTTGAACAGGTAAATTTTCCATGCTTTGACCGTATGAAACCTGTTTATTATTTTCATATTTATTGATAAATTTAGGTATATTTTGCGAGAATTGATTTGAAAATATTTTCATAATTTACTTTAAATTAATTAGTTTATTTATTTATATTAATAAAAAAGCAACATAAATAAAAAAAATTGATATAATAAAAAATAAAGTTTAATAAAATTTACACATTAGCAAAAAAGTAAATTTTTGCGTTTTCATAGTATGTC
>CANQNX010000101.1 GCA_947625345.1 Candidatus Gastranaerophilales bacterium
GCAAATAAACCTGAGTCATTTAAAACAATACAAGCAAAACCGGGTGACGGAGAACAATTCAAAGTTCAAGTTTACTGCAAAGATTGTACAGGCTGCGGAGTTTGTATCGATCAATGTTTAGCAAACAAAAATCCCGAAAAACAAGCTTTAACTTGGTCAACAATCGAAAAAGAAGAAGAAGCCTGCGAATTTGTTAACGAAAAATACTTTGATGAATTGCCTGATAACTACTTAGGTAAAAATTCACCTAAGACAATTAAAGGTGCAATGTTAAGAACTCCTTTATTTGAATTCTCAGGTGCTTGTGCAGGCTGCGGAGAAACTCCTTACGTAAAATTAGTTTCTCAATTATTCGGCGAAAATATGATAATTGCTAACGCAACAGGTTGTTCTTCAATATACTCAGGTACATTCCCGACAATTCCTTATACAACAACAAAAGAAGGAAGAGGACCGGCTTGGGCTAACTCATTATTTGAAGATAATGCTGAATTTGGTTTCGGTATGAGACTCGCTGTAGACCAAAACAGAGACACTTTAAAAACTTATGTTGAAAAAGTTATTGCTGATGAAAAAGCACCTGCTGACTTAAAAGAAGCACTTCAAAATGCTATTTCATACTTTGATAACTCAAAGACACCTGAAGCATTAGAAGCTCAAAATAAAGCAAAAGAACTTCTTAAGAAATATGCTGATGCACAATGCCCGAACTTAGCAAAAGTAAGAGAATTGCAAGACTACTTCACTGATAAATCTATTTGGATTATAGGTGGTGACGGCTGGGCAAACGACATCGGATACGGCGGTATTGACCATGTATTAGCACAAAATAAGAACGTTAATATATTGGTACTTGATACCGAAGTTTATTCAAATACGGGCGGTCAAGCTTCTAAGTCAACTCCGACGGGTGCTGTTGCTAAATTTGCTACAGGCGGTAAGAGAACATACAAGAAGAACATGGGCTTAATGAGCATGTCATACGGATATGTTTATGTAGCATCAGTTGCACTTGGTGCCGATAGAGGTCAAACTCTAAAAGCAATTCAAGAAGCTGAGGCTTATAACGGCCCATCAATAATCTTTGCATATGCTCCTTGTATTGCTCACGGTATTGATATGGCAAAAACTCAAACCGAACAAAAACGTGCGGTTGAAGCAGGTTATTACCCGTTATACAGATATAACCCTGCTAATGAACAGCCATTCACTTGGGATGCTAAAGATCCGAAAGGCAGCTATCAAGACTTTATCAGAAGTGAAGGCAGATATAAATCACTTCTTAAGACAAACCCTGAAGCTGCTGAAGAACTTTACAGCCAAGCTGAAAAAGATGCTCAAGCAAGAATGGGTGTATTTAAAGCAGTCGGTGAATTGATTAAATAATCAATATAAAGTCACAAAAATAGAGGGTTTAAAAACCCTCTATTTTTTTATAATTAATTAATCAATTTACATAAAATGTCTTACCCAAATGTAAACTGATGATAATATAAGCGAAATACATACAACAACAACACCGTATTTCATAAATTCCAAAAACTTAATTACATGTCCGTGTTTAGCAGAGTTTTCGGAAACAATAACGTTTGCCGCTGCACCGATTATGGTTAAATTACCGCCAAGACAAGCACCTAAAGATAAGCACCACCACATAGGCAGAACAAATTCTCTTCCCTTTTCAACCTCCATAGCTGATATCATAGGAGCCATAGTAGCTGTATAAGGGATATTATCAATAATCCCCGATAAAATACCTGATGCCCATAAAATTACGAACGAAGCAATTTTTTGTGAGCCTGCCGTTACTTTTAACAGCCAATCTGCCATTAATTGTATACCGCCTGCAGCCTCAAATGCACCGATTATTATAAATAATCCGATAAAGAAGAAGATTGTATTCCATTCAACATCTTTAAATGTATCTTCGGGATTTTCAAACAATAACAATATACTTGCCCCGATAAATGCAATAATGCAGGTTGCTATATGCGTAATATCGTGCGTTATAAAGCCTAAAATGACAAGTGCCAAAACAGTCAGACTTCTTTTAAGTAAAGCATAATCCGTTATTGTTTTTGAATTATCTATATTTTGAATGCTGTCCATTTTTTCTTGTGTAGTAACCAATTGTTTTTTAAAGCATAAATATAGAAATGCAATGACTACGCACATAATTACAAAACAGATAATCGTTAATTCTGATAAAAAGTCCATAAAAGAGAAATTAGCGGCACTTCCTATAATTATGTTCGGCGGGTCACCTATTAATGTAGCCGTACCGCCTATGTTTGAAGAAAATATTTCAGCAATTAATAAAGGAACCGAATTTATTCCCAATTGACTTGCAACGACAAAAGTAATAGGCATAATTAATATAACCGTTGTTACGTTATCTAAGAAGGCTGACAAAACTGCGGTAAAGAATGATAAAACAATTAAAACCAATAACGGCTTACCTTTTGTCATCTTTAAAAGTTCAATAGCCAGCCAGTTAAATACCCCGCATCTTGTTGTTATATTTACTATAATCATCATTGAAACAAGTAAAAATATTACATTAAAATCAACAAAATTAATAAAATAATGCGCATTTAAACCCGTTTCAACCGTTTTTTCCTGACTTACAAGTCCTGAAAAAACAACAACCGCAGCACCTAAAAGTGCAATTGTAACTTTAGGAATTTTTTCAAGCGCAATAAAGATATATGCTAAAATTAATATACTCGCAGAAATTGCAATATTATAATTTTGCACAACATCGTAAAAATGTTCCATAATTTCCTCTCCTAGTGTATATACAAATTGATTTTATCAAAAACATAGAGCAAATTATATAAATATTACAAAAATTATTCAATCCTGATGTCTTGTTTTAAAAATGTTTC
>CANQNX010000102.1 GCA_947625345.1 Candidatus Gastranaerophilales bacterium
ACAAAAATACGATAGTTATCCGCTTTAAGTTCATCTTTGTATTTTTTTATTTCTTCAACAGAAAGGTTTGGAGTAATATCAAATTTAAGATTTCCCATTACTTCCACCTTATCGCTTGATGCACCTATTTCAACCATTCTTTTTGCATCATCCTTTGTTTGCATAAATATTTTTTCATATTTATTTAAAATATTTGATAATAAAATTTTGATTTTTTTATAACCTTTGTATGAATGAGGTGATATTCTTCCGTTAACCGTATATACTTTTATTCCGTTCGATTTGGCAATGGTTATAAAACAAGGCCATATCTCTGTTTCCGCTATTATAACAGTTTCAGGCTTGAATGTGTTAAAAAATGACTTCACACTAAAGAAAAAGTCATACGGGAAGTATGTAATTTTTTCCGCATATTGTGAAAGTGCCTTTTTTGCGGTTTCTTGTCCCGTTTTTGTAGTAGTTGTTATTATCAGATTTTTTTCCGGATGCTTGTTTCTGTATTCTTTTATAAGTTCTTTAACAGCATTAACTTCACCTACTGAAACTGCATGAAAAACGGTTGTTCCGCTTTTTTTATTATCTTCGAAAGAATAAAACCCTATTTTTTCTTTAAATCCGGCTCTGAATTTGGGTTGTATAACAAATGCAATAAGTATTATCGGTAATAAAATTATTGATAAAAGGATTAATATTATGTTATATATTACAATCATATTAATTATCTTCTTCTTTTTTGTTTTCCATCATAATTGTTTCTTCTCCTGTAATTTGATTTGATTCTTCATCGGTTGAAACAATTTGAACTCCGAATTTTGTTCTGAATAAATGTTTTACTGTATCTGATTGAATATCATACATCATGTTATTAAACATATCGTAGGCTTCTTTTTTATACTCGAGCAGCGGATTTTTTTGCCCGTATGCTCTTAGTCCTATACCGTCTCTGAGCATATCTATATTATGCAGGTGATCAATCCACTTATTATCAACAACTCTTAAAAGAATATCTTTTTCCATATTTCTCATTATATTGTTGCTTGTGAACGGTTCCTCATCAACATGATTTAAATTGTATTGTGATGCAACTTCATTTATGAATTTAACCATGTTCAATTCGTGTTCTTTATAAGCATCAAGTGCCATATCCCTTATTTTGGAATATATGTTTTCAAATTTAAGCCCTTGAATGTCTTTAACTTCTAAGTAAGAGAGTTGAGGAATGACAGAGTGAATTTCTCTAATGAGTGAAGTTAAGTCTTCATATATATATTCATCCGGATTCATTCCCGGGGCTATATAGCTTTTAAGAAGTCTGTCCACTTCTCTTTCAATCATAAATATAATATCTTCATGTAAATCAGTGTTTTCAAGAACTTTATTTCTTTGAGCATAGAATTTTTCACGTTGAAGATTCATTACATCATCATATTCAAGAACACTTTTTCTCGCATCAAAATGGAAGGTTTCAACTTTTTTCTGATTGCTTTCTATTTGTCTTGTTATTATTTTATTTTCAATAGCCAAATCTTCTTCAATATTAAATGTATTCATAATTGCCATAATTTGTTGACCGCCGAAAATTCTCATAAGAGAATCTTCCAAAGATAAAAAGAATCTCGTAGACCCCGGGTCTCCCTGTCTTCCTGCACGACCTCTTAATTGATTATCAATACGTCTTGATTCATGTCTTTCTGTTCCTATGACATGGAGTCCGCCTGCCGCAACTACTTTTACATGTTCTTCTTCTGTAATTTTTTTCATACTATTGAGAGTTTCATTTTTTATCTCTTCATAATTTTCATTATTATCAGGAGTAATTCCTTTTGAATCAAGTTCTTGTTTCGCAAGGTATTCGGGGTTACCGCCAAGAAGAATATCTGTACCTCTTCCAGCCATATTCGTAGCGATTGTTACGGCTCCGACTCTGCCTGCCTGAGCTATTATGTATGCTTCTTTTTCATGATGTTTTGCATTTAATATATTGTGTTTTATTCCTCTTTGTTTAAGAATCTCGGAAACCAATTCCGATTTTTCTATGCTTATGGTACCCACTAATACGGGGCGCCCTATTTTATGCATTTTTATAATTTCATCAACTACGGCTAAGTATTTTACTCTTTCTGTTTTGTATATTATATCGGGGTAATCTTTTCTGATATCTGTTTTATTTGTCGGTATCCTTGTAACTTCTAAGTTATATATTTTACCGAATTCGGCTTCTTCTGTCATTGCGGTACCCGTCATGCCGGAAAGCTTGGGATAAAGTCTGAATAAGTTTTGGAAGGTTATACTTGCGAGCGTTTGTGTCTCATCTTGTATTTGAACGCACTCTTTTGCTTCTACCGCTTGATGAAGTCCGTCAGACCAACGTCTTCCCTCCATTAATCTTCCGGTGAATTCATCTACTATTAATACTTCTCCGTTCTTTATAACGTAATCTGTATTCAAGTGAAATAATTCTTTTGCTTTTAATGCTTGCAAAAGATGATGCGCATACTGATTATTTATATCAAACAAATCAGGTATATTAAGAATCTCTTGAGCTTTATCTATACCTTCTTCCGTTAAAATAACATTTTTATTTTTTTCATCTACTTCATAATGTTTATTTTTTTCAAGCTGGGGTGCAACTGCAGCCATTGTTCTGTATAATTCTGCGGATTTATCAAGCCTTCCGCTTATAATCAG
>CANQNX010000103.1 GCA_947625345.1 Candidatus Gastranaerophilales bacterium
ATAATTTTCTAAAAAAGAAATATCTTTTTTACTTTTAATTGCTTCTACTAAATTTTTCATGTTATACCCCTTTCTTTTTTTATTGTCCGAAAAAAATTTAATCGGGGTATCTGCCTGTGCATGTCATGCCTATGCTCCCCCCTGTTATGCTGTACTCTCCCTGTCATGCTGAACTCGTTTCAGCATCTCATGCTTTTAGACCCTGAAATAAATTCAGGGTGACAAAATTTTCTTTATGTCATTCTGAGGAGCGAAGCGAGCTCAGAATCTCATGTCTAGAGACCCTGAAACAAGTTCAGGGTGACCTGCAGCGGCAGGTTCAAAACTTGCTCAAATTATTTATAACAAATTCTACCTTTATTCTGCAGCGGCAGGCTTAAAACTTACCATTTGTCATTCTGAGGAGCAAAGCGAGCTCAGAATCTCATGTTTTGAGACCCTGAAATAAATTAGATTCTGAAACAAGTTCAGAATGACATGATTTTTTTAGACCTTGAAACAAGTTCAGCATGACAAAATTTTCTTTATGTCATTCTTAGGCTTTTGCGCTCCAATATGAATACACAAGCATATAAAAAAAGCAGCCACGTATTTATTGGCTGCAAATAGGAAGTAAATTTTAATTGTGATTCTTGTACTTTTATTTTAATTCTTTTCTTTTTCTAATTTTTCTATACGTTTAATTAACTCTGAATTCTGTTTCTCAAACAGCGCATTCTGTTTTTGCATTTGTGCTTTTAATTCTTCGTTTTGTTTTTCTAATGTCTGTACCCTCTTATCAAGCCCCGATATTCTTATGCATAACTCTTTTACGGAATTAACTAATGCATAGAATATTTCATCTTTTATTATGCATAAAAATCCTTTTTCATCTTTCATAACGGAATTGGGGAATATTTTTTGAAGCTCTTGCGCTATAACCCCGACACGAGGCGTCTGCTTCTCATCGTTTTTATACGTGTAATTTACCACGTGTATTTGATTAATCTTATCAAGTCCTGCGGTATTATCGCCTTTTATATTCTTTAAACGAATATCGGAAGAGTCATTGTAACTGGTTGCGATTAAACTACCTTTAATATCAACTATCTTTGAGGACATATTACCTGTAATTAAATTGCCGATATTCAATTGATTATCTCCGTCTGACGGAACATTAACACCTTGTCCAATAACAATATTATGACTTCCTGTATATATATTCCAACCTGTATTATCACCTACAGCAACATTTGAACTTCCTGTTGTAACATGCATTAAAGCATCATCACCCAATGCAGTATTAAAAGATCCTGTAGTCATATCTCTAAGTGCTTGATCACCATAGCCCACATTTTGCCCACCGGATGTAACTTTTGATAAAGCAACTCTTCCAAATGCATTATTGTAATAACCTGTAACTCCTGTTGTATCTCCCAATGCGTTATGGCCAACTGCATTATTATAACTTCCACTGCATTTTTTTAAAGCCTCATAACCGAATGCATTATTTTCCCTACCTGAATTTTCAGAAAGCGCATAATAACCTAAGGCATTATTATATGGACCTGAATTTGTAGAAAGGGCATAATAACCAAATGCATTATTTTCTGAACCTGAATTTTTAGAAAGAGCATAATAACCAACTGCATTATTATGACTTTTGGAATTTGAATTTAAAGCATAATTACCAATAGCATTATTATAATTACCACTATTTGTAAAAAGGGCATTTGTTCCTATTGCAACATTATCACTATAGGCTGTTGTACCATTATTTGCCAAGGCCTGATAGCCTAAAGCATTATTCCTCATACCATAATTAACGGCTAATGCTTGGGTACCAATCGCAACATTATAACTTGCATTATTATTATGTAGGGCTAAAGTACCTATTCATACGTTAGAATTACCGGTTGTACCACTTTCCATAGCTTGATACCCGATGGCAACATTTGCCAACCCCTCTGAATTACTATTTAAAGAATAATTTCCTATTGCTATATTACCTGAACCGGTAGATATATTTCTCATTGAGTAAGCACCGATAGCTGTATTACCTGAACTTGACAAATTATTGCTTATCGCTCCGGTCAAGGTATCATAAGACAAAACTCTTGCATCGGTTGAATCAAAAGCATCTGAAGGGCTTTGCATAGCTTGATGGCCAACTGCTACGTTATAACTGCCTGTTCTGTTACTACCCATGGCACCTTGACCTAATGCTGAGTTATAACTTCCGGTTGTATTATTATATAGAGAGTTATCACCAACAGCTGAATTATAATTCCCTGATGTATTACTAAGCATTGAATCATCTCCGAAAGCCGAATTAAAGCTTCCGGTTACATTATTCATAAGAGCCTGATCTCCGAATGCATCATTTTGAGTTGAAGCACTTGTAGTTTGTGATGTTTGTTGAAGCGCATGCTGACCAAATGCATTATTAAAGCTACCCCTGTTATGCATCAAGGCTTCAAATCCTACTGCATTATTTCTGGTGCCCGAACCGTTATCACGTAGTGCTCTTACACCAAAGGCGTTATTTTCACTACCTTTGTTTGAAAATAACGCTTGATTTCCGATAGCATTATTATCACTGCTATTATTATCTGCTAATGCTTGGTATCCGATAGCGTTATTGTTTGAGCCTGTTGTATTTGTTACAAGAGCCATATATCCGAGTGCATTATTAAATCTGCCGCTTGTATTTGCTCTTAATGCAAATAAGCCTACAGCATTGTTTGCATCTGCAGTCTTTGCAGACCTTAAAGCTTCATAACCTATTGCTATATTCGCCTTTCCTGTCATATTATCCCTTAATGCTCCTCTGCCTATTGCTACATTCGCAACCCCTGTTGTATTTGAATGTAAGCTCCATGCACCGATTGCAGTATTAGCTGATGAATACTGAGTATTTTTTACTTCTATAATATCATTCCCATCCGCATCTTGACCTGT
>CANQNX010000104.1 GCA_947625345.1 Candidatus Gastranaerophilales bacterium
GGTTCTTTTAATGTTAATTTTGGTGGCGGCTTAACGGCAGTTGGTTATAACACACTTGATGATAAAGATTATTTGGACAAAAATTACCAAGATGTAATGGAAGAGAACTATGATTCTGAAGAATGGGAAGAAATTAACTGTACTGAAACTAAAAAGTGTTTTGGCATCTTTGGGTCATATTACACATATACAACCAAAAACGGAAGTACAATTGATGTTGGTACTTCAGAAAATGTTACAGTAAAACAAAATTCAAAAACAGGTGAAATAGTATTTATTGGTTCAAATGATTCAAAAATACATTTAAATAACGGTGAAGAAATAACAGTTATAAACTGTAATGTTGATTATATCGATGCAAAAAAAGGTGATTCTGTAATAAACATTAAAGGTGCACACACAACAGTAGATGAAATAAAGGGCGGTGACGGTAAACAAGAAATTAATGTATCTGACGGTGCAGTTGTAAAAAATATTAAAACAAAAAATGGTGATGATACTGTAAATGCAAAAGGTGAAACAACGTCAATACATAAAATAGATACCGGTGCAGGAAACGATACTATTAATATTGAAGATAATGCTGCTTTAGAACACTCATTAACAACAGGTGACGGTGACAATACCGTTAATATCAAAAATGCAAAAGTAACCGCTTCTATTGAAGACGGACAAGGCAGCGATAAAATAAACATAGAACAATCTGAAGTAAGCGGAGAGATTAGAATAGTGTCTTCTTCTTCTGCTGCTGTTAATGAATTAAATATTTCATCTTCTCAAATAAACGGAGAAATACACTCGGCAGGATTTACTAATATACAAATAGATGATTCTGTATTCTCAGAAGATTCTAAACTTGACTTGAATATTGCTTCTAATTTAGATGTTAAAAATTCAACAATTGCCGGTGAAACTATAATGAATAACGGTGGTAAAACAGATATAAAATTTGAAAACAGTGTAGTAAATAATTTCTATGCTTATGATCCAAATGTTGTAAACGATGAAGGTACAAACATTGAGATTAAAGACAGTGCCGTAGAAGGAAATTATACAGAATATTTCAGTAATATTAAAAGAGAAAATACCGGATTAGATACTTCTGAAGGCGGTGAATATGAGGGATATGAAATAATTAAACCTTCAGGTGTAGAAGATGGTAAAAATGTTTATGAAATAGAAGGTACAAAAGTTTATGCAAATGATGGTGAAGTTTATGTTAATTCACTCGGAGAAATTGCACTTAACGGAGTTACAGATGCAGTAGTTGAAGGCGGAAATTCAAATATAACGGCAGTAAATTCAACTATCAGTTCACATGATAACATTAGCGGAAATGTAAAATATAAAAATTCATTAGTAAATTCATTGAGTGCAAATAAAGATGCAACAATTAATTCAGATAATTCAACCATCGAAACTTTGTTTACTAAAGATTCAGATGTAAAATTTAGTGCAAGCGGAAACGGAAATATTGAAAGCATTAATGCAGAGGGTAATTCTAAATTAGATATAAGTGTATCAGGCGGAAGAATCGGAGAGGTTAATGCAAAAGATAAAACTTCCGTAAATATAACTTCATCTGAAGATACTTCAAAAAATACAAAAATCGGAAAAATAACTACAGAAAACGGTGATATAACAGGAAACTTAAATAACATTAAAGCTGAAAATATTCAAACATATTACGGTTCTATCAAATTAGATGTTAATAGCAGTGAAATAGATTCTATTTTAAATGAAAGCAGAAATGAAGCTAATGTAACCGAAATTAATGCAAAAGGAACTAAAATCGGAGATATTAAATCAAATACAACTGCTAAAGTTAAGTTAGAAGGAAATACTTCAATAGATTCAATTGAAACAAGTGCTTATGAAGACAGTATTGATATAGAAAGTAATTCTAAAGCCGGAAATGTTAAATCCGGTGAAGGTAATGACATTATTATGATAAATGATGCAACTGTAGATGAATTAATTGCATATGGCAATAACAATACAGTTTCATTAGAATATGCAAATATAACCAAGAAAATAGAAAATTCAGGTATAACATCAATATTCCAATCTGACATCAATGAAGCAAAATTAAACGGAGATATAGCCGCAGACCAATCAATAATCAAGAAAATTGATTTAGTTGATGAAGGTAATAATGTAAGTTTTGAAAATACAACTGTTGAACTTTCTTCAGATGATTTCGATGATATTAATAATATTTTTATCAAAGACCAATATACAGAGACAGTAACAGGCAGAAGAGAGTCAGCTTCTGATTCAAACCAAGCAAAAGTTAAAATAACAGAAATAAAAGAAGAAAATGCAAAAGAAATTATTGAAGCATTGACTTTATTAGATATGGACCCTGAACTTACTCAATCGTTATTATCAAACGGAACTTATTCATCTTCTCAAGAATTATTGGATGAATTATTAAATAATCCGACAGAAAGTACTAAAGCAATTATTGATCAATTAACGCTTGAAATGTCAAAATCATTATTATCATTATATGAAGAAGCAGAAAATGATAATAAGGATCATTATGCATTATCATTAAATCCCGCTTTATTAGCAACTCAGGTTGTAACAAACGGAATTGATAAGTTATTAAGTACAAAAGATGAAGAATACAATAAAAAATTAGAAATATATGAAGATGCAGTTAAATCAGGTAATTTAAAAGATATATTAAATGCATACTATCAAGTAACCGGTGAAAAATTAGACGGAGAAAAAGTAAAAAATACTCAAATTGCTATAAATACTGCTAAGAATCTTTCTGATAGTGATATTGAAGAAATAATTGATAATTTATATTATGAAGCAAATTCACTTGAATATACATTAACTGAAGAAGATGGTGTAATAAAAACCGGAATTGCAGCAATTAATAATGTTCTTAATATAGGTACTACACAACAGGAAGCTCTTGCTTATATAGATACATATAGAAGAGGTATTGATGAATTAAAATCAAAATTTGAAGCAGGTACTTTAACTAAGGAAGAATTTGCCGCAGAATATAAGAGATTAACAGGAAATGATTTAAATACGGCAAATATAAAATCATTATCAGATAATAACAGATATAATGATGCTTTTGAAAATAGTGCACAAGATAAAATTGATGATTATAAACAAACTCAAGCAACCATATATCAAGTAGCTCAAACAGTTGTAGTTATGGGTGCAGGTATTGCGGTTAGCGTTTTAACCGGAGGTGGTGCAGCTGCAGCTTTCATATCAACAACAGCAACTTTCCTATTACAAACAGGTTTATCTTATGCAGAAAGAAATACAAACAGTGTATATGCCGATGATGTAACAAGTGAGGAAGTTCTTCAAAATGCAATACTAATGTATGCAGGTTGTATGGCAGGTCAATTAGGTAATCTTGCCGGAGCATCAGTTAAAGGACTTAAAGTATTATCTGATAGCAAAATACTTGCTAATACTTTAAGTAAAATAGCTGAAGTTTCTACTGATATGTCTGCAAGTATTGTAAGTAATGTAATAATTACAGGAAATACTGATTTGTCGGGTGAAGCAAAAAGCCAAATAATAAGTGAATTAATCGGTCTTACAATGGCTAAAGTTTCAAAAAATTCTGCCCTTAGACATCTTAATGATGATGACATCAATTTAAGGGATATGATACCTTCTGATGTAGATGCACCTGATGTTGAAACAAAACCCTTAAGAGCTATTTCTGACCTTGAACAATCTGCAGGTGTAAAAACAGATGTAGAAAGATTTAATGATTTAACTTCAAGAGGTATTAAAGCTGAGAATGCAGAATATATTTCAAAACATACAAATCCTCTTGAACATGAAAAAGCAATTAATTTAATGGATAGAGGTATAAGTCCTGAAACTGCAGTTAATCTTGCAAAAAATGATGTTATGTATGACAGAGCTGCAAAATTAATTTCAAGAGGAATGCAGGCTGATATTGCATCAAATAGTGTATTTCATATTGGTGATGAAGAATTTAACAAAATTATTGAATTAAATGACAAAGGTATAGGTGTACACGAAGCATATAATATAAGCAGAGATCCTGCAGCAATTGAAACTGCATTTAAAATGTTAGAACAAAATTGTGACCCTGAATTTGTTGGTGCCACTGCAGAATATATTGACAAAATCGGTCTTAAAACTAATGACGGTCGTGAATTGTCTTCAACACCGAATGTTGATAAATATTGGGATAAAATTAATGAATATAAAAACGGAAAAAGACTTGATCCTCAGTTAGAAAATTTAAAAATGAAATTTGGCGGAAAAGAAATTTCCATCCGTACGGATAATGATATTGTATTGTTCTCCAATGTTGATGGAATGGATTTAAGCAAAGTAAAAGTTATTACCGAAGATCAGTTAAATGCTATCCAAACCACTCTTAAGAAAATGGAATTAGCAGGTCAGGAAATACCTGATAATATCTATTTTACGGATTTATTCTCACCTCATAAAATGTTAGGACATGATGCGGCAGGCAGTTTTGGTCCTTTGAATCCTGATTCTTTATTTATAAATACAGATTTGGCAATGCATGATACCGGATTCTTAGAACGTGCAATTATGCATGAATCAGCTCATATGGCAGATTATAAATTGGGCGAAGGTACTTCATTCTATTCAGAAAGATTCGGAAGTGTCATAAACAATGATGAATCAACTAAAACAATAAAATTAGGTGATATTGAAGTAAGTAAAGAAGATATTAAATATTATGTCAGTGATTATGCACTTTCAAATAATCAAGAATTTATTGCTGAAATAACACCATTAATTACTAAAGGTATAATAGTTAAAGATGTAAACGGAAATTACACTATCAAAACAGATGCAAATAATAAATTTACAAATGCGAAACTTGAAACCCAATCTTATTATCCTCAAAGTGATTCAAAAGCTTTAAATGATATTATGGCTATTTATGATGAACTAACTGGAAATAAAATATTTAATAATCCCGAATTGAGAACAAAAGCTAAACCCGCAGATGTAGAAACTGCACCTTTAGCAGGTCAAAAAAAATACGGAAAAAAAGAATTAAGTGAATATTTAGGTTCTAAAGATTGTGACGTTTATTCAATTAAATTTAATAATAAGATCCGTGGCAATGATTTAGAAATCATGGAAAATAAAGTTAAATCAGATTTGTCAACTAACTTTAAAGACCTACCTAAAAATGCAAAAATTGATGATGTTCCTGTAATTCAAGCAAAAAAAGGTGTTACTTCTTATACCTTATGTGCTCGTGATGAAAGCGGTAAAATTATTCAAAAAGTTACAAAACAAGTTGGAAGTTCTAAAACATTGCAATATGAACTTACTCAATACCATAATTATGTCGATACTAAAAAGTCTAAATATACAACAATGACATTAAAGGCAAACAAAGGTGTTGACGTCTCTAAAGATTCTCCAACATACAAACAATTGGCACAAGCTGTTAACTCGAGTGTCGCAAATGATGTTGATATTAAATTTGAATATGACGGAGTTGAAATCAGCCCTTACACAGTAAGAAATCTTGCTGAGGCTGCAGGTGATTCTAAAAAAATTGGTGAATTAGCAAAATTACTTAGTGATAAAACCGGTATAAGTACTAAGGATGTTGGTATCTTAGTAAACGAAAAAGATATTCAAGCTATACAAAAAACCTCATGTAATGATATAAAAGCTTTAGCAGATGAAATCATTAATAGATCACAAAATAAAGTTGATTATTTAAACTTCATTGATAGTGATGAAAGTATCAAAAGACTTGTTAATTTTGAAGGCAGATCTACTGCATCAGGATGGCAGGACAGTACTGTTGCTAAATCACAACTTTTAGATACACTAGTTAATGGTGAAGAATTATATGAAGTTAAAAATGAACAAGGTGAAGTAGAAGTTAAACAAAGAAACAAAGCTTATGATCGTTTATTGGCACTTACAGCTCAATGTTATGAATATGAACCGGTTGAAAGTAAAGTTGAAGGTCTTGAAAAATCTATCCCGGTTAAAAATATTGATACATTAAATAAGTTATTTACTCAACCTGTCGATTTAATGAATGCAGTTAAAAATGAAGATGTATTTTTAAATTATGTTAACGCTGCTAATGCTATAGCAAATAATGAACCTAAAGTTACATTTCAATATGCACAAAGAAATAATTTTGGAAATATAATTGATATTGAACAGGAAGTTGAAATTGATTTATCATCAGAAAAATTTATGGAAAAGATTATGTATTTCGATGAAGATGACCCAACTGTATTAAAATCATATTTACATTTGGGTAAGGCAGGAGAAAACATTGCATTGGCAAAAAATCTGTCAACTCTATCTGCTGAATATAACTATAAACCTGAAAATACGAACGAAGTTAACAGGTTACAAGCAACAGTTGATAAAATTGATAAATTTGATGTGGGTAAAATGATAGGTATCGGAAGTACGGAAGAATTTGACAGATTAGTTAATATGATGAAAAATAATCAATTTATACCTAAATCCGGTTATTCAAAATATGATATTGATGATATTGTTGAAGTTGCAAGAAATTCTAAAACATATGACAAGGTAAGTAAATTATTGAATCAAGAATCAAAATATTCAGCTATGGGAATACATTCCGCTTCTGTTTTAGCTAAAGCTCAATTTGCTGATACAGCTGAATTTGAACAGGCATTTAAAGATTTAGGTCTTTATGATGAGCTTGGTCAATCATTAGATGTTGAAAAATTACAAAATCCGAAGGTTGCTAAAGCTGTATCTGCATACTCTGATTTATTAGCTATTAAAGATAATGATGATTTAGTAAGCAAAGTTTATAAAGTTAATAAGACATTACAAAATCATTATTATGATCTTGTAAAATTGCCCGGAGACATAGATGCAGATATTAAATCAAAATTTAATCAAAAATTAAATGAAATTACCAATGAT
>CANQNX010000105.1 GCA_947625345.1 Candidatus Gastranaerophilales bacterium
TTTATTTTTATATTTAAGTGCATTTCTTTGACTTTTTGTCATAAGCATATACATATCCATATTACGGAAAGCTTCATCATATGAGTTTAACTGAGTGAGATAACCGCCCAATTGAGAAGCGACTGAGGATGCGACTACAGAAGGGTTATAGTTTTCGTATTTTCTTCCCGTAGAAGGGTGTGAGAATACAAAATAGCCGTTTTCTCCGTATGTTCCGTCATTACTGTATGATATATTGTATTTGTATATGGGTGATATTATTGATTTTATTGAAGTCGTAACATTCATGCTTTTATCTGTAAACAAAACCGCAGTGTTGTCAGCGGAACTTTCATTGAATACATTAAGATTTTTTACGTCGATTGAGCTGTCTGATGAAGTAAAATTATCCGAAGTGATATTTCCCATTTTACGATTTTTCAAATCCACATCAACGGAGTTAACATTCATTTTGACGTTTGATAAATTAACGGAATCAAATTTAACTTGAGACATACCCAAGTTATTAATATTTATGGAACCTTCCTGCATGTTTATTGAGTTAGAGGCGATATTGTCTGCGGAAGTAAAATATAAATTTGAATTTTGAGAAGTAATTTTTTGATTTAACAGTTTGTCTAAAATAATGTCAGAATCGGTTAAAGTTAATGAACCCGAGTCTGAGGAGGTAACAGCCGTATGAGTTTTAACATTTTTT
The DNA here is from genome assembly GCA_947625345.1 of Candidatus Gastranaerophilales bacterium. Lineage (GTDB taxonomy): Bacteria > Cyanobacteriota > Vampirovibrionia > Gastranaerophilales > Gastranaerophilaceae > Avigastranaerophilus. The sequence continues at coordinate 698 of CANQNX010000105.1, forward strand.
AAACTTAAATCGCCCGAATTTTTAATTTCACCCATATTAATAATTGTAATATCCGAGATATTTACGGTTTGGGAGTTTGAAATTTCGTTAAGAAATTTATGTCCGTTTGTGTCTAAAATGTTATTAGAGCCTATAATTGTATGATTTTTTCCCGATAGAATTGTATCTTGCGATATAATATAATTTGAAGAATCAAGGAAAGTGAATAATTTATCTTCATCTGTGTTAAAATTTATCCATTCCGACAGTACGTCTTTTAAGTTTGAAACTATGATACTGTCATTTTCGGTATCGGTTGTTGCCAATCTGAATTCATCGGCAATTATTGTATGATTATCCATAATTGCGTGTGCGGATGAATCAACTTTTGCGGTAATTGTAAGCTGAGTATTTGAGTCTTTTGATTTTAGTATTTGGACTTTATGTTCTCCGTCTTTAATATCACCTGTCATATTAACTGATTGAAGATTAATTCTTCCGTCTGTTCCGCTATCAAGAATGGTGAAAGTATCAGAGAGAGTAGAATTTTCATTTAAAATCAAGTCAACTCCGATATTACCCGAACCTGAAACTGATTTTATATTATAATTAGTAATTTTACCGTCTTTAGCATCAATAAGACCTCCGTTAAGTAAGAGATTAGAATCATTTAAGATATCCGATACACCGTTTTCCGTTTCTGCTAAGGATAGTACGGAGCCTTGGAGATTTATATTTGCTTGATTAATATGATTATTGAATTCTATTTTAGAGAGGTTGTCGCCCGTAATATTAATAGTATAGCCGTCATCACCTGAAATTTGGTCATAAAAACTGATAATACCGCCTTCAATAGCATTAAGAGTAAAGTTTGAGTTGTCGGCGATATAGATTGCAACATTTTGGTCGGAGTTTGATAAATTACCGGAAAATACTGATTTACCGTTATCTTTTGCAGTAATTGTCAAATCTGATTTGGAATAAATTGCACCGCCTTCACTTTTAGAAGTATTTTCATGGAAGGAAGAGTTAGAAATATTCAAATTTCCTTCATTATATATTGCTCCGCCTTTACTTTGTGCGGAATTTTTGTAAAAGTTTGATTCCGAAAGGGTTAATTTCCCTTTATTATAAATAGCTCCGCCATGTGCCTCACGAGTTGCATCTACATAATTTTCATGGAAATCACCCGTTAAAGAAATTATTTCTCCGTCATTATAAATTGCTCCGCCGTATGCTAAAAGGCCTCCTGATATATGATTTTTAATAAAATTACTTTTTATGGAGTCAATTAATCCCAATTGAGTCGAATCACCTGTTTGGTTATACAAGGCACCGCCTTTAGGCTTTGTGTTTTCGTTAGTGGAAACCGATTTAATATAGTTATTGGTAAAATCCCCTGATAAATTTTTAATATGCCCTTTGTTTGAGAGAGCGCCTCCGGTAAAGTCTGTTATACTTCCTGTTTGGGTATTTTCCAAATAATTACCGATAAAGTTACTTTCTATGGTTTCAATTGCGCCTTTATTAAATATTGCGCCGCCCGTAAAATCGTAATTTGAACTATTTGTGCTATAAACATAATTACCTATAAAATCACCTTTAATGGATTGTATATAACCGACTGATCTGTTATATATGGCACCTCCAATAGCAACATTATATTGTGAATTAATATAGTTGCCTATGAAATCACCTTCAATATTATAGATATTGCCTTCATTAGCTATTGCACCTGCATTTGCCTTTCCGGAGTTAACGAAATTACCTATAAAAGAGCCTTTAATATAGTTTATTGTACCGAAATTAGATATGGCACCTCCGTAATTATTGTTATGAGTATTTGTTGAGGTAATATTATTACCTATAAAATCCGAAGTTATTGAAGAAATTATGCCCGAAGAATTATTTGATATAGCTCCGCCAAAACCGTCACTGCCATTTGTACCTGTGATTCTGTTATAAATAAAGTTTCCCGAAATGTTTTCTATAGTGCCGTCATTAAGTATTGCACCGCCTTTTTTATCGCCTGTTACGTTATTATTAACGAAATTACCCGAAAGATTATTAATACTTGCGTGATTGTTATTAATCAAAGCACCGTTATGTTCATCTTCAACATTTATAAAATTTTGGGTAATATTTGCATTTAGTTCGGAATTTGTCAGGGTTGAGTGAGATGTATTTTCGCTGTTATATTTTACTGTTATTGTTGTTTTATCTTCCGAAGGAGAATCTGCTTCCTGTAAAGTTTTATGTTGTGAGTCATTCCATTCATAGTATTTAGTTGTATCAGGGGAATCATCAGAGTATGTAGTATTTTTTAATTTTATTTCATAATATTTTGGAGTAATTGTGTGGGAATCTTTGTTAATTTTGTAAATGGTTATTGAATTTTCAGGTGCTTCGCTTGAAAGTTCCTCCAAAGAATAGCCCGCATTATCTTTTAGTACCGGGAAATCAATTGAATAAGATTTTTGATTACTAACAGCAAATAAGACGGCTGCAGCCATCATTATATTTAAGTTTTTCATAATTCCTACCAAACTTTTTCCGTACCTATAAATTTAATACCCAAAATAAATATTTATTCACATAATTTTAAATAAAAATGTTTAAAAATTCTTACAAGTGGAATTATATTAGTATATTTGAGCTTAAAATACTTGAAATAAAAATATAATTAATTTATAATGTAACTGTCTTATATGTATGTTTTGCAGTGTGGAATTAGTGGTTTATGCAATCATTAACTGGGCGTTATAATTTAATAGCGAAACGTGTCGGGGGGGGGTATTTGAAGAAGTACAAATTCCTGTTAGCTGCTTCTGTTCTTTTATTAATGAATCCTGATGCTTCGTTGGCTACCACGTTGCCTACAAGAGGGACAAGTTCAGGTTATTCTGCCACTCAAACCTCAAACGGTTCAAACTTAACTATTTATGATTATAATTCCTCTACTCATTCTCTTACTTCCAAAAATTATAAAATAGACTTAAAAACTAAGTTATATGGCAGTTCGGGTAGTACTTATAAGTATTATAAATGGGGGACTTCAGGATATGATTCCGTATTAAACTCCGGTAGCTCATCCAGTTATGACCTGAGATTGTATTATACTTCATCAGGAGCCGGCTCAAGGCAGTATAATTCTTCTACTTTATCATCTTTGACTCGTGATTTTGTGAATATACATCAAACTTCTGAAGGAGCCGGTTTATATAATACAGGTAGTATAACCACGTTATCGGGTGATTTTGCTTCAAATTATACAAGTTGGGCTTGGGGTGGTGCAATATATAATTCCACTAATGGTACATTAGGTACTGTTACTAGTGTATTTATTGATAATAGTGTTAGGAATAGCGGTTCTATTTCTTACTCAATGGGCGGTGCAATATATAATTATGGTACAATTTCGAATTTAACATCGGATTTTATTGCAAACTACGTTAAACCTATAAATTCTGCAAGATTTGGCTATGGTGGTGCTATAGCAAATGAAGGTTCAATTAATTCCTTAACCGGCAGCTTTATTAGAAACTATGTTTATGCATCTACTTCAAGAGGCGGTGCTATTTTTAACGGACGTCAAATGGCTTTTTCTTCTATTACGCCAAAAATAACGACTATAAATGCGGATTTTTTGGGTAATTATGCTTATAGCGACAATCCTAGTGGTGGTGGTGCTTTTGGCGGTGCTATTTATAATACGGCTCCAATAGATTACATAACTGGTGATTTCATAGGAAACTATGCAATAGGTGAACATAATTATTCTACAGTTCAAGGTGGCGCAATATACAATACCGCTTTTATAAATGGTGAAATAAATGGTAACTTTATAAATAACTATATAGATGGCGGAATGAATAGTGGCGGCGGTGCTATTTACAATGAAACAACTGGTGATATTAACAGAATTTTAGGTACTTTTATGGGTAACTTGGCTACTTATTATGATATACATTCTTCTGAAGGACAATCAGGAGGTGCCATATATAATGCCGGTTTAATTAGCCAACTGCAAGCTGATTTTTATAATAATAGCGCTATGTATGGCGGTGGTGCTGTATATAATGGCGATTATATTGATTTGATAGAGGGTAATTTTGTTCAAAACTCTTCACAAAATTTTGGCGGTGCCATATATAATGCTTATGGAGCTGAAATTTTAACTATAGATGGCGATATAACAGGAAATTATGTAGATTTAATCGATATAACCAGCTCGCATATTGGTACTTCTTCAATGGGTGGAGGTATATTCAATGCGGGCAAAATAACTTCTATCTACTCTAATTTTTATAAAAACTATATCAATGGTAATTCAACAAGTACAATAGATGACGTTTATGGCGGTGCTATATATAACTCAAGTTTAATAGACGGAATATACGGTGATTTTTACGGTAATTACACATCGGGAAATCATGCATTGGGCGGTGCTATATATAACTCAAGTACTATTAATTACATAGGTAATGCAAGTTCATATATTGATTTTAACGGTAACTATGTAAATGGTGATAATGTAGGTTATGGCGGTGCAATATATAACTCGGGCACAATTAATTACATATATGGGTATTTTGATTCAAATAGTGTAAAAGGCTCTCCTCAATATTCAGCAGGCGGTGCTATATATAATACAGGGCATATATATAATATTTACGGCACCTTTGATTCAAACTCAATATCTGTACAAGGTGGAGGTAATGTAGGAAATTACGAATATTCAGGCGGCGGCGCTATATATAATACCGGAACTATTGATTATATTAATGCTACGTTCAAAAACAACAGCAGCGACTATGCTGACCGAGGCGGCGGTGCTATATTAAATACGGGAACAATAGGTAGCATTTACGGAAGTTTTACAAATAATTCTTCTTGGAACGGTCGGGGCTCGGCTATTTATAACGCAAGTAAAATTACTACTATTGGGGCAGATTTTAGCGGTAATGGTATTTATAATGCTGGTGGTGGTACAATAAGTACTATCTCGAGCGGTTATACGTTTTCTAATAGCAGTATTTATAACGATGGTACCATAACAAATATATATTCCGCATTTAATAACAGCTCTATTTCTAACCACAACAACATTAGTTATATAACAGGTGCTATAACAGGCGGAGGTGGTATATATAACTCCGGTACTATAGGTACTATTTCAAGTAATATATCTAATGCCCGTGATGATTATTTGGGTGGCGGTGCAATAGAAAATCATGGTTCTATTACCTCAATTACGGGTGAGTTGAGAGGGAATAGTGCTTCTTCTTACCCTGACATAGTGCAAGGCGGTGCTATTTATAATACCGAAACTATAAACAGTATTACTGCTGACTTCTATTCAAACTATGTTGGTTCAGGTGGACACAGAGCTTATGGCGGTGCTTTATCAAATAATGGCGGAACTATAACAACAATAGACTCGATATTTAGCGGTAACTATATAGATGATGCGGCAAATTCAGAGTTTGGCGGTGCGCTTTTTAATGGTAGCACTAGCACTATTCCAACTATAAGAGGAAGCTTTCAAAATAACTATTTATATGGCTCGGGTGAAAATATAATGGGTGGTGCCTTATATAATGAAGGCACAATAACCACATTATCCGCTGATTTTTATAATAACTATTCGGAAAATACTAATACCTCTTCGGGATATAAGAGTGCCGGCGGTGCTATATTTAACTATAGTTCAGGTAAAATAGGAACAATTTCGGGTGATTTTACGAGTAATAAAGCATATGGAGGTAAGAGCTCATCAGGCGGCGGCGCTATATATAACCAAGGTACCATAACTTCTATATCAGGCTCTCTGTTTAGCGGCAACTATGTTGATACCACATGGGGCGGCGCTATTAATAATGCATCAACCATAACCAAGATTGAAAATGCCTCATTTACAGGCAACTATACATCAATGGAAAGAGGCGGTGCTATATATAACACAGGCACCATAGGTGAAATTATAAACTCATCGTTTACAAATAACCACGCTTCTCAATATGGCGGTGCAATCGGTACTACGAGCAGCTTAAAAATTACTGCAACCGGCAGCAGCGGTACTTCACTGTTCAGCGGAAACTATGTTGGTTCTTCAAGTACTAAAGAAGCTATTTATATGCATAGTTCGGGTACCACATTGACCTTGAATGCTACATCCGGCGGTAAAATTCAATTTGATGATGCCATTAAAGGTAATAACTACTATTTAACAATCATAGGGGATTCAAGTTCAAGAGTACAGTTAAATAATACTATTTCAGGTGTAAGTTCATCAGGTGTAACCTCTGAATATGTTACACTCGGTATAGGGCCGTCATCGGGCACAACATCAAATGTATTTAAAGACACTGCTTTAACAATGAAGTCAGGTACAATGGATTTATCTGACAGCAAAGCTACCACATATTATTTTAAAAAACTTA
>CANQNX010000106.1 GCA_947625345.1 Candidatus Gastranaerophilales bacterium
ATAGTATCAGTCTTTGCACCTTGAAACTCATATATTATTTGATCATCATCACCGACAACAAAAATATTTTCACTTTTTGCACCTTTTGAGAGCATAAAAACAATGGAATTTTGAGCATAATTTGTATCTTGATATTCGTCCACGAGAAAATATTTATACTTATAACTTACTTTATATAAAAATTCTTCATTAACGTCCAATACTTCAAGAACTAAATTTATCATGTCATTAAAATCAATATAATTATTTTGTTTTAATTTAAGGTTATAAAGTTCATAAATATCCCAAGTTTCCTTTGCCTTACCCATTTTTTTCTTATGATTATCAAAAGAATTCAGGAATGTTTTAACCAACTTTCCTTTTTGTTCTCTTTCCCTGTATTCAGCTGTCAATTCATCCATTTTCCCTTGCCAGGAAGGAGAAGTATTTAATATTTCAAAATATTTTTCTTTTGATATACGATTTGACTTGATTTCATCAACACATTTAATTAATTCAGGTATATAATAATTTGCATCTCCCCATTTAGTTCTGTATAATTGCGGGTTATATTCGTCCAAAACTTCGGACATCAAAGTTCTTTTAGTTATTTCATCAACTAATTCAACCCCGTCTAACAATTCAAATTCATTCGGATACTGTCTTATCAGATTATTACAGAAGGAATGATATGTGTTAACTTCCACGGAAGATGCAACAACACCGATTTGGGTAATGAGTCTTTTTTTCATTTCATTTGCCGCTGCATCTGAGTATGTAAGACATAATATTTCATCGGGATTAATCCCTGATGATAACATATACTTAATTCTTTGAATAATCGTAAATGTTTTTCCCGTTCCGGGGCCTGCAAGAACTAAAATCGGGCCTTTTAATGTCTTGATACACTCATTTTGTTTACTATTTGGTTCAATACGATTTTTTAAGTCATTCATAAATAATCCCTATGGAAATATTATACAGTATTTTTTTGTGAATAAAAAATTTTAATTAACAATAAATTATATTGTCTAAGAATTTTAAAGTAAATTATTATTTCGTTTTATTATAAATTCACTATTTAATCGGATAAAAATCATATTTTCCCTGATAAAATTTATTCAAATTTCCTTTATATTTTTCAATTGAATATATAATTTTTGCTTTTTGATTAACTTCATCAATTAATTTATTATAAGCATCTTCATTTTGAGACAAATATTTAAAGTCAGAAATAATATTTTTTAACATATCATCCGGATTTAAATAAATATTTTTTAGATCTAACCAGCTTTTATCAGGGAAAAATGCTTCATTGTATACACTGAATCCTAAAGAATTAACAAGTTCCGGCTGCAGAAGATATGAATCAAATCCTTCACCAAAAGAAATTGTGAAATATGCTTTTGAGATTAAATCAATATATTCTTTAAATTTCATATTTTGAACGGATATAAATCTAAAATCGGGAAGTGATTTTTTTAAATGTTCAACTAATTCATCTTTAAATGGTGAAGTATCGGGAGAAAGTACAATTATTTTTTCTTTTTCATTAAAACTGTATATTTTTTCAGGTAAGATATCCATATGTGCCGACAACAAGTGAAACGGTATATCATATTTGTTAGAATAATCTTGATTGCAATATTTTTCATGAGCACAAGTAGCAGTGATATTTGATGAAAGCTGTTTATATTTGTTAATTTTTTCAGCTTCAGGCATAAATAAAATATTCTGATTTAAAATGTTTATATGCAAATTTTTAATAGATTTAAAAAAATTCTTTTCATTAGCAGAGAGAGAAGAAATAAATTTATCGGCATAATATTCAGGAATATGCAAAATCATTTCTTCAACACATTTAGCATTTTTAATTAATTGGTCAAACCTGAATACCTTTTCATTATTATAAAAATTGTCATTTTTCGCATAAGTATACTTTCCGGGATAAGTTACAAGCATAACATATGAATCCTTAATAAGTTCCCTTGTATATTTACACAAATTAAATATAGATATAATTCCTCCGTTAATTTCAATTATGGGAGAAACGAAGAAAACAATAATTTTTTTTGCCTGTTTTAGCTCAGATAAATCATAATTATCTTGAACAATAATTGACTCTTTAGTAAGCGCTTTAAAAAATCTTAAAGTTTTAACGGAAAATCTTATACCAAAGAACCTGTATATATCATGAGTTTTAGTAATAGTTTTAGAAAATACTTTATTCAAACTTTCCATTTAGCCCTCTGATAATTTTATCCGTAACTTCACAAGGCAAAGAGCCATAGAATGGTAAACATAAAACTCTGTGCTTTATATCATCAAGTACTTCATAATGTTTTGAATTGTCTTTATAACAAGCATAATCACTGCATGCGGGATAAAAATACTTCCTTGTCATTATATTAATTGCTTTGAATCTGTTATATAAATCATCACGGTCTGTATAATAATCGTCATTAATAATAATAGGATAATACTGATAAGAATTAGTTGTATTTGAAGGCATCTTTGGTATTCTTATCCCTTTAATTAAAGAAATATTTGAATTATATAAGTCATATATTTTCTTTCTTTTTGCTTGTTCATCTCTAAAGAGATTTAAATTTAATAGACCTATAGCTGCTTGTATTTCATTCATTTTACCGTTGATACCGATATCAGAAACACATTCTTCATTTTGGATACCAAAATTTCTTAGATTACAAATTTTCTTATACAAATCGGAGTTATTGAATGTAAGACAACCACCTTCAACAGTATTAAAAAGTTTAGTGGCGTGGAAGGAAAACATTGTAATATCTCCAAAATTTCCTATTCCTTTTCCCTCTATTTCTGTTGAAAATGCGTGTGCTGCATCATATATCACCTTTAAATTATATTTTTTAGCAATTTCATCAATTTTTTTTACATTACATGGGAATCCATAAACGTGAACACCTAAAATCAGTTTTGTTTTTGGTGTAATTAAAGCTTCAATTTTATTAGCATCAATAGTCATTGTATCAGGTTCAATATCACAAAAAACGGGTTTTAAACCATTCCAAGTAATGCAATGCGGTGTAGCAGCAAATGTAAACGGCGTCGTAATTACTTCGCTGCCAATAGGTATATCAAGAGCTTTAATTGCAGTTAAAAGAGCAATTGTACCGTTATTAAATAAGCAAACATTATCTACGTTAAGGACATCTTTTAATTTTGATTCCAAAAGATTATGTTTTTCACCCATATTAGTAATCCACTTTGCAGCCCAAATTTCTTTCAATTGAGAAGCAACATCATCCAAATCAGGAAGCAAAGGAGAAGTTACAAATACTTTATTTTTTTGTGTTTTTACATTAACCATAATTACATTCGAAATAAAAATACTTCAAGTATATTGTAATATATAACAAAAAAATTACAACATATTTTAATGGTGTATTATCTTAAAATTGGGACCTAATAAGCTACCCCCCCCCGAAGCCTTTTCACAACTTGCCATACAGAAACACTATAACAACCATTAGCTATATCAATAGTACATTTTAAACTATTAGATACATTAAAGTAAAACTAATTTAAATTCATTACAAACAGAACTTCCTAAAAAAAATTTTTTGATGTAATATAATAAAAAAATCTTTAGGAGAAAAAATGGCAAATATTATTGAAGGAATGTTGACGGTAAAAAAAGAAAGATTTTGCATAGTAATTGCAAGATTTAATGAGTTCATAGGCGCAAAATTATTATCAGGTGCAAAAGATGAGCTCATCAGGCACGGAGTAAAAGAAGAGAATATTGATATAATATGGGTACCGGGCGCATTTGAAATCCCATTGACAGCAAAATTAGCTGCAAAAAGCGGAAAATACAATGCAATTATAACCTTAGGTGCGGTAATTAAAGGTTCAACATCTCATTATGACTATGTTTGTGCTGAAGTATCCAAAGGTGTTGCAGCAGTTTCTCTTGAAACAACAATACCTGTTATCTTCGGAGTATTAACTTGCGACAATATTGAACAAGCAATTGAAAGAGCAGGAACAAAAGCCGGTAATAAAGGCAGTGATGCTGCAAAATCAGCTATCGAAATGGCAAATTTAATATCAAATTTAATCTAGTGTCGCAACATTACGCTTGCTCCTCGCAACCGTAAAGTTGCTCAGTCTTCACTTCGTTACGCATAC
>CANQNX010000107.1 GCA_947625345.1 Candidatus Gastranaerophilales bacterium
CCCTATATTTACATATTTTAAAAATAAATGTAATATTATTGTATAAATATTTTTTAGTTTTGGGAATAAAAATAATAAAGAGTTCGGAAGAAAAAAAGACTGAATTATGAGAAGATTGAATTCGTTTTTGGCTGCTGCTGTATTATTGGGTTTAGCTAATAATACCGTTATCGCCGCAGATATACCTGTTCTTAAAGATAATGCCGGCTATAGATTAAATGAAGCATCTGAAAGCGGCTCTTATCAAATAACTATATATGATTTAAAAAATGATATTTTAACCGCAAAAAAATATAATATTGAGCTGAAAAATACAACTTATTCATCATCAGACGGTGTGAAATATTTTGAATGGTCAGATGATGCGTTAAATAAAACGTTTGGTGAAGTGACAAGTCCTACTGAGGGAAAAACAACAATAACAGTTCATTATGATACTACTACTGCTGCAACAACAAATACGGACAGAGTAGATAATAATTCAAATACGGCTTCGGTTTTAAGAGATTTTATAGGTTTGGAAAATGGTTCACCCGGTGCAGCAGTTAATAATAATACTAACGGAATAATAGGTTCTTTAAGCGGAAATTTTGTAGAAAATCATGTAACTTGGGAACCTATCGGTGCTGCCGTATATAATGCTGAAAATGCCGAGATAACATCTATTAGCGGAAATTTCATTGCTAACTATATTGGTGGTGATAGTACTCGCGCCGTTGATGCACAAGGTGCCGCTATATATAATAAAGGTTCAATCGGTAATATTGTATCAGATTTTATAGGTAATTCGATAAAAAGAACGGGAAGCGGAGGCACATTAAACAATACAACCGACTACGGCGGTGCATTATTTAACGATGCTTCCGGCACTATAAATTCATTAAAAGGTTCTTTTATAGGAAATTATGTTGACGGAAAAGGTGCATATGGCGGTGCTTTAAGTAATAACGGCAGTATAACTTCAATTGAGTCTGATTTTATAGGAAATTGGGTAAATACTACAAGAAATGAATCAGGCGGTGGTGCATTGTATAATGGTACATCCGCAAATATAGATGATTTAAAGGGCGATTTTATAGGTAATTATGTAACGGGTACATCTTCAATAGCAGATATATCAGGCGGCGCAATATATAATAAAGGTACCATAACAAATATAGAATCCTCCTTTATGCAAAATAAAGTGCTTGCAAATGGAGATAATCATGACCGAAAAGGCGGTGCAATATTTAATTCTGAGGAAGGAAATATTCATTCTATTAACGGTGATTTTTACGAAAATTATATTTCATCTATGAGAGCACGCGGCGGAGCAATAGATAACAAAGGAACTATAGGTGAAATCAACTCAAATTTTTATAAAAATTATATAGAAGCTAATGCATTTGTTTCCTCGGGCGGTGCAATAAATAATGAAGAAAATGCCGTAATAACAAGTATAAACGGTAATTTTGCGGGAAACTATATCCATAATGACCATGATGACCACGTATTAGACCCTTATGGCGGTGCAATAAATAATAAAGGACAAATTGATAATATAAAAGGAGACTTCGTAAATAATTATATTCTCTTGGAAAATGCAACTAACAGCCATTTAGAAGTAAAAGGCGGCGCAATAAATAATGATACTAACGGTCAAATGGGAAGTATAGAAGGCAATTTTATCGGTAATACCGTGACGACGCTTAAAAAAGGTAATGGCGGTGCAATAAATAATGACGGCTCTATAGATAGCATAACAGGTGATTTTTTAAATAACAGAGTTGAAGGTGAAACGGCAAGAGGTGGAGCTATTTCAAACCAAGGTACTATTGAAACCATTAAAAATTCATCTTTTTACAATAACTATGCTTCTTCTTCCGGCGGTGCTATTTATACCTCCAATGATTTGGAAATTCTCGCAGATAATGCAAATACTGTATTTTCCGGTAATAAAACTTCTGATAAGAACGAAGCAATATATGTGGACAACCAAAAAACATTAACTTTGAAAGCTCAAAATGGCGGTAGTATCTTATTAAATGATTCAATTTCAGGTGCATATGATGATGCATCTTCAAAGGGTTATAATCTTAATTTATCAGGTGACGGTAAAATAGAAATTTATAATAATATAGAAAATGCACAAATAAGTAATTCTAATTCCAATGTCGTTGTATCTGATGCTAAGTATTTGAATAATAATAACTCTTTTCAAATGTCATCAGGTAATTTAAATATTTTAAATATGGGCATGAATGACTTACATTTTAGAGAATTGGAACTGTCAGACGGTAAAGTTAATATAGGAAATGTAGGTGTTGACTTAAGAAATAAACAAATGGGTAAAATCAGTACGGATAATTTTGTTGTAAATTCCAATAACGGTGTTGTAAATGTAGAAAATTTTAATTTTTTAAGTGATTCTCAGGCTGATTACACCGCTGTTTTGTTTGGTGATAAAAATATGAATGTTACGACTTCCGTAAAATCAACTATGACACCTATATACAAATACAATATATCATACAGTAATGACGGAACATACGGAGAAAACGGCTATTTTATATTCGCACACCCTTCTACGGGAAGAAAATACGAAAACTATAACCCTTCTGTAGCCGTATCCTCAGTCGCTTCTCAATTGGGCGGTTATCTCACCCAGTTAAACTCATATAATGAAGCTTTCCGTAATATGGATATGTATATGCTTATGACAAAAAGTCAAAGAAATGCACTTAAATATAAAAATAAA
>CANQNX010000108.1 GCA_947625345.1 Candidatus Gastranaerophilales bacterium
TGTTTTTATTCCTTGTGACAGGTTTAGCCATTTTTGCGGTATTTAATTTTTTATATATTGACTATAAATTTTTTGGGGATTAAACTGAAAGTACGTTGTTTATAATAAAAAATATAGAAAACGAGGGGAAATATGGCAAAAATTTATTATGCATCAGATTGCAATTTAAGTTTATTAAAAGGGAAAACGGTTGCGATTATCGGATATGGCAGTCAAGGTCATGCGCATGCACTCAATTTACATGAAAGCGGAATCAATGTAGTAGTAGGTTTATACAATGGGTCAAAATCGTGGAAAAAGGCTGAGGAAGCAGGATTAAAGGTAGCTACGGTTGAGGAAGCATCAAAGGCTGCTGATTTTATAATGATATTATTACCTGATGAAAAGCAGGCAGACATTTATAAAACGCAGATTGCGCCCAATTTAACGGCGGGTAAGACATTAGCATTTGCGCATGGATTTAATATTCATTTTAATCAAATAGTACCGCCGAGTGATGTAGATGTAGTAATGATAGCGCCGAAGGGGCCTGGGCATACTGTAAGAAGCGAGTATACGGAAGGCAAAGGGGTTCCGTGTTTAGTTGCAGTACATCAGAATGCATCGGGAAAGGCTATGGAGAATGCATTAGCGTATGCGGCAGGCATAGGCGGAGCGAGAGCCGGAGTGCTTGAGACAACGTTCAGACAAGAAACCGAGACAGATTTATTTGGCGAGCAGGCAGTACTTTGCGGCGGAGTAACGGCGTTAATGCAAGCAGGTTTTGAAACGTTAGTAGAAGCTGGATATGATCCGCAGAATGCTTATTTTGAGTGTATTCATGAAATGAAGCTAATAGTAGATTTAATTTATCAAGGCGGATTTGCGAAGATGAGATATTCAATATCTGATACAGCGGAATTTGGTGATTATGAGATAGGCAAGCGAATAATAACGGAAGAAACGAAGAAAGAGATGAAGAAGGTTTTAGCGGAGATTCAAGACGGAACGTTTGCCGGCAAGTGGATAACAGAGAACAGGGCTGCGAACAGGGCTCATTTCTTAGCTACGAGGAGGGTAAAGGCAGAGCATCAGCTTGAAAAAGTAGGTAAAGAGCTGAGGAAAATGTATTCTTGGAACGAAGAGAAATAAAGTTGTCCGAGTGGCGTATTGAAAAGGTTACAAAACGAGCAAGCGAAGAATGAGCTTTGCAAGCTTGTATGCGTAACGAAGTGAAGACTGAGCAACTTTACGGTTGCGAGGAGCAAGCGTAATGTTGCGACACTAGATTAAGTGCGACAATAGATTAAATAAACGAGAAGTGAAAAGAAGGTGGTGTCGGCAATCGGGCATCATCTTTTTTTTAATAGCGAGAGATTCTGAAACGAGTTCAGAATGACAAGTAAAGTTCAGCATGATACGTGTGGTTATGACATTTGGTTGGTATGAAAAGTGAAGTGAAGAGAAATTTGAAGTTTTGTAAAATTTCAAATAAACAGTAAGCATAGGCATAAAGGTGTATAGAATATATAAAAACCAAGTATTAATAGTATAGTAACCGAATATTAACGTGAGAAATAGCTGAATAAAAGTTGAAAAGGCATGAAATAACATGAGAAAGCAGGAAAAAGGTTTTAAAATTTTTTACCCGTGGAAATATATTTATATAAGCACGGGCTGAATAGTAAATATAGCAAGTTCCGATATTCAGAATGACAAGAAGAAAGTAAGATGTCACCCTGAATTTATTTCAGGGTCTACTGCAAAAAAAGCAAAGAGATTCTGAAACGAGTTCAGAATGACAGAGAAAACAACATGATGTCACCCTGAATTTATTTCAGGGTCTACTGCAAAGAGATTCTGAGCTCGCTCTGCTCCTCAGAATGACAAAAAAGAAGAAACAAAGAGATTCTGAAACAAGTTCAGCATGACAGAGAAAACAACATGATGTCACCCTGAATTTATTTCAGGGTCTACTGTAAAGAGATTCTGAAACAAGTTCAGAATGACAAAGAAGAAGCAAAGAGATTCTGAAACAAGTTCAGAATGACAAAAAAGAAGAAGTAAAGAGATTCTGAGCTCGCTTCGCTCCTCAGAATGACAAAAAAGAAGAAGCAAAGAGATTCTGAAACAAGTTCAGAATGACAAGTAAAGTTCAGAATGACAGGGTTAAAGTATAGAATGACAAGTAAAGTTCAGCATGACAAAGAGGGTTCAGAATGAAATGAAAAAGCAAAAAAAGTATATTTTGCTGAAAATTTTTAAAAATTTTTCCTGAAAATACTTGAAATAAAAAAAACGTAAATATATAATATTAATGTATGATACATTATATTATACGATGTGGTATTAAATAATTATGCAATTATTGAGTGGAATTATAGTTTAATAGTTAGTAGTGTCGGGGGGGGGGTAATTTGAAGAAGTACAAACTCTTATTAGCTGCATCTGTCCTTTTACTAATGAATCCTGATGCCTCTTTTGCTACCACTTTGCCGACAAGAGGGTCGTCAAATGCCGGTTATACTAATTCCACATCTTCTTCAGGTAGTTACTTATTTTACGTGCCCGTATACGGCAGTTACAGTTCTACCTCTCATAGTGCCAGTGCAACTTATAATTATATAAAACAAAGAACAACAGCTTTCGGCTCGGAAAGTACTTATAAGTACTACAAATGGGGAAGTGATTCCTATGGTAAAGTATTAAATTCAGGCTCGTCAGGTAATTATGACTTTTACTTGCGTTATAATTCTTCAGGGGCATCTTCATCATATAGTAATTCATCTAATATTACTTCATTAAGCCGAGATTTTGTCGGTGTTAGCATTTATAATAGCGCTCTATATAATTACGGTTCAATTACAAATTTGACCTCTGATTTCGCTGATAATTATTACACTGGTAATGGTGGTGCATTATATAATACATATAATATCAATTCTTTATCAAGCGTTTTTATAAATAACCGAGCAGGTTGGGGCAATGAAGGTTCAGGAGCTCCCGAGACTTATGGCGGTGCTATATATAATACAGGAACAATTTCTTCTCTCGCAACTCCAAATGCTTTTTTAGGCAACCATATTTCTTATGGATATAGAGGCTATGGCGGTGCTATATATAATGCAGGTACCATAGGGGGCGGTTCAACTTACTTTATCGGAAACTATGTCGTGGGTTCCACTGCATTGGGCGGTGCTATATATAATGCCTCTTCTCATTATTTTGCCAACGGGTCTACATTATACGCTGATTTTTTGGGTAATTATACTCAGGGTGTTTATGATGGAATATCGAGTGGCGGCGCTATATATAATGAAGGAACCATGGGTAATATAAATGGTGATTTTATATCTAATACTGTAAAAAATACCGGTGGTTCATCAAGTGGCGGCGCTATATATAATAGAGGTACAATAGGCACTATAACGGGTAATTTTTTAAATAACGATGCAACGAGTAATGATTATGCCACTGGTGGTGCTATTTCTGGCAAAATGCCTAAAGTTGTCGGAGATTTTACCCATAATTCTGTCCATGCTTATTCTGCATTAGGCGGTGCTATTTATAATTCATACAATAGTGGTGTTAATATTGGAGACAGCAGCAAATACACTCTTTTTGCGAGCAATCATGTAAATGTAAATACAACAGGAGGAAATGGCTATGGCGGTGCTTTATATAACTCCAATGTTTTAAATGATATATACGCTGATTTTTATAATAACTATATTGATGGTAGTTATTATTCGGCTTTTGGTGGTGCTTTATATAACTCAGGTGATATTTCTAATATATATGGTGAGTTTTCTAATAACAAAATATATAATGCTTATTATTCAGGATCTACTTCTTATGGCGGAGCTATATATAACGCTTATAATGGTTATATAGCTGATATTTATGCGGATTTCTATCAAAATTCAACCGTAGATAGAGGCGGTGGTATATATAATGCCGGTGATATAGATTTTATATATGGAGATATAAATTATAATTATGCCGGATTGGGCGGGGGTATTTATAATGTTTCTTATATAGGTTATATATCTAATTACCAAATAACCTATAATTCAGCTTATAATACAGGTGGAGCGATATATAATACAGGAACAATAGAGTCAATATATCCTGAGTACCTAACTAATAATTTTATAGACCTTGATGATGATGGCGGAACAGATATGGCATTTGGCGGTGCTATATACAATCATTATGGAAAAATAAACAATTTAAGTTTTGTAAATGCCAATAATAACTACGTTATTTCTAACGGTGGTTATGCATATGGCGGTGTTATAGCTAATATGACTGGTAGTACAATTAAGCAAATCGGTGTCAGTACATCTAACTGCAATTATATGTATAATAATTATGCTGATGGTACTCATGCATTGGGCGGTGCCATATATAACGATGGAACCATAGATAATATTGGCTATTCAAGTTATCATCTCAAATTTGATAATAACTATGCTTATGGTGACAGTGTAGGTTATGGCGGTGCTATATATAACTCGGGTACGATTACAAATTTATATGGTGATTTTACATTAAATTCAATTAAAGGCTCTCCTCAATATTCAGCAGGCGGCGCTATATATAATACAGGGTATATTGGTAACCTTTACGGCACCTTTGATTCAAACTCAATATCTGTACAAGGTGGAGGTAGTGAAGGAAATTACAATTATTCAGGCGGCGGTGCTATATATAATAGCGGAACTATTAATTATATTAGTGCTACGTTCAAAAACAACAGCAGCAGTGCTTATAGAGGCGGCGGTGCTATATTAAATACGGGAACAATAGGTAGCATTTACGGAAGTTTTACAAATAATAGTACTTATTCAGCCATTTATAACTCAAAAAACATTAACACTATTGGGGCAAGTTTTAACAGTAGTGGCATTCTTAATGATAGTGGTGGTACTATAGGAACTATCTCGAGCGGTTATACGTTTTCTAATAATAGTAATATTCATAACTTTGGTACCATAACAAATTTAAATTCAGCATTTAATGACAGCTCTATTTATAACAATAACAGGATTGATTATATAAGAGGTGCTATAACAGGCGGAGATGGTATATCTAACTCCGGTACTATAGGTACCATTTCAAGTAATATATCTAATGCCAGTGATGGTTATACAGGCGGCGGCGCTATATATAATAGCGGAACTATTACCTCAATTACTGGTGACTTGACAGGGAATCGTGCTTCTTCTTCTTCAACTGAAATAATGCAAGGCGGTGCCATTTTTAATACCAGAACTATAAACAGTATTACTGCTGACTTCTATAATAACTATGTTGGTCAAGGTAGAAACAGAGCTTATGGCGGTGCTTTATCAAACTATGGCGGAAATATAACAACAATAAACTCGATATTTAGCGGTAACTATATAAGTAGTGCGGCAAATTCAGAGTTTGGCGGTGCGCTTTATAATAATAACACTATTCAAACTATAAACGGAAGCTTTCAAAATAACCATTTATATGGTTCGGGTCAAAATATAATGGGTGGTGCTTTATATAATGAAGGCACAATAACCACATTATCCGCTGATTTCTCTAATAACTATTCGGAAAATACCAATTCTTCTTCGGGATATAGGAGTGCCGGCGGTGCTATATTTAACTATAGTTCAATAGGAACAATTTCGGGTGATTTTACGAGTAATAAAGCATATGGAGGTAAGAGCTCTTCAGGCGGCGGCGCTATATATAACCAAGGTACAATAAGTGCTATATCAGGCTCTACGTTTAGCAGCAACTTTGTTGATAAAACATGGGGCGGCGCTATTAATAATACATCAACCATAACCAAGATTGAAAATGCCACATTTACAGGCAACTATACATCAATGGAAAGAGGCGGAGCTATATATAACACAGGCACCATAGGCGAAATTATAAACTCAACGTTTACAAATAACCACGCTTCTCAATATGGCGGTGCAATCGGTTCTACGCAAAACCTAAAAATTACTGCAAACGGCAGCAGCGGTACTTCACTATTCAGCGGAAACTATATAGGTTCTTCAACCAGCAATAAAGAAGCTATTTATATGCACTCTGCAGGAACCACATTGACCTTGAATGCTACAAACGGCGGTAAAATCCAATTTGATGATGCAATTAAAGGTAATAACTACAATTTAACAATCACAGGGGATTCAAATTCAAGAGTACAGTTAAATAATACTATTTCAGGTGTAAGTTCATCAGGTGTAACCTCTGAAAATGTTACACTCGGTATAGGGCCGACATCGGGTTCAACATCATATGTATTTAATACCACTGCTTTAACAATGAAGTCAGGTACAATGGATTTATCTGACAGCAAAGCTACCACATATTATTTTAAAAAACTTAATACATCAGATAGTACAAATACCAAGTTAAAATGGGATTTCTTAAGCGCATCTTCTTTTGATACAATACGTGTTACTGATTCATCTTCTTCAGGAACATTAAATATTATTGCGGATGATATATTATCAAAGGTTACAGGTGTATCAGGTCGTTTCCAAGTTTTATATTCACCAACAAGCAATTTAAAATTGGCACTTGACCATGAGGTTAATGAAGGTGTTAATGCTATTATGACAAGTAGTGACAGTGTCAGATACCTCGCTTTAACAAAAACCTCTACTACTAATGATACTATCTTGCTCTCTAACAAAACTAACGCTTTTGATTTTTGGTCAAGGTTTGAAACTACCTCAAATAAAAAATACACATTTAACTCGGGTGTAAATTTTACATTCAATGATAATGCCGCAATAAAGGGTAACAAGATAGAAATAGTCGGTAACAATACTACAATAGACGTTGCGAACTACGACTTTTTAGACAGTATATCTTCTTCTCAGGATATTACAATATCCAATGCGACCATAAAAAATCAGGATAGGATATCAAACTCAGGCGGAAAACTTACGTTTAGTAACGTAAAGATGGATATGAGCTCTAAGACAGGCACTTCAAACGGCGGTGCTATATATAATACGGGTACAATAAACGGTATAAACGGGTTTACCTTCTCTAGTAATCAGGCAAACTCATCACACTCGGGCGGTGCAATATATAATACAGGGACTTTAGGTCAAATATTAAATACTTCATTTTCAAATAATACCGCAACAAGCTCCGGCGGCGCTATATATTCATCGAATAATTTAGGTGCAATATCAAGTTCTACGTTTTCTAATAATACGGCATCAGGCTCAGGCGGTGCTATATATAGCACAAGTACCTTCGGCGGAATTACAGGTTCAACCTTCACAGGCAACTATGCCGGTTATGGCGGTGCACTCTATCTGTCAGGCTCAAGCATAGGTGAAATAATCAATACCTCGTTTACGGGTAACCATGCAACGACAAACGGCGGCGCTATATATTATTCGGGTAGTGATTCAAACGGCTTAAGAATAACAGCAAATAGCGGAAGTACAGTGACCTTCAGCGGAAACTATATAGGTTCATCAAGCAGTACTACTCAAGCTATTTATATGGCAAGTGCCTCAACATTAAAATTAAATGCGACAGGCAGTTCTACAATTGATATTAAAGATGCCATTTCGGGTTCATCATCAGGATACTCAATAAATATAACGGGTGATTCAACTTCAAAAGTAAACCTGATGAATACTATCACAAATGCATCAAAAGGTGCTACATTAAGCAATGTAACCTTACAAATGGGTACAGATACCTTTACAAATACCGATTTAACGGTAAGTTCAGGTAAAATAAATCTTAAAGATTCAGCTGCTCACACTTATAACATTAAAAATTTAATGGCATCTTCGGCAACCACAAAAATTAATATGGATTTAGATGTCGGAATAACAGGGGGCACGGCAACCTATGATACATTGAAGGTGGGTTCTTCATCTAAAGGTCGTATAGATATTTCGAATGTTAACATCAGCAATATCTCTGAAGGCACTTATAGGATGAGGATATTAGAATCTTCTTCCAATGATCTTCAGTTAACGCTGTCAGCATCAATAAATAACCTTGTAAAAGCAAGTATGACAACTAATGACTTGGCTATAGATACATTTGAGCTCACTAAAACAAGTACGACAAATGATACTCTTTTAGTTGTTGCAATGAGAAATGCAATCGGTGCTTGGGCAAGATATAGTACAAATGATGATAAAACATTTACATTTTTATCGCCCACAACTTTAACCCTGAATAAAGATTCGGCAATCCAAGGGAAAAAGATTACGATATCAGGTAATAGTTCAACCTTGGATCTCCAAAAATACAAATTTTTGGATAATATAACAAATGGTCAAAACATAACCATTTCAAACCTCACCATAAAAAACAGCAACAGAATAAAAAATATGGGTGCTTCACTTACCTTATCAAACTCTGTTCTTAATATGTCAGGTTTGACGACGACTTCAGATAACGGCGGTGCTATTAATAATTATTACGGTACTATAACGGGAATAAACAATTCTTCATTCACAAATAACTCAACTTCAGTGTCTGAATCTAAAGGCGGCGCAATATATAATTATCAGGGCACGATTGACGAAATAAAAAATACTACATTTAGCGGTAACAGTGCAAATTATGGCGGCGCTATATATGCAGGCGGTATATTAAAAGGAATTACAGGTTCTACCTTCTCAAATAACATTGCTAAATATGGCGGCGCAATGTTTTTATATGGTGACGTGGGCGAAATTAAAAATACAAACTTTAGGGGCAACCACGCAGCAACAAACGGCGGTGCTATATATTATGACGGCACTGACAATGAATCTTCAAATCAATTAACGATTACTGCTGATAACGGCTCTACAACAACCTTTAGCGGAAACTATGTCAATACGGAATCAAATAAACAAGCAATATATATGAATCCGTTAGGTTCAACATTAAATTTGAAGTCAACAGGCGGCTCCACTTTGCAATTTGATGATGCAATAGCAGGAAAATCATATGCAATAAATATTTCAGGTACTTCCAATTCAAAAGTTAATTTAATGAACACAATTACGGGCGCTTCAAACGGAGTTCAATCAAGCGACGTAACCTTGGGTATAGTTGAAGATACATTTAAAACCGCCAACCTGACTATGAATTCAGGTAAAATTAACGTAAAAGACGGAAACGCTAAAATCTATAATTTCAATAGCTTGAAGGCAACAACGCAAACAGGAATTATTAATGCCGATATTGATGTAAAATTAGACGGCGATACTATTACTGCAGATAAATTTAAAGTGGGCTCAGGCTCTCAGGGCAGATTGAACATAACTCAATTAGATGTTTCACACCTCACTGTCGGTGAACATAAGATACAAATACTTGATTCAGATACAAGCAATATACAATTGCAGCTTGCTTCAACTGCAACTTTTGATATGGGTATTAGAGCAGAGATGACAAGTGAAGATATAGCTGTTGATACCTTCGGTTTGACAAAAACAAGAACTGATAACGATACTATATTAATTGATGCCATGAAAAACGCAATAGGCGCATGGGCAAGATATGAAACTGCTTCCAATAAGAAATTTACCTTCACAAGCACTCAGACTGTTAATCTCAACAAAGATTCAGCTATTCAGGGTAATAACTTAACTATTATCGGTGATAACTCTACCTTGAATGTTAATAAGCATCTGTTTTTGGATAATATCAAAGCTGGTCAAAACGTAAATATATCCAATATGACCATTAACGACACAAACAGAATCGAAAACAGAGGTACATTAACCCTTACTAATGTTACTTTAGATACTTCTAATATAACTTCGACTGCTAATGGCGGTGCTATAGCGAACTATGGTACGTGGTCAAATACTATAGACGGCTATACATTTGCATCAAACTCTACTTCAGGCAGCTATGGCGGTGCAATATATAACGATAACGCCTCATTAAGCGAAATAAAGAACAGCTCGTTTACGGGTAACCACGCAGCGACAAGCGGCGGCGCTATATATACGACAAAAAGTTTAAAGATAACGGCTGATAAATCAAACGGCAATGTAGAATTCAGAAATAATACCGCCGGCAGTCAAGATAATGCAATATATATGGCAGGCTCAAATACTACCTTAACTTTAAACTCAACAAACGGCTCAACTATAACCTTTGATGACGGTATATCGGGAAGCTCATACGGATTAGATATTACAGGTGATGCGAATTCAAAAGTTAACTTAATGAACACTATTGCGGGCGCTTCGACGGGTGCTACATTAAGCAACGTAACCTTAGGTTTCGGAACAAATACATTTGCGACTACGGATTTAACAGTAAATTCAGGTAAACTCAATGTTAAAGACGGAAGCGCACAAACCTACAATATCAAAAACTTAAAGGCAACTTCAACAGATGGAAAGATTGATGCCGATATTGATGTACAAATAAACGGTGCAGACGTAATCGCAGATAAATTTAAAGTCGGCGCAGGTTCTCAGGGCAGATTGAATATTGATACCGTAAATTTGAATAATTTAACGGTAGGACGCCACGAAATCCAAATATTGGATTCAGAAACGGAAAATATCCAATTAAACCTTCGTGCAACGATAAATGACGGTGTAAAAGCCAAAATGACAAATAAGGATGTTGTTGTAGATACCTTCGGTCTAACTACTAAAAATACAAAAAACGACTCAATTTTAGTAGATGCAATCGATAACGCAATAGGCGCTTGGGCAAGATTCCAAACTGAAGATGAAAAAACCTTTGAATTCTTAACTACTGAAACTGTTACTCTCAATAAAGACTCTGCAATAAAGGGTGATAACGTAACAATAACAGGTAAAGGTTCTACCTTAAATGTCGATAATAAAACATTCTTGGATTTTATCGGTCAAAATCAAAACGTAACAATATCCGATATGACCATTAACAACACAAAAAGAATTGAAAACCATGGTACATTAACCCTTGATAATGTTACATTGGATACATCTGATATAATTTCGTCGGCTGATGGCGGCGCTATAGCTAACTATGGTACGTGGACAAATACCATAGATGGCTTTACGTTTAATAATAACTCAACCTCTGAAAATGGCGGTGCTATTTATAATAACGGTACAGGCTTAGATGAAATTAAAAATACTTCATTCACTAAAAACCACGCATCAAAGTCAGGCGGTGCAATATATACGAATAAAAGTATTAAACTAACCGCTGATAACGGAAGTGAAATGAAATTCAGCGAAAACAGTGCAAATGATGGAAATAATGCTATATATATGGCAGGAAGTGGTACTACTTTAACTTTGAATGCAGAAAATCGTAGTACTTTAACTTTCGATGATGCCATTTCGGGCAGCCAATCAGGTTACGCTATAAATATAACAGGGGATTCAACTTCAAGAGTTAACTTAAATAATAATATATCATATGCTTCAAAGGGTGTAACCTCTGAAAATGTAACACTCGGTTTAGGTGCTTCTAATGTATTTCAAACATCTGATTTGACAATGAAATCAGGTACTATTGACGTTAATGACGGTCAATCTAACGATTATAACTTCCATAAATTAGTAGCGGAAGGTGATAATGTTAATGCTGAAATAGATATAGTTTATGGTGATAACATTGTTACGGCTGATAAATTTTCAGCAGGTGAAGGCTCAAATGGTAAAATTAATATTACATCATTAAATATAGTAAATGCAATTAGAGAAGGTATAAATACATTACAAATTATAAATAATAATAGCGGCACACTTGAACTTGTACTAAAAACTGATATCGAAAGAAATTTGCAAGCCGTTATGAATAATGAAATGTTAGTTGTCGATACCTTTGAACTTGCTACAACTAATACACATAACGATTCAATTAAAATAGAAGCCTTGAAAAATGCCTTGGGCGCTTGGGCAAACTATGATGTAGATCAAGATAAGATATTTACCTTCAACAATCAGGTTGATGATTTATCGTTTAATAAAGATTATGGTCTAAAAGGTAATAAATTAACAATTCACGGTGCAGGTACTACTTTAGATGTCGGAAAACACAAATTCTTAGATACTATCTCTGAGGGTCAAGAGGTCACGATTAATAACATGACCATAAACAATACCAACAGAATAGAAAACAAAGGTACTTTAACCCTCAATAGTGTAAATATTGATTTATCAGACATTGAATCAACTCAAAACGGCGGTGCACTCGCAAATATTAACGGTACTATAACAGGTCTTGACGGTATAACATTCCAAAATAACAAAACAACAGGACAATATGGCGGTGCTATCTACATTGAAGGCAACGGCTTAGAGATAAAAAATAATTCATTCTTAAATAATACTTCCGCTAATGAGGGCGGTGCTATATATACAAAGGGCAACAGCTTAAGTATTAAGGCTGATAACTCTAGGGAATCTAAATTTAGCGGTAATAAAGCAGGAGATAAAAACAATGCCATTTATATGGCAGGTTCAAATTCAACCTTAAACTTAAACGCAACAAATAATTCCACCTTGACTTTTGAAGACACAATAGAAGGAAGCTCATATAATATAGCTATTACAGGTGATGCAAATTCAAAAGTTAATCTGATGAACGCAATTACGGGCGCTTCAAACGGAGTTACATCAAGCGATGTAACCTTGGGTATAGGTGTAGATACCTTCAAAACCGCTGATTTGACAATGAATTCAGGTAAAATAGATGTACATGACAATCAAGCTAAAGACTATAATTTCCAAAAACTTACAGCTTCAGGTAACAACGTTAATGCATCTATAGATGTAATTGTTGAAAATGGAGAGGCTACTGCCGACAAATTCTTAGTTAGTGCTGATTCAACGGGTACAATAAATATAACTGATTTAAATGTAAGCTCGGGAAAATTTGATGTGGGCAAATATTTAATACAAGTTATCAAAGGTGATAATACTAACCTTAAATTAAATTTGGCTGCTAAGATTGATATGGGCTTACAAGCCGAAATGACTAGTGATATGGTAGCTATTGATACCTATGAATTAGCTCAAACGCAGACAGAAAATGACTCAATCTTAATTGAAGCAATGAAAAATGCTTTGGGCGCTTGGGCAAGATTTGAAACTGACCAGTCTAAGAAATTTACATTTAATAATAAAATCGACGACTTTACTCTGAATAAAGATTCTTTAATAAAAGGTAATATTTTAACGGTTGAAGGTGCAGGCTCTACTTTAAACCTTGATAATAAACAATTCTTGGATAAGATAGAGGAGTCTCAAGAGGTAAAACTTTCTGATTTAACCATAACAAATTCAAACAGAATTGAAAATCATGGAAGCTTAACCCTTGAAAATGCGATTATTGAAGCACAAAATATGACCTCAACCGGAAATGGCGGCGCTATTGCAAACTATGGTACATTAAACGGCATAGAAAACTTTAACTTTGAACATAACTCAACAACTAGTGGTTCCGGCGGTGCGTTATACTTAGAAGGCGGCCATACGGGCGAAATAAAGAATACAAGCTTTACAGGTAACAGCGCTAGTGACAAGGGCGGAGCTATATATGCTAAAAATACAGATTTGACAATTACTGCTGATAACGGGCAAGAATCTAAATTCAGCGAAAACAAAGCAAATAATAGCAGTAATGCTATCTATATGGAAGGTGATTCATCTTCAAATAATACATTGACACTTCAGGCACAAAGCGGCGGTAATATTACATTTGATGATAAGATAGACGGTACTAATTACTCAATAAAAATAACGGGTGATGATGCATCAGAAGTCAACTTTAATGACGTGATAACGGGTGCATCGGGTGTAACATCAGAAAACGTAACCTTAGGTATCGGTTTAACGGGCGAAAAAGAATCAAATGTATTTGAAAATGTTGATTTAACGATGAATTCAGGACGTTTGGATTTTCAGGATGAGAAAGCGTCAACATATAAATTTAAGAGCTTTAAAACCTCTGATGGCTCAGTAAATGCGCAAATAGATATAGAATTTAACGCTGACGGAACTGTAAGCGCTGATAAATTCAAGGTCGGAAGTGGTTCAACAGGTATAATTAATATAACCGGAATTAATACAAATGAGTTTACTGAAGGCACACACAAGGTTCAAGTTCTTGAAGCTGAAGATAATAATATACAGTTAAAAATATTAGCAGATTTAGCATCAGGTGTTAAGGCAGTTATGACGAGTGACATGCTTGTTGCAGACAAACTTGAATTAGCTAAAACGAAGACAGATAATGACTCTTTACTCATAGAATGTATTAAAAATGCCTTAGGTGCTTGGGCAAACTTTGATACTACAGAGGATAAAACCTTTACCTTTACTGAAACGAGAAATTTTGCATTCAATAAAGACTACGGCATTAAAGGAAGAAATCTGACAATTTATGGTGAAGATTCAACTGTAAATGTTGCAAATTATAAATTCTTAGATGAAATTGAATCAAATCAAACTGTCACAATACATGATTTAACAATAGAAAATACAAAGAGAATATCTAATAAAGGTACCTTAACTCTTGATAATGTAAAAATAGATACTGACGGAATACAATCAACCGATAATGGCGGTGCAATAGCAAACTCAGGCACATTAACGGGTATTGAAAACTTTAATTTCACAAATAATAAAACAACGGCAAGTTATGGCGGTGCTATATATAATGAAGGTAATGACTTAGGTGAAATAAAGAACACAAGCTTTACGAATAACAGCGCTAATGACAAGGGCGGAGCTATATATACAACAGGCAGCTCTCTCACGATTATTGCAGATAACGGGCAAGAATCTAAGTTCAGCAAAAATATGGCGGGCAGTGAACAAAATGCTATATATATGGCAGGTAATGATTCAGTTTTGAATTTAAAAGCTGAAGGCTCAAGTACATTAACCTTTGATGATACCATAGACGGAACAAATTACAGTATACAAATAACCGGTGATGAAGATTCAAAAGTAAACTTAAATAACTTAATTAAAGGTGCGCAGAAAGGTGTAACCTCATCAGATGTTACGTTATCTATTGGTACAACTGATGCAGCTGCAAGTGTATCTGATGTATTTAAAGAAGCTGATTTAACAATGCAATCAGGTACTATAAATGCCAAAGATAATAAAGCCGTAAATTATAACTTCAAAAACTTAAAGACGTCAGATAGTGAC